>JAEYUA010000284.1 GCA_023433755.1 Bacteroidota bacterium | reverse complement strand
GGCCCATCAGCCGGTTGATCTCCTCAATGCTTTTACCATTATAACTGGTATCCGCACGGTAGTAAGCCACCATGGCATAACTGAAATGTTTAAGTTTTCTTTTCTTCAGTCTCTGCAACAAATAATCCACTACATATTTTCTTATTTCAGGTCTTTGTAATCTTGCCCTGATGGAATCATTTCCGTCGGCAAGGATCTCATCCGGCATCATGATACTGAGACTGGTGCTGCTGGCTGTGTACGGATACTGGTCTATGGTAACTTCAATGCCCTGCTCCCTGGCTCGGCGGATCATATCAAGTGCTTCCATGCTGCGGCCCCAGTTCTGTTGTCCGCTTAATTTGAAATGCGAGATCTGCACTGGGATCAATGCTTCCCTGCCAATGGTAAGCGTTTCGTTGATGGAGGCAACAATCTGGTCTCCTTCGTCGCGCATGTGCGAAGCATACACTCCATTGTATTGTGCGGCTACCCTGGCCAGGCTAACAATTTCATTGGTGTTGGAATACGCACCCGGGATATATTGAAGGCCGGTGCTCAGGCCTACCGCGCCAGCCTTCATCGACTGGCGGACCAGTTCTTCCATCCTTTGCATTTCTTCATTAGTGGGATTGCGGTTGGCAGTACCCATGATGGTCCTGCGCACGGTATTATGTCCAAGCAGGGAAGCCACATTCACGGAAAGCTTTACCGAATCCAGTTGGCGGAAATATCGTTGCAGATCAGGTGCAGAAGAACCGCAATTACCTGTTACCACTGTTGTAACACCATCAAGAATAAAATTATCGGCGGTGGGATTTTGCATCTCATCACCCTCAATATGCGTATGCACATCGATGAAGCCGGGTGCCACTAACAAGCCACTGGCATCAATGATTTTTGGTGCGGTATAGTTTTCAAGTCTTCCAATCTTCAGGATCTTTCCATCTTTAATGGCGATGTCTGCATAGTACCAGGAATTACCCGTGCCGTCCAGGATCTTACCGTTTTTAATGAGTATATCCGCCTGCTGTGCGGAAGCTATTGCACAGCAAAGGATGCAGAGCAGAATAAAAAGAGGCTTCATGGATTAAAGATAACAGCAATCACCCTGCTAGAGATAACTGAGCCACCATTGTTTGTTCTTTCTTTTGTATTCACCAAACCATTTACAAACCGGGTAGAGCGCCGCAACGATCAATATCCACACGAGGTAAACAATGCCAAGTGAATATCCTTCCCCGGGAAAAACAAACTTGAATGGGAACCCTGGAATACCATTCCATCCTTCGGCAAATGAATGTCCCCTGCTTAAGAAAAGAAGAGAGGACACCAGGTGGATGAGGTAAAAATGAAGCACATAATACAGGAATGGCACGCGGCCATAAACCGTGATGATCTTCGCCAGCCTGCTGTTGCCCTTTCCTGCCAGGGCAAGAAAGACCAGTGCGGGACCAATGGTCATACAGAGATAAAGAAGTGAAGGAGGGTATTTGGTGGTGTTGAGGAATGACATGAATGTGAAGAGTACATTCTTTTGCTCCGACCATTTGAAAGGATCGCCGTAAATATCAAAGGCGCGTAGTACAATGAACAATCCAATAATGAGCAGGCCCAAAGAAAGCAAACGTTTTTTTCTCTTCCCTTCATCATCCATGAATAGCCGGCCGAGGCAATATCCCAGCATCATCAGTCCTGTCCAGGGAAGGAAGGGATAGAGAAATCCTACTGTCCGTCCCTCACCAATAGGATAAAATGCAGTGCGGTGCAGGATACTGTAGATCACGCCAAACTGTTGTTTCCCTGCCTCATAATAATCAAGAAGGTTATGACCGAAAACGATTAAAGTGCCAATGATGAATATGGCAGCATAGGGCATCCAGATCGCTGCTCCCAAGATCACCATGCTGATGCCTATGGCCCAGATGGTCTGCAGGAAAATATTGGAAAAATAGATATCGAAGCTGATGCCCAGGCTCATGATGAAAACCTCAACCAGTATTAACCACAGTCCCCGTTTTACCAGGAAGCCACTGAGTTCAGCCTTTGACTTGCGCAGGCTTTGCAGGTAGGCGGAGGTTCCGGCGAGGAAGATAAAAACAGGCGCACAGAAATGGGTGATCCACCTGGTGAAAAACAGAAAAGGCGTGGTGGTTTGCATATTGGTAGGATCACCGGTGAATGCTTCAATGTGAAAAAAATCACGGGTATGATCCAGGGCCATGATAATCATGATCAGGCCACGTAAAAGATCAATTGAATTGATGCGGTAGGCAGTTCTGCCAATGGGACGTGCCTCTGCAGGCAGTACTGGTGCAACGAGTTCCATGATGTGGTTTTGGAGTCCGGGACGTTTTGGTTATCCCGGTTCTAATAAAACTAGAAAAATTGAACTGCATTCCCTATCACCTATTTTGGTGAGTACGCAAACAGGGAAGAATGGGAAATGGAGCGGATGGATGTCAGTACATCAGTTCCCAGGCGCTGATATAGGAATTATTGGTTTCCGCATAGGCCACCAGGTCTGCATAGAATGGAAACTGCGAAAGGGTGGCGCTGTCGCCTGTGATCACGAGTTTTTTCCTGGCCCTTGTCATGGCCACATTGGTACGACGTATCTCTGATAAAAAACCAATGACCGCATCCGCGTTGCTACGCGCCAGGCTTATAAAGATCATATCCCTTTCCTGCCCCTGGAAGCTGTCGATGGTGTTGATGGTGATGGCCTGGGCCTGTGATTGCAGCAAAGGATAATCTGAAAGATATTCTTTCAGCAATTCCACCTGGTGGCGGTAAGGTGATATGATACCGGTTGACGGGAACGTTGTAAGCCCATTCTCTTCAATACGCTGCGCGAATTTTTCAAGCTGCTTCAGTAAGAACCGGGCCTCTTCAGGATTGCTAATCCTGTTTCCTTCTCTCAATTCTTCAAAACCGCAACCTGCGGTATCGATAAAGAGAAATGGTTGGTCAGAGGGAAATAAAAGATGTTGGGCAACGGAAGGATGTGCCTTTAATTGATTGCCATAAAATTCCCGCGAAGAAAAGCCCATGATGGTTTCATGCATGCGGTATTGCTCTTTGAGCAGTACTACTGACTGTGGGTACAAGGCCACCAGTTTTTCCATCAGGGTGGTATTGAATTCTTTTGCCGCTTCAGGAGATTTCACGGTGGGAGGAAGCTGGAAATGATCACCGGCCATCACCAGTTTCCTGGCTTTTAAAATGGGAACCCAGCAGGCAGGCTCAATAGATTGCCCGGCTTCATCAATCACCACCGTGTGAAAATTGATTTTGCGGATAGTATAATGATTGGCACCGATAAGCGTTGCGGTGATCACATCCGCTTTTGAGATCACATCATCTATGATGTACTGTTCTGTTTTTTCAACTTCGGCAGCGATCTGTCTTGCTTCATTAAACAAAGCCTTCCTTTGCTCTCTTTCCGACGCGCCAAAACTTCTTTTGTATTTATGGGCAAGGTCGCGGTATTCGGAGGCCTGCTTTCTCAGCCTGCGTATTTCTTTGGATTGCGGATGTGCAGCGATCCTGCTGTCGAGAGTGAGGCTCAACTGTTTTTCCTGGACTCTTGCAGGGTTGCCGATGCGTACAACGTTCAGTCCTTTGTCAAAAAGTTTTTCACTAAGCAAATCAACAGCGGCATTGCTGGGCGCCACCACCAGTAATTTTAGTTTTGATGTTTCAAGCATGGCCCTGATTGCTTCAACAAGTGTAGTGGTCTTGCCTGTTCCCGGGGGTCCGTGTACGATGGCGAGGTCGCCGGCCTTAAGGATCAGTTGCACTGCTTCCTGTTGAAGGGTGTTCAGAGCAGGGTAAGTTTTTGTTTCTGTTCTTTCATCGAAAGAAGGCGCCTGCTGGCCGGTTAAAATCCTGATGAGTTTTCCTTCTTCTTTTTTTTCCGCAACCTGTGGTGCTGTTTTCAGCGCGGTTTCCATTTCAGAATAACTGTTCTCGTCGAATACCGCATCTACACCTAGTTTGCCCCTGCGTGACCAGTCGGGCAGTTCGTCTGTGCGAAGGGAAAGTTTGAGGCGGTTGCCACTGATATGTGTAATGGTACCTTCCACGCGGTCTTCTTTCGGATCATGGTTGGAAAAAAGGGCCGCGGTCATACCGAAGCGTAACTGGTGAATGATATCGCTATGCGTGGTGCGTTCAATTTCAACAGTGAGGTAATCACCCCTGCCGGTTTCAGTTCCTTTGATGGCAATGGGGTACCAGGTCATACCGTTTTCACGGCGGTCCTGGATGGAGAGTGTTGCCGTGAGCAATTCAAAGGAACGGCGGTCGGTTTCTTTTTCAAGCTTCAATAAATCCGATAGCTTCTTAAAATAATCCATGAACTGCTAAGGTAAGAGCAGTGAACTTTCTTGCTGGCCAAATAAATAAAGCTTAATACGTTTTGAAGAAAAAAGGCATAGCCGTTTAGGCGGGAAGGACGGTAAGTAGCGTCTGATAATCAAATTTGGATCAAAGATATCGTTTAGACCCTTCAAGCTATAATGACTTTACTTACCATCTTCCCGCTGCGTCAGCCGAAGCTTCAGCGAAGGCTGGCCTCCCCGGCCTTTCACTATAAAAATATAACCACTCTGATGATACGTAGGCTGCATGCATAAAGTCTTGTAGCTTGTAGCTTGTCCATTGCAGCTTGCCCCTTGCAGCTTGGCCCTCATTCGCACCGTTCACAAAAAACATTTTCCCCTTCGCACGGCATCCCTTACCTTAAAACCATCAAAACGCTCCATATGTTTAAAAATTACCTGCCGTTGCTGCTTGCCGGCTGCCTGCTAGTGCTGCAATCCAAAGCACAAAAAAAGGACCTCACACCAGAAGATTACGGTAAATGGCAAACCCTGGCCACCACCGGGCTTTCACCTAATGGTGAATGGATGATGTACCATGTAATGGTGCAGGAGGATAATGATACACTGTTCGTGGTGAACAAAAACAATGGTAAGGTGCATAAACTGCCTTTTGCATCAACACCTGAATTCTCAGGTGATAACCAATGGCTGGCTTACCGGGTTGGTGTTTCCTACAAGGAAGCCGAAAAAGCAAGGGAGCAGATGAAGACCATTGATTTTAAACTCGGACTGCTCAACCTGGCCACAGGAAAAAAAGAAGAGATCAAAAACATCAACCGCTTTGGGTTTTCCCGCAATGGAAAATTCCTGGCAGCCTACCTCATGCCACCAAAAGATAATAAGGACAAGGGCTCGGTGTTGCTCGTTAAAAACCTCGTGGACGGAACAACGCGTACCATTGGTAATGTAACTGAATTCGCCTTCAATAAAAAAAGCGATCACCTGGCATACATTGTTGAATCAGCCAATACAGCAGGTAATTCCATTGAGCTATATAATCTCAACAGCACCACGCTAAAAGTGCTGGCAAGTGATACCGCACGTTTCTCCAAACTTACCTGGTCAAAGGAAGGCGATGGCCTTGCTTTTTTCAGGGCCTACCGCAAGGACCGTTATGAAGAGGACAATGCCGTAGTATATACTTATACCAATCTATCCAAAGCACCGGTCATGAAAATTTTTGACCCGGAGCATGAAAAAGATTTTCCAAAGGATATGCGTGTTTTTGCCAACAGCGGCATTGGCATCAGCGATGACCTGACCACGGCTTTCTTTGGACTGAAGCCATGGACTTATAATGAACTCGCGAAAAAAGATGACCGCAGACCCGGTGACAGCATGACCAAAAAAGACACGCTCCGCATTGACAGTACAAGAGCAGTGATCGCCGCCAAAAAAGGAACCTCCTCTACCAAACTTGCCGGGCTTGATATCTGGCATTGGAATGATCCGGAGATCCAGCCAAGGCAGAAGATCACACTCGGGCAGGATACACTTATGAGTTCCCTGAGCGCATGGAATCTTGATAATGGAAAGTTTTTTACACTTACTACTGAAGAAGCGCCGCTTGCCCAACTCACCGGCAACCAGAAATACGCCGTAGTGTACACCAATAAAAAATACAAGCCGGCCTTCAAAGAAGATTATGCGGATGCCTGGATCGTGAATGTAAAGACCGGTGAAAGAAAACTGGCTTTTGAAAAAATACTCGCGGGTTTCTTTACTTTCCCGCGCACTTCACCGGATGGTAAATACCTGGTTTATTTCAAAGACAAGAACTGGCATACCTACAATATTGCTACCGGGCAGAATACCAACCTCACTGCCAATCTCAGATCGGATTTCTGGGATGTAAGGGATGATGGTCCCGCTCCAAACCGCCCGCCTGTTGGTATGGCCGGATGGTTTAAAGGTGATAAGGAAGTGCTGCTGTATGATGAATATGATGTTTGGGCTGTAAAGCCTGACGGGAAAGGTGCAAGAAAACTTACGGATGGTAAGAACAGTGAAACCATTTACCGCCTGCAGCGCCTGGATTTTGAAGAGCCTTTCATTGATGACAGCAAACCGCTTTTCTTCAGCATGTATGGCGACAAGACCAAAAAATTTGGTTATGCCAAAATGGAAAAAGCAAAGTTGCAGACAGTGGTGTATGAAGACAAGCTGGTGAACCGGTTGCTGAAAGCAAAAGATGCTAACCAGTATCTTTTTGTGAAACAGGATTATAATATCTCCCCTACACTTTATACTACCTCCACTTTCAGTGATGTGAAAGAAGTGGCTGCCACCAATCCGCAGCAGGCTCAATACAATTGGGGGAGAAGTGAGCTGGTGAATTATGTGAATAAGGATGGCAAAAAAATGCAGGGCGCACTGTTTTACCCAGCCAATTATGAGCCCGGCAAAAAATATCCCATGATCACTTATATCTACGAGGAACTTTCGCAGACTGTTCATAATTATGTGAACCCAAGTGAAAGAGGCTCGTACAATACCACCAATTTTACCACGAACGGTTATTTTGTTTTTCGTCCGGATATTACTTATAAAATCAATGATCCCGGCATGAGTGCCGTGAATTGTGTGGTGCCTGCAGTGGAAGAAGTGTTGAAGACAGGAATGGTCGATAAGGATAAGGTGGGATTGATGGGACATAGCTGGGGAGCTTACCAGACTTCGTTTATCATCAGCCAGACGAATATTTTTAAAGCTGCTATTGCAGGTGCCCCGCTCACCAACCTGATCTCGATGAGTAACAGTATTTACTGGAATACGGGTACTCCTGACAGCAAGATCTTCGAAACCAGCCAGGGCAGGTTTGATGGTCCCTGGTACGAGCGCATGGAAGAACACATGCGCAACTCACCCATGTACCAGGCGGCAAATATCAAAACACCGTTGCTGGTTGCATTTGGAGATAAGGACGGCGCGGTTGACTGGCACCAGGGCATTGAAATGTACAGCACCATGAGAAGAATGCAGAAACCACATATCATGCTGGTATATGCAGGTGAGAACCATGGACTGGCGAAAAAAGAGAATCAAATCGATTACCAGAGAAGACAAAAAGAATTCTTTGATCATTACCTCCTTGGCAAGGCACCGCAGAAATGGATCACCAGTGGAATGAGCCAGACGGAGAAGGCGGATAAGAAGCCGGAGGCGCCTGCGGGGAAAGTGTTTTAGATCGTGAATCGTGAGGCGTGAATCGTGAAATGTGAGGTGTCCACGATTCACGATTTTAAAGAAGGGACATGCCAACGGCATGTCCGTTCATACCCAATCAAAGGAATAAAGATGAAAGCGGAACTGCGGTTCCGCTTTTTTATTGCTATAGCATTTGAACATCTCCCGAATCTGAACAGTTCCCGAATGCGTCCAACCACTCTGACAGCGTTGATTAAAGACTTTTTTACTTGTTAATTCAGCATTTGAACCGCTCCTGAATCCGTACACCCACTCTGACCTGTCATCCCGCAGGGATCTGGTCCTGGGAAAGAAGCCAGTCAGGAGCTCATTAGTAAGTAATTAATTTCTTTATTGCACACCGTTGAGTGAAGCAGGATTTTTACATTAACCTTTTCAGCATTTCCTGTGATTTTCCTCCTAATAATTTGATTTATTCCTCATTGTATATTCAGCTATCCATCCTGTTAATCCTTAAATCCTGCAAATCCTGATTCACTCACCATTGCGCCATCACAAAAAATAAGCTAACTTAAATGATCACCAAAACGCTACCTCATGCCCAGAACACACTCCATCGCAACTGTTGCCGAAAACATCAAACCTAAAACCTACTTATCAATAGGCCCCCGGAAAAGTGTAACAGTAACAAAGGCAAAACCAACTATCACTGTCGGCACCAATAGTTATTTCTCAGTTTCCGGTGATGGCACTAATCCAAAAGTGAAGCTCACCGCCGGCAAAGAAAACGGGCATATCCTTTTGATAGAATGTTCGCTGGCTCCAGGCTTTATTATGGTGGATCATATTGATCATAAAACTTCGCTTGCAGGGAACAGGACCATGAAAGGAGGTGATACTATGCTACTGGTTTACAGCGGACTTCGCTGGGTTGAAATCAGCTACTCAAAAAATCACTGACAACCATCTTTAGTTAGCTTTACCATATAATCAGTCTTATGGCTAAAGTGATTGAACCAGGCGAAAAATTTCATACAAAAAACACCATTGAATACTCTGAAGGCGCTGTTGTCAGTAAAACCATCATCAAAAAAACGGGTGGTAACGTAACCCTGTTTGCATTCGATAAAGACCAGGAATTATCAGAACACAGCTCTCCCCATGAAGCCCTCGTGCAGGTATTGGATGGGAAGGTGGAAATAACGATAGGAGGGCAACCTCAAACCATCCCGGAGGGTGAATCCATTATTCTCCCGGCAAATATTCCTCATGCGCTTAAAGCGGTTGAGGCGTTTAAGATGGTATTGGTGATGATTAAGAGCTGATGAGGCCCTGAATTCAGCCAAATTCTAACATCTCTCTCACCATTTGCGGCACGAATCTTTCTGCATGGATAGAAAGATGGCGCTTCATTGAAAATCTTATTCACCATACTATTATTTGCCCTTGCTTCACACGCGGATGCACAGTCTGTTCAGAGGGAAAGAGCTGAACGGTCGGACCCTTACTGTTCCGGACTTTTCTGTTCTGTTGAAGGAACCTATTTCAATATGGAGGAGGAGCCCAACGCCAGTACGGTTCTGGGCCACTTCAATATACTTGACTGGTTGCATGGACGTGTCGCCGGCCTCCAGGTGTACACAACCAGGGCGGGGCGTATACCCGTTATGCGAAATCAACTGGCAACGGTTTATCTCGATGAAATGCGTGTAGACCCATCCATACTCAATGCAATTCCCGTAATGGATATTGGAGCGATCAAAATCATCAGGCAGCCTTATGTATTAGGCGGTCCGGGAGGTGTGATAGCGGTTTATACTAAGAGAGGTGAAGATGAGGAATAGCCTGTCGAATTATACACCCTGTTGGTTGCCGTTAGTACGCTGACTTGCCAGGTATTACCTCTGCCTCCGAAAAAGAATTCATATAAAGTTTTTTCAGTTCTTCCAGCTCCTTTGTTTTTTTCTGTGCTTTCAAAGCCTGGTATAATCCCAGCAAAGACCATCCATTACCCGGGTTCCAGACAAGATCTTCGCGGTAAACTTTTTCAGCTTCCGCAGGCCGGTTCAACTCCATTAGAAATGCGCCCTGGTATTGTCTTGCCGGCAGCATCCAGATCTTGGGCTCAGAATATATCAGGCTGTCCTCAGCAAGTATTGCTTTTTCAATTGACTGCAATGCTTCACTTTGATTTTTCAGCGTAAAAAAAATATTCGCCTCCAGTATATGTTCGGCTACCACGGCGCATTCATAGGGACTGCTGGTATGCGGAATGAATTTTTTCTTCAGAAGCGGAACCTTCATGTTTTTTCTGAGTGAGGCGAGGTGCTCTTTTGCCTTAGCCGGTTTTCCCGTCCTGGTAAAGGCCATTCCTTTGGCAAAATCATTTAGGATAGACGCATAATACCAGTCGTCTTCCAGCCTGCTTTCATCATTAATGAGCTCCTGCCATTTGCCCAGACGTACCATGGCAAGTTGCGGGAACATATAGAGGTACTGGAAATAGGTCATTTCCCGGGTGGGAGCAATGCTATTTCGTACTGTTAGGGTTTTTTCAGAAGCCTCCTGTTGCATAGCGCCGCTGAGTGCACAATAAGCATTCACTGCATAATAATGCGGAACATGTACCTGCGGAAACAAACCTTTAGCCAGTGAATCATAAACTACCAGGCTTTGATCGGCCAGGTCATTAGCGCGAACACCCTGCGCGTAATAACCAATACGTTCATATTCGTGGCTCGACATATGCACCATATGGGCAACGCCGGGAAAAAGTTTCAGTAATGAATCGGCAGCGGGCAGTGCCACTTCCGGCTTGCGCGAAGCTTCCGTTACATGGATGTAATAATGAAGACCTGCGGGGTGCTGCGGATCCTCCTGCAGGATCTTTTCACAAAAGGCTACCAGTTCAGGTGTCCATTCTTTCGGTGTTCCGTTATTATACCAGAAGTCCCATGGATGCACCAGCATCATGGCATCAACATAGAGCGCCCTGATCTCCAGGTCTTCGGGGTATTTATTCACCAGCTCTTTCATTGCTGCCGCATATCCCAGGTTCAGATTCTTCCTGTTACGGTCCGCAGTATCACTGGTATCATAACGCTGGTTCATGGCGAGGATCAGGTCTTTCTCCCTTGCTGTTGCATTGGGGGAAAGCCGGTTCATGTTCTGAACCACCCAGGGTACAGCAGCTCCCATTTTATAGATGTGACCGAGGTTATAACTGGGACCCATGGCAAGAGCCTGTGCCCAGAACAGGAAGGCGTTGGTACTGTCAAATCTTGCCGCCTCTCTGAATGATGCCAGGGCCTCTCTTGCATGATAGCTGTAGTACATGCTCAGCCCCTGGTTGAAATAGATCTGTGCACTATCCGACTGTGTTGAAATGGTATAGGAATGATCGCCCCAGCCAGGGAGGAGCCCAATGAATTTTCCTTTGTTGTCAGCATAATCAGCCGCTCCCGGCGCACAACCCAAAGCGGTCTCTCTTTTTGCTTCAGCGAATTCCCATGATACATTTTCGTTTGAGTTCTTTTTTAGCAAAACCAGGCTGATACTGCCTGCAAGAATGGGATAGAAGAGCAATAGAAACTTTTTCATTGTTTTGGTATGAAGCAGGAACAATAATGAAGTCTTAACTAAATATATTAAAAAGGGTGGATATATTTATTGGTGAGGCTGGCCCGGTAGTGTATGGGTTTGGCCGGACCGTGATGGCTATTCCTTCTTTTCCAAATCAATTTGCCGGTTTATATTTACAATACAAAAATCTGATAGTTATGGCTTTACCAGTTAACGATAAGAAAAACAACAATAAAAAAGCAGGTGGCAATAAAGCCAATGCAGGCAGCTCCAAATTCATTAAGACCTCTTCCAAATCAGCTAATGTAACCAAGAAGATCAGGAGTACAGGGGCAAACAGGGGCAGTTAAGGGGTCAAAAGATTCTACTGCTGAAAGGCAGACCTACACTAAAGCCTACCGACAATCTTTTACCGAAAGATTTTTTCGTGTCAACTGACTTGTTGATATCCGTTCCGCGGAATTGCAGTTCAAAATTCACGGCCGGATCCCCGCGTTTATCATTGAAGCGGATGGGCATGCCCAGCTTTCCATTTAGTGCATGATATTTTCCAAAATTCTTTTCCATTGATATACTGAGACCGGCATTGGAGGCTTTGGGAAACCAGACAAACTGCATCTTCACCTGGGGTGTAACAAATTTTTCATACCTGCCCACATAGGCTTCTGAAGTGCCGAGCTCTGCGAACCGGAGGGTATCTGTTCCGCCACGGTTTTTATAATCCAGCAGCCTGACCTTCCTGATGGTTTTAGTGTTGACAGTGTTGTTCTGGAACACGCCTCCTTCAAAGATCAAAAAAAACCTCCCTCCTTCGTTGCTCTCCAATATTTCGTTATAAGAAAGATTGAGTTTCCAGGCATATAGTTCCTCATCACCGAAATTTTCGCCAAAAGATGGCGCCACGCTGAACTGCTGTTGCGTAAGCGGTATGTAGAGTGTTAGTGAAGTCCAGCTTGTACCCATACGTTCAAAGCTTCCGTTTGATGAGAGCGCACGCGCTTCCATCTCGGCGAACTTTGACTCATATTCTTTCTTCAGGTTTTTGAAAAAGCTTTCCCTCAGTTCTTTTTTGGCTGGTTCCAGTTCCCCGGGATTTTCAAATTCGTTCGCCTGCATTTTGTCCAGCACCGCTTCAAATTCCCTCGTTTTGTTTTCCATTTCCTGCTGCAGGCTGTGAAGGATGAAGGAGCGCTTACTGTTCATGACAGCTTTTTGTGAAGGGCCAAGGGTGTCATAGGGAGGGGTGTTGCAATGATTGGTGAAAATGGCCGTACCATTTCCAAACCAGGTTCGCTTGAGGGAAAATCCAAGATCGTTGCGGAATTTTTTATCAGAGAAAACAGTGGCAAATCCGTCTGACATTCTTGCCCGGAAGCCAATGGTGGTCAGTGGGTGACGGCCCGTAATCTTTTCCATCTTTCCCAGGTTATGGTTGATGGAAAGTTCCCCACCCGAGGTATTGATGGTCGCGTAGTTTTTAAAAAGAGAAACATCACCGCCTTCGGAGAGATAGCTGCCGATCTTGTCAGTAAAAAACCGGTTAATGCCCCTGTTGGAGATGATCATTCCCTGGCCTTCACTACCGCATTTGGAAGCAACTACTTTCTGGTTTTCAAGACCCAGTCCTTCCATGATCCTGTTGACCTCCGGGTGCTGGGCATAAATGACCGGGGGCAAAATGACCAGCAACAGCAAAGCAGTTGTTTTGATGAAACAGTATTTCATTACCTGTCTACATCGTCCGGGGAGAGAAAGATCATCATTCATCAATAACACGCATCAACGCACCGGCTGCCGTCCATAAACTTCCCCCCTGTTCATATGAGCTTTTTTCGTAAGTTCCATCAACAAAATTTTGCTTTATGAGAAAGCTTATCCTAACGCTTGCTGCTTTCCTGTTTGTTTCAGCCACACGGGCGCAGATAGATGCGGGTTTGTTCCGCTTCCCCGATGTATCCAAAGACCAGGTGGTGTTCACCTATGCCAACGATATCTGGGTCATGCCCAAGAATGGCGGAACGGCCATCAAACTGAGTTCCCCGTCCGGGGTGGAGAGTTATCCCAAATTCTCACCTGATGGTAAAACCATTGCATTCACCGGGAATTATGATGGAAACAGTGATGTGTACGTGATCCCTTCCGCTGGTGGTGTACCGCAGCGGCTTACTTCACATGG
>JAEYUA010000274.1 GCA_023433755.1 Bacteroidota bacterium | reverse complement strand
CTGGTTCGTATTCCCGGCCTGGCTCCCACAGGCATACCTGTTTATCTCACGTTAATCAGTTCCATGTTCATGCATGGCGGCCTCGCTCATATTGCAGGCAATATGATGTACCTCTGGATCTTTGGTGATAACCTTGAAAATGATATGGGACACTTCAAATACCTCATGTTCTATTTGCTCTGTGGCGTGATCGCCGGGTTATGCCATGTATTCAGCACTTACTATTTTGGCCAGAACCTCTTCATACCCAGCCTGGGTGCATCCGGCGCCATTTCGGGTGTGCTGGGTGGTTATATGATCATGCATCCTAAACGATCAGTTCATGTATGGATCCTCTTTGGTATTTTTTCCGTACCTGGTTTTATTGCAGTAGGAATCTGGTTTGTTTTCCAGGTAATCAACAGCATGGGTACACTGGGTGGAGACCAGGCGGGTGGTATTGCCTATGCCGCGCATATCGGCGGTTTCATAGCCGGCCTGCTACTGGTAAAAGCCTTTGCCAATAAAAGAGTATTAATACAGGAAAGAAAATTTTCCAGGTAATACTGACGTTTCAAAAACACTATCGTACAGATATTCCCCGTCGAGATGCGCATGCAGTTTCATGGGCGCTATAATTTTTACCTGCCCAACATGCCTGTATTGTACAACAGGAAGATCAAGATGTTCTCCTTTTTCAATCACCGGGAGATACCTGATTCTTTTGAATGGGCTGATCCGCCCCACAATATTTACATCAAGCAGCCTGTCTGTAAGGGATGCTTTGGGAGTAACATAAAAACCACCTCCATAACGCCTGCCATTGGCTACACTGATCATCAGGCAGTCCTGCGACAGCACTTCATCCTTCATTTCTATGGTGCAGGGTGTTTCATGATAATTGATGATGTTCTTAAGTATGGATAATAAATAGGACGCTTTGCCTGATAATTTTTTCCTTCCGAGAAGGTCTTTTACAATGGCGCCATCAAAACCTATCCCAAGTCCATTCAAAAACAACCGCCCATTACAAATGCCGGCATCAACTTTTTGCGGGCTTGCTTTCAATATTGTTTCAACCTGTTCTTCCACACTTATGTCATCATACAGCATGTAATGAAAATCATTACCGCTTCCACCGCAAAAAATGCTGAGCGGTATTTCTATCTCAGGATAACTATTGATAAAATAGTTGAGCGTGCCATCGCCACCCACGATCCAGGCCTCGGTAAAACCGGATAATGATCCTGGCCATTCAGAAATGAAACTGGAATGCCTGATATTTTTTAAACCCAGTATGTTGGAAACATGGTTAGTGATACGCAAAGCCTTTTCATTCTCCCGGGTAGGGTTACAAATAAGGGCGATATGTTTCCCGGACACAGACATCAATTATTGGGTGCAAACACCCGGCCAATAAAGATAGCTCGTGAATGGTGAATAGTGAATCGTGAATCGTGCTTTGCCAGCTGAAGCTTTAGCGAAGGCTGGAGACGTGAGACGTGAGACGTGAGTCCTGAGTTCAGTTCATAGTTGAAAGTTCAAAGTCGGAGGCTGTGGGGATGATGCGGGTGATTGGTGCCAGTTGTAGTTGTGGCTATTACAAATTATAAGTCAGAGGAAGCAAAAGCTATCCAGTTCCTAGTTCACCGACTTTGAACTTGAACACCGGCCTGTTACCTTCAAATCTATAAATAGAGCGGCTGTTTGAGTGTCAGATGCAGTATGGTAATTATATGTCAGAGGAAAGCAGAAGCTATCCAGTTCTTTAGTTCACTGACTTTGAACTTTGAACTGTCGACCACAGACTCCCGACTACTAACTACCGACTTCCGACTCCCGACTACCATTCAGCCCCCGTGAAACTACGGCTGCAGCACTCTAATCACCTGCGAGCCATGATAGGAATGGATCTCTCCATTGTACATGGCATCGGCACTTACAGGTCCCTGCCTGAAACTGCCCAGCGAAACCGCCCTGACCGCGTAATAATATTTCTGCCGGCCGGCATGCGCATCAACAAAAAAATGAATGCGGTCGTCACGTACATCGAGGGCAACAGGTTCGGATGCATCTTTAATCCAGTCCATTCCAGGAATTTCTTTGGTCCTCGGATTTTCAATTTCGAATCCAGCCGGCAATAGATCGGTGATCACGATATTTTCAATGGTATTACTAAAAGATTTATCCAGCGTGAGTTCTACAATGACAAGGTCATTCTGCCTGAATTCATTTCCGTTACTCACCTTGCCAAAACGGTCAAAAAATCTCCGTCTCACCTTGATATACTGGTCTTCTTCCCTGTAACTACCGCTTGCGCTCATACCCTCAGCCACCCAGGTATAATAGATCCTTCCCTTGCCTTTAGTACGCACCTCTACTTCATTTGATGTGAGCATTGCTGCCGTACCCTTCCAGTTACCATCAATATCAGCGATCTTTTTTCCCTTCACATACACTTCAGCCTTCACATCAGACCCGGCTTCAGCCCTTGCGAGCTTACCCAATGCAAGGAAAGAAAAAGAGCGTTCCTGCGTGTTGGCATACCGGTCTGATTTCAGTTTGTCCATCACATGTTTTCTCATCACCGGTACCTGGGCATTTCCGGGATCCACATCAATTAAGGTATTCAGCGCGATGGCTTCATCACGTAGTGCACTGTAAAAACTTCCACCCGTTTGCTGTACCGATTCTTCTCCCAAAAATGAACCGGGTAGCATGGCCTGGTAAGAACGCCTGTCACCAGCTACAGCATAAGCCGCCGACAAAAGATAACGGCTGTCAAGCGCCAGCAACTGCGCATTGGACTTATAATAATTCATTACAGATACCTGGCTTCTGCCTGCCAGTGAAAGTACGTACAGGCTATACGCTACTTCCTTGGGTGCTATCTTCTTATTCTGATCCCTGTTATAATAGTAACTGATGGTTTCTCTTGTTTTCAACCTGTTGGCGAGATAGCCCAGCATGGTTTCAAGCAGACTGTTGTCCACATCAAAACCTGCCTTCTTTGCCTCCAGCAAAAAATGCGCGGAGTAAACTGTTGTCCACCAGTCTTCCCTGCCGCCTCCATCCCAAAGCGTAACCGCACCCGAATACAATTGCCGCATCCTGATCTTCCTGATGGCCTCCATCACATTGGCATTTGCATTGTTAACCTGGTTACCCTTGCCAGCTACTGCGGCAAAATCACTGAAATATAATTGCGGAAACGCGGCTGAAACGGTTTGTTCGGTACAACCATAAGGATACTGTACCAGGTAGCGCAACTGGTCCGCCAATTCAGCTATGGAAGATTTGCTGATGATGAGCTCATAATCAAAACTGGCCTTCATAAAATCTCCCTGCGGGATAGTGATCTTCTGGTTGCTGCCGCCCGCAATGGAACCACTTCCTGAAACTTTCTGCAAAGTGGATGCTGGCCTCACGGAAATCTCTGTTTCTTCGGTGAACTTTTCTCCCAACGCATTTACGGTTACATTGATCCGGGCGATGTTCACCGATGGATCGGCCACGACCTGGAAAACCGGTCTTGCTTCACCGTTAGGCTGAATGTTGATGGCTTGTGAGGCCGGCCCCAAAACCTTTACTGGACCAGAAACCGATATGTTAATATTCCCGCTGGCTGCACGGCCTGTAGTGTTAGATAAGGTTACCGGCACCAGCACGGTATCACCCGGGCTCATGAACCTTGGCAGCGCCGTACTCAATACAACCGGGTCGGCCACTATGGTAGTTTTTTCAGAAGACCCAAACTGGTTATCCTTAAAAGCAACGGCCATCAGCCTGACCTCACCATTGAACTGGGGAATATCAAATTCAAAATCCGCATAACCACTACCGTTAGTCTTTTTCAATCCGCTCCAGTACGACATGATGCGCACACGCTTCGCCTGCATGGGGTTCACCCTTTTGTCGAGGCTTACATCACCATCACCGCCGGTGCTGCTGAGGCCTGCTCTTAGTTCAGGAAATAAAAGCGGGTACATATCAAAGGCCTGCACCTGCAAAGCTTTTTTCTGGTAGTAATAACCATAGGGATCAGGTGTTTTAAAATCACTCACCTGGAGCACACCATTATCCACAGCCGCCAGGGTAACATAACTACCCGGGCTGGCCTTCACTCTAACTTTCTGGTGACTGCGTGACCTCACTTTCTCCTCACTGGTGATCTCTACACTCATGCGCCTGCCCGGCTCTTCCACGGTGATGCTTTTATAACCATGCGCCACTGTAAGCGGAATATCAGAAACAGCATGCGGCTTGAAGAGAGTGGCTGTTACATATACATTGGGCACATGTTTGCCTTCAAGATTCAGTTCAAGCGTGGCTGTGCGTTTGGAAACATCAATATACTGGTAAGAAATCACATGATCCGTTTCAACTGTAACCAGCATCTTTCCACTGAAAGGCGTTTTGAAGAGCAGGCGCGCCTGGCTGCCGGTCTCATACTTTGCCTTATCCAATTCAATATCTATATGCCCTTCCGTATTCACTTCAAAGGAATTGTTTTCACCGCCCCAGGAACCATAACTGTAAAAACTTTTGCTGACATAAGCATTGGCACCAGGCCTGTATAAGCGCACCTCGTAACTTCCCGGCGACCGGGGTATGAACTGAAATGCAGTATTGTTGCCCACATTCACTTCCTGGTCGTGCAGCAGTTTATCTTCCGTTTGTGATTCATACCTGAAATAACTACCGCTCCTGGTAAGCACGGTGCGGTACTCACGTTTGATCACCTGCACCTTTGCCCTTGCTTGCACAGGTTTTCCTTCCCTGTTCAATGATACCAGCGTGAAGCGCACAGGCTGGTTGAGTGAATAATAATAATATCCATCATCCTTTATGCCATGAAACACATCCTGGGTGTAGATATCAGATGAAATCACCCTGCTCACCGGGCGGCCGGTTTCATCAAATACAGTTGAATAAAAACTGGCCTGCAGCAGGCCCGCGTTGGCATACATGGCTGGCACTTCATAATCCAAACTGGCATGGCCCGATGCATCTGTAGTGCCTTCTCTCACTTCCTTATCATAAAAACTCCTCTGGTTGGCCAGCGCAAAATCAAATGATTCAAAACCTTTCGCTGAAAAATTTTTCTGGCGCACCTGTATCTCTGTTTCATACTTGCGGTTGGCGGCAGGCGGGCCAAAAAAATTCATGGCATTCAATTGCAGTTTCGCCACGGTTCCGGGTTTGAGCGGCTGATCCAGTTTGGCCTGTACGCGGATGCGGTCGGGCACAAATTCTTCCACCATAAAATTTTTGGTAGCCATCAATACATCATTGGAACTGTAAACCTCAAGAGTATAACTTCCGGTAATCGCTGATGGGGAAATATCAATCGCGCCCTCGGTAGCTCCCTGCTCATTCAATCCTTTGCGAAAGGTGCGCAGTTCTTTTCCATTGGGCAGCAACATCTTTAGCTTGACGGGAATTTCACCCGGGCTCTTCCAGTTCTTATCACGAACGACCGTAGTGAAATTGATTCTTTCACCCGGCCGGTAGATATCACGTTCCGCGTAAACAAAAGCATCAAGTCCTGTTGGGTTTGTGATCTTTCCTCCCACATCAAACCTGGAAGTGTTGACGCGTGTATTGCTGAAAGGCAGGTAGGTAAAATCATCAGCGGTTTTGGCGATTACCATGGCGGGCCTGTAACCGGCAAATTGTTTAGCCGCCACTGGCACTTCCGCTACTCCATCTTCATTAGTTGCCGCCGTTCCCAATAACTGATTATTGGCGCCGTACACATTAATGGTAACACCGTTCACAGGATTGGCAGTTTTGATGGAATTGGTAAACACATAGATCTTATCCTGTCCCTGTTTGGCTACCAGTCCCAGGTCAGAATAAGAAAAAAAACGGCTGTCGCTGATCCAGTAATCTTCTTTTGAGCGGATCAGCACATGATAAATTCCTTTCGCATCCGGAAGCCGGTCTTCAAACTGTGAAAGATTGAGGATCCTTCCCGCGCCGGATTTGGGAAGCGAGCGCGTGTCAATTTCTTTGCTGTACACCACATCACCTGCCATATCGTTACTGTAACCCTCATAACCTTCATCATTATAGGAAGCGTAAGAGCCCTCACCCAGCTCGCGGTCAGATGGTTCATATCCATAACGCTGCGCCATCAGCAGGTTATTCTCATAGATCTTTGATATCACCAGGCGGATTTTTGGCGTATTGGTGATGCGCACTTCAATATTGCCATTGCCCTTGCCGGAAAGATAAACCGCTTTACTATTGGTGAACCTGACCTCCGATTCCATTTGTCCGAAAGCCACACTACCGTTGTAAGGCTCTTTCAACACACCACCTACCTTTCCTCTCAGGCCACTGTTAATGGTGAAGGCATAACCATTTTCCATATCAAATTTTTCACTCTTAATCGTGAATCCATATTCTTCAAGCTGGGTGGTATAACTAATGTTGGGATCAAATTGTATCAACTGCCGCAGGTTGTCCGGCACCAACTGCTGGCTGGTGTACACATGAATCAAACCCTGTAAGCCATCATGCTCAGTTTCCACGTTATTGATGCTAAGTACAAATGGTGAAGGAATGGAAAGAAGGGTTTTGATTGGTTCATCCAGGCTATTACTGCCCTTATCAGGACGAAGGCCGGCATCTATCTGGACCAGGGCTTCATAGGTTTTGTCCTCGGCTTTGAACTGGTTAAGCCGTATGGACACCTGTTTACTTACGCCAATGGTCTGCAGGCTGTAGTCAGACTTTGAACCATCTACTTCGATCTTCAGTTTTTCTTTTAGTTTTTCCGCATCAACCGGGTAATTAAACACCAGGTTCAGTTGCGGAACCGCGATATTCCTGGCTTCATCCTGCAATACCCAGATCACCTGAGCATCAGCAAGTGCCAGTGGTGAAGTATTGAATTCGATCTTGTCTGCGTCTTTAATATCATTGAAACTGCTGAAGCGCAGCACTTCATTCCCGATCCTGGCGCGGTAAGTGGTAGCAGGCTTCAGCGGACCTGAGGGAGAAAAGACCAGTTCATCCGGTCCGTTCCAGCGGAAGCGCCCGGGTATGGAAGGTTCGAAAGAAATATAGCTGGTGGAATCCCAATTGTTGAGAAGCGAATCAGGATAGACTGATTTATTAAACCGGAATACCAGGTTGCCTAGTTGCGGCACCTCTCCTTTGGCATTGGTATAATCGAGGGCAACGTAATTGCGTTTGCAGGCAGACAAAAAAATAGTTCCGCAAAGGATGAGCGGAACCAGGAGTAATTTATTGAACATACGATGGATTGAAATGTTGGCGGTAAAAAGTTAGGAATAATTGTTCAAAGGCAAAATGAATGCAGGCAACTTACTTTCCATTATTGCACAGACGCAAACCTTCCCGCTTTCCATAAACCATTTTGCGCCTGAATAAATTTGTTATAAAATGTTTATACTTACCAAAGGAAAGAAATCCATGTGATCCTGTCATTACATTCGTATTGCCAGTTGTGAGCCGGAAGATAAACGCTAAGGAGGATGACCCGATGAGTCCATACAAATTGAATCAATGGCTTCAGAAAGTTACAAAGCTGAAATTGTTCCGGCCTGTTAAAAGATTCGTAATCTTCTTAGTGTGTTCCTTCCTGTTATTCCTTTTGCTCAACCGCCTCTTTCCCATTCCTGATTCCATTGAGTATTCCACAACCATCAGCGATGTACAAGGGCAGGTGATTAATGCCTATCTCACCCCCGATGAAAAATGGCGTATGAAGACCGAGCTTCATGAGATCTCACCCCTGCTCCGAAAAACCATCATTGCTAAGGAAGACCGTTACTTCTACGATCATCCCGGTGTCAATCCACTGGCAATGGCAAGGGCTGCCTTCATGAATACCATCCGCATGAAACGGACTTCCGGCGCTTCCACCATTACCATGCAGGTAGCGCGGGCGCTTGAACCCAGGAAGAGAAACCTTCTTTCTAAAAGTATTGAAATGTTCAGGGCCCTGCAGTTGGAATGGAAGTATGACAAGGATGAAATCTTACAACTCTATCTCAACCTCGTGCCCTATGGCGGTAATATCGAAGGAGTGAAATCAGCTTCCTGGCTTTACTTCAAAAAAAACCCGGATCATCTTTCGCTGGCGGAGATCACCGCCCTGTCCATCATTCCCAACCGGCCATCCACCCTTGTTATCGGGAAACGGAATGATCTTGTACTGCAGGAAAGAAACCGCTGGTTAAAAAAATTCGCGGATGATGGTGTGTTCACCGGCAAAGAAATAGAAGATGCACTGTCAGAGCCCCTTGATGCGAAACGTACGGAGGTGCCGCATTACATCCCCCACCTTGGCTACAAACTGAAAACGGGCAGCAGTTCAGTGAATATCAAAACGCATATTGATTTGAACAACCAGCTCAAGATCGAAAAGCTGGTTTCGGATTATGTAAGAGGTTTAAGACTGAAGCAGATCAGGAATGCGGCCGTGGTGGTGATGGACAATAAAACTGGCAGGATCATCAGTTATACCGGTTCATCAGATTTCAGAGATACAACAGACGGCGGACAGGTGAACGGTGCCGCGGCGGTGAGACAGCCGGGCAGTACACTCAAACCCTTTTTATATGGACTGGCCATTGATGAGGGATTGCTCACACCTAAAAAGATCATCAATGATGTGCCGGTGAATTATGCAGGGTACGCACCTGAGAATTATGACCGCCAGTTCAATGGTTATGTAACGATGGAATATGCGCTCGAACATTCACTCAACATTCCTTCCGTACGCAGCCTGCAGCAACTTGGAAAAGATGTATTGATCAATGGACTGGCCGAAGCAGGTTTCCGCCAGGTAGAGAAAGACCGGGATAAACTGGGACTATCCATGGTACTCGGAGGTTGTGGTGCTACACTGGAAGAACTCACCGCCCTTTTTGCAGCTTTCGCGAATGAAGGTGTTTATAGGCAGCCTTCTTTTAGTTCAGCCGATACAAACGGGAAAAAGAAAAGAATTCTTTCTGCCGCCGCGAGTTACATGATCACCGAGATCCTTTCCAAAGTGAACCGCCCTGATTTTCCACTCAACTGGACGGCCACTGAGCGGATGCCAAAGATCGCCTGGAAAACAGGCACCTCTTATGGACGCAGGGATGCCTGGAGCATCGGTTACAATAAAAATTTTACGGTTGGTGTTTGGGTGGGAAATTTTTCCGGGCAGGGTGTGCCGGAATTAAGTGGTGCCAATACAGCCACGCCACTTTTGTTCAGGATCTTCAACACGCTGGATTATGACAGCAATTCATCCTGGTATGATATGCCCGCGGAATGCCAGTGGCGGCAGGTTTGTAGTGCCAGCGGACAATTGCCCGGCAACTGGTGCACCAATCTTATTACGGATTATTTTATTCCGCTTGCCAGTTCAATGACCCCATGTAAGCATATTGAAGAAGTAAAAGTTGCTCCCGATATGGCCTGGTCCTACTGTGAGAGCTGCACACCTGCCGAGGGCTTCATCAAAAAACCCTACAGGATCACCGATATGGAAATGCAGGCCTGGTTTTCAGGTAACGGCATGGCTTACGAAAAGATCCCGCCTCATTATCACGATTGCGAAAAAATATTTAAAGGCAATGGACCGCAGATCACCTTCCCGCTTAACGGTCATGAATACCTGCTCAGCAGCCGTGATCCGGAGCCCTTACAACTTTCAGCAAGAACAGGATCGGATGTAATGAAGATCTACTGGTATATCAACGATGAATTTTACAAAGCCTCACCAGCCGGAGAAAAACAAATGTTCATTCCCCGGGAAGGTCCCGTTAAAATATCATGTACAGATGACAAGGGAAGGAACCGGAACATCACCATCAGGGTTAAGTATGTGGACCTCTGATCAGCCCACTTTTTTTACGGAGCCTGCACCTGAAATGCTTTGTTTCACACTCGGATTACCACGGTAATTTACGGTGCCGGCACCCGATACACTTATATCAAGGGTAGTGGATGCTGACACTTCCGCATCCGCGCTGCCGGAAACATCCAGTTCCACATTTTCACTGGCCAGTTCAAAACACCTGATATCTCCTGAACCACTCAGGGAAATCCTGGTATCCTTCGAGCGGCCACGCAGTTTTACTGTTCCACTGCCGGAAACATCGGTGCTGATGCCGGGCGCATCAATCTCCATATCAATATGGGCCGATCCGCTGATGGAGATCTCCAGGGGATTATCAACGGAAATGCGGTTGGAGCTGGAAAGATCGCTCGATCCCGATACATCAATTTTACGAAAGCCCGGGGCATTGATATAAACGATCAGTTCATTGGAAGGTTTGAGGTTGTACCCTTTCTTTTCCCTGATATGAAGAATGTTATTACTAACATACACTTCGAGCAGGGGCATCAGGTTTTCATCAGTAGAAATGCTCACACGGTGGCTGGGGTCCTGCTTGATCTGCACATCAATACCTCCACTCACGCGAATATCTTCAAAAGCACCCACCTGCCGGTCTTCCGTTATGACCTTACCATTCCCGGAAACTCTTTCCCCAAACCACGTACAGGAGCTAAATGCAATAACAGTTACCAGCAGAAGAAGCATTCTCATAATGTGCAGTTTTGATATGTGACGCCAGGAAAGGCCAAAAAGTTACCATACGAAAATAAGAAATTCATGAACCCGCTTCCACGAGGCATTAACAGCTCCTCTCTGCGCAATCTCAGCGTTCTCCCACGCCTGCCGTAGCTTCAGCGAAGGATGGCTTGCCTGCCGTAGCTTCAGCGAAGGCTGGTTTCTCTGCGGTAAAAAAGGGTAGGACCAAAGAAAATACCCTTTCCATCTATTTTTTTACCTTCACAGCCCATGACTGAAAAGATACTGATCCTTGATTTTGGTTCACAATACACTCAATTGATCGCCAGGGCCGTAAGAGAGGCCAATGTTTTTTGCGAGATCGTTCCCTTCAAC
>JAEYUA010000245.1 GCA_023433755.1 Bacteroidota bacterium | reverse complement strand
ACTGCAATTTTTTGGGGCGCAAGCTGTTTTTAACAAGGCTGTGGAAAATGAAGGATAATTTTTGCTTTTAGAATTCCATTTCTTAATTATGTTCAATGAGTACGTTCAGCCGGGTGATCTTATTAGCATTTTTCATTATGATGGTCCAAGCCATGCAGGCCCAGCCAATGAATTTTGATGCGCATTTAATCTCCATTGAAACAACACAGGAGGAAAAACCGGTCTCCCTCCCATTCAAAGAAGTTAGGATAAAAGATCTGCGATATGATACCACCAACCTGGGAGTACTGATTAATGGCAGACCCAAATGGATCAGGGTGAATGGAGGAACTGAAGATGCCCTGCAGGACTATATAATTGAAAAATCGGTTATTTCTGATACCCAGGAATATAAACTACTCATCATCCTCAAGGATTTCAGATTGCAGGAACCAAGAGCAGGAGAAATTGGCCTGGCCAAAATAGAAGAAAAGAGATTTGTTTCACAATGCACCTTTTCCGCAGATGTTTTTGTAAACAGTGCGGGAAGCTATAAGGCCCTTCTGCGATATGACACCACGGTCACCAGGCTGGAACCACTGCACCGGATTGCCTCTTCATTTACCAAAGAGGTTTGGATCTATTATTAAGTACAGTAGGAGCAATGGAAATCGAAAAGATTCTTAGATCCAAGAAGCAGATTACAGAGAATGAGATTTTTGATTATTATAATAAGCGTTTCACTAAAAACAGGTTCCGGGTAAATGATATGCAAAGAGGCCTCTACCTAAGTTTCGAAGATTTTCTAAACAATCAACCTCAAAATATTGAATTTACACTCGACCAGGATGATGAATCCGATTATTTATACATTAAAGAAAATGGTGAAGAAAAACTGTTTACTGATTTCTGGGGATTCTGTGATGGCAGGAATATTTATATAAGGGTAGGATATAATTTTTTCAAACTACAGCCCAACGGGAATTCATTCGGATTCTGGGGATGCCTTCAGGCTATCCACTATACAAAATCCAGGAATCAAAACCGGGTCGGGCGCTATGCCATGCTTGGTGCATGGTCTGAACTCCGCTCTGCAAAGTTGAAAAACCTGTTGAGACCTATGCAACTGAATATGGAAACGGGGCGGCCCTATTAAAGCATACCCAAAGCGCCTTCAGATTCCAGCTCACGTGCTAGCTGCTTTTCAATAGCGGTATCATATAGTTCTTTCCAGCCAGTGATCTCACCCCAGTTCTCTCCATTCACTTCAATTACGCTTTCAGTTACCACGCCCAGTTTTGTACAGGGGAAACTGATCATCCTTGCAAGGAAGGTTTCTTCCTGTTCAGCATCCACAGTTACCACCACCCTGCTCTGCGCTTCTCCGAAAAGAAAAGCATCCTTCCGGATGGTGTCATCTGTTTTTATGGAAAAGCCGAATGATCCGGGGAAGCCGCTTTCAACCAGGTTTACGATCAAACCTCCTTCGCTGATATCATGAGCGGAGTGCAGCAGCCCGGATGCGATCAGTGAAGCAAGTTCCTGCTGCAGCTTGAATTCCTCATCGAGGTCAAACCACGGAGCCGGGGAATATTCCTGTTTCAGAATTTTACTGAGATAAGCTGACGATGCAAGGTCATTGCGTGAAGTGCCAAGCAGGTATATGACATCACCAGATTTTTTGAAATCAAGCGTCATCTTTTTGCTGAGGTCATCAACCAATCCAACCATGCCAATGGTTGGCGTGGGGAATACAGGACCATCTGGGTTCTGGTTATAAAAACTTACGTTCCCTCCTGTAACCGGCGTATCAAATTTTCGGCAGGCCTCTCCCATTCCTTTAATGGCATTTACAAACTGGTAATACACTTCAGGATCGTAAGGATTACCGAAGTTGAGACAGTTGGTCACACCAAGAGGTTTGCCTCCGCTGCATACGATATTCCTGGCCGCTTCCGCCACTGCAATCATAGCACCTTTATAAGGATCAGCATACACATAACGGCTGTTGCAGTCAACCGTAACAGCAATGCCACGGCCTGTTTCCCGTACCAGTACAATGGCCGCGTCTGAAGGCTGGTTGGTAGTAGTATTAGCTGTACCCACCATACTGTCGTACTGGTTGGTGATCCATCTTTTGGATGCAATGGTTGGCAACTGTACAATTTGCTCTGCAATCTCTTTGAGGTTACCAGGCTGGCTGATACTTGTGGCGTTGAATTTTTTGATCTCAGAAAAATAAGCAGGTTCATGATAAGTTCTGTCGTACTGCGGCGCGCCACCACCCAGCACCAGTTCTTCAGCGGGGATCTGCGCTTCAAGATGTCCGCCAATATAAAAACTTAACAACCCGTCATCGGTCACTTCCCCGATCACGGCGCTTTCAAGATCCCATTTGTCAAACACTTTTTTCACCAGGTCTTCTTTGCCTTTCTCCACAACCAGCAGCATGCGCTCCTGGCTTTCGCTCAGTAACAGTTCCCATGCTTTCATATTTTGCTGGCGGGTGGGTACTTTATCAAGATCGATGCGCATGCCTGATTTTCCCTTAGCACTCATTTCAGCAGTTGAGCAGATGATGCCTGCCGCACCCATGTCCTGCATGCCCACCACGCCGCCGGTTTCAATTACTTCGAGGCAGGCTTCAAGTAACTTTTTTTCCTGGAAAGGATCACCTACCTGCACGGCAGGTAATTCTTCCGCGCTTTCCGCTGTAATATCCGCCGATGCAAATGATGCACCCCCAATACCGTCTTTTCCTGTAGCACTTCCCACATACATCACCGGGTTGCCTTTCCCTTCTGCTGTGGCAGAAACGGTTTTCCCAACTTTCACGATGCCCACACTCATGGCATTCACGAGAGGGTTGGTATGATAACAGGGATCAAAATAAATTTCACCACCAACCGTAGGTACTCCAAAACAATTGCCATAATGACCGATGCCGTGCACCACACCAGCCAGGAGGTGTTGGGTCTTTGCCTCCTGGAGGTTACCAAAGCGGAGTGAATTCAATGCAGCAATGGGACGTGCGCCCATGGTGAAAATATCACGATGGATCCCACCTACACCGGTAGCGGCACCCTGGAAGGGTTCAATAGCAGAAGGATGATTATGCGATTCGATCTTGAAAACCACTCCATAGCCTTCCCCAATATCCATCAGGCCCGCGTTTTCTTCTCCTGCTTTTACCAGCATCTTTCCACCTTCCCGCGGCAGGGTCTTGAGCCATTTGATGGAATTTTTATAACTGCAATGCTCACTCCACATTCCGGAGAATGCACAGAGCTCATTGAAATTGGGTGTTCTGCCCAGTTTTTTTTTGATCAGTTCAAATTCTTCTTCTGTCAGCCGAAGTTGTTGCGCGGTTTTTGCCGTAATCTCCATAATCATTCAAATGAAGTGGCAAAACTACGTAGCGGTCTTCAAGTCAAAATGATTTTTTATGAGAAGCAGTGTGGATAAGATTTTCTATTTTGTGCGATTAAAATCAACTGCTTGGAGCACCTGCTGTTTGCCGCTTACCTTGTTTTATTCGCCTGGCTTGTTACCAAAGTAAAATTCTTCACGGCATCAGGACTTTCCAACTCGCAACTGGTGATCCTTTTTTTACTAAAAGTCATGGCCGGTATTTTTTACGGGTGGATGGGGGTTTATTATGGCGAGATGGCCAAGATGATTGACACCTGGGCCTACCATATGGAAAGCCTGCAGGAATATGCACTTCTGAAAAAAGATCCTGTTGAATTCGCCACCAATCTTTTCCGTAATGATTACCCGGGCGGGTATGAACATTTTTTTGCTACAAAAAATTCATGGTGGAATGATGTTAAGGCCAACCTGCTGATCAAAATCATGGCGGTTTTCAATCTGCTGAGTTTCGGACAATATTATACAAATGTGATTTTTTATTCTTTCATAAGCCTGGCAGGGCCTATTGCAATCTACAGGGTGATGAAGGAAGTTTACAGCCAGCATATACCCGTATTACTCGCCTGCTTTTTTGTGCCTTCATTTCTTTACTGGACCAGTGGCCTGCATAAAGAAGGACTGATCTTTATGGGGATCGCCATCATGATTTATCATTTTTATTTTGGATTTAGAGATGGCAGGTTTTCACTGAAGAGGGTATTCTGGATCCTGGCCGGTTTCCTGCTGGTGCTGATCCTCAGGAATTTTCTGGTGATAACTTTGATACCGCCTCTGATCGCCTGGATCCTTGCTGCCAAAACGAAGATGAAGCCAGTATACAGTTTTATAATGGTAGGAGTCGTTTCCGTGGTGCTGTTCTTTAGCCTCCGTTACCTGAGCCCCGGACTTGATTTTCCACAGGCAACCGTAACCAAACAACAGGAGTTTTTCAAACTTGAAGGCGGATCAACAGTAGAAGTGAACCCGCTGGAGCCTACGCTGGCCTCTTTCGTGAAAAACGCTCCGCAAGCTATCGGGCTAAGCATTATCAGGCCATACCCTTCCGATGTAACACATTTATTGTCACTGGCCGCATCGGTGGAAATTATGATCCTCCTGCTCTTTGTTCTAATATTCCTGGCCTGGCGTCTTAAAAACCTGAAACCTTCCTCCCTGATCCTCTTCTTTTTATTTTTTTCCCTTGCGGTCTTATTCATGATCGGTTATACCGTCAATAATCTTGGCGCCATAGTAAGGTACCGGAGTATAGTACTTCCCCTGCTTGTGATCCCAATGGTAGCCAATACCGACTGGAACAGGATCGAAAAGCTTGTTTTTACAAATATTAAAAAATAATTTAATTATTACTTTTGGGCTGAAATTTTAAGATTTGCTGATCACCAGCTCCAAAAAATCATTTTATTTTTCACAATCCTGCCGTTTTTTTGCACAGTTGAAAGAAATTTTGTGATTTTTCCCGCCTGATTTAATTTCTTTGTTGCAAAATCATACATATGCATCCCCGTTTCAATGCGCTTTCCAATTTATTTACCCCTGAAAAAACATTGCATGAATCTTCAACGAAGATCACCGGCATTTTTGCTGAAAATGTTTTTACTTACCAGGTGGCCCGCCAGTTCCTGAGCGATGAGGCATATAAAAGCCTGATGGCATCGGTAAAAGCGGGGCAAAAAATTGACCGCTCCATGGCCAACCAGATCGCCAATGGCATCAGGGCCTGGGCTGAATCAAAAGGGGTTTCCCATTTTACGCACTGGTTCCAGCCGCTGACCGGTACCACCGCTGAAAAACATGATTCCTTTTTCACTTTAAAAAGTGATGGCACTCCTATTGAGCAATTTGAAGGTGATGCCCTCATCCAGCAGGAACCGGATGCATCTTCTTTCCCCAGCGGCGGTCTTCGCGCTACTTTCGAAGCCAGAGGATATACAGCCTGGGACCCTTCTTCACCAGCTTTTATCATGGATATCGGAATCGGTAAGACGCTTTGTATTCCTACCATCTTTGTTTCCTATACAGGCGAATCGCTTGACTACAAAGCCCCGCTGCTTAAGGCACTGGAGGCTGTGAATAACGCTGCCGTGGATGTATGTAATTATTTCGACCGCAATGTAACCCGTGTTACACCTACCCTTGGGTGGGAGCAGGAATATTTTGTAATTGATGAAGGACTGTTCAATGCCCGCCCCGACCTGGTTGCCTGCGGAAGAACTGTGTTTGGACACAGCCCTGCAAAAGGCCAGCAACTGGAAGATCATTATTTTGGATCCATCCCGGAAAGGGTTTATGCGTTCATGCGTGATTTTGAAACGGAGTCCTACCGCCTGGGCATTCCACTGCGCACCCGTCACAATGAAGTGGCACCCGCCCAATTTGAATGTGCACCCATTTTTGAAGAAGCCAACCTCGCTGTTGACCACAACACCTTATTGATGGATGTGATGCACCGTGTGGCTGCCCGTCATAAATTGAGGGTATTACTCCATGAAAAACCTTTTGCAGGTATTAATGGAAGCGGCAAGCACAATAACTGGAGCCTGGCAACGGATACAGGTGTGAATCTTCTTACGCCTGGTAAAACACCAAAGACCAACCTGATGTTCCTGGCTTTCTTTGTAAACTCCATTAAAGCGGTACATGATTATTCAGATTTGCTGAGAGCTTCCATTGCTTCCGCAAGCAATGATTTCCGCCTCGGTGCCAATGAAGCGCCACCCGCCATCATATCAGTTTTCATAGGCCAATACCTCACCAAGGTACTTGAGGATATCAAAAAAAGAGTAACTGATGATATGGATGAAACGGATGAAAGCATGCTGAAGATCGATATTCACCGTAGCATCCCTGAATTGCTGATGGACAATACCGACAGGAACCGGACTTCACCTTTTGCTTTCACAGGCAATAAATTTGAATTCCGTGCCGTAGGGTCTTCGGCCAACTGTGCCAATGCCATGACCGTGCTCAATACAATTATGGCTGAAACACTGAAGAATTTTAAAAAAGATGTGGATGCATTGATTGAAAAAGGCGAGAAAAAAGAAATCGCTATCATTCATGTGATCCGTGAATACATCGTTTCCAGTGAGAAGATCCTTTTTGAAGGAGATGGATATAGTGATGAATGGGAAAAAGAAGCAGAGCGCCGCGGACTTCCCAATGTTAAAACCACACCCCTGGCCCTGGATGCCATGGTAACTGAAAAAGCAGCGCAGTTATTTGAGAATAACAATGTGTATAACCATCTTGAACTGGAAGCCCGACATGAAATTGAGCTGGAGAAATACATAAAAAAAGTGCAGATCGAAAGCAGGCTAATGGCTGAACTGGCCACCACGCATGTATTGCCGGCTGCTGTTCAATACCAGAATAAACTGATTGAAAATGTAAAAGGGCTGAAAGAGATCGGTCTTGGTGAAGGTGCCTGCAAGCAACGCACAGCAGTGATCTCTAAACTTTCCGAACATATCAACCAGGTGAGTGAACTGGTAGAAGGAATGATTGAAGCAAGAAAGGTTTGTAATAATGAATCAGATACCAGGGAAAAAGCCATTGCTTATTGCAGCAAGGTAAAAGAAGCTTACTTCGATAAGGTAAGATACCATGTTGACAAACTTGAACAACTGGTGGATGACCGTGAATGGTACCTGCCAAAATACCGTGAGCTTGTTTTCCTACGCTGATCCGGTAACATCATAAAAAAAACCTCCTGCTAAGCGGGAGGTTTTAATTTTTTATGAAAAGACAACTAAAAATTCAGCTTAATGCCAAAGGCATCAAGTTTTCAAAATCAAGGATGTAAACAAATCAAAGAAACACTACAGATAAAGTAATGATCACAGCTAAAATGATCGTTACGAGCAAAGTGTCCTGGATCTTTTCATCATGAAATAGGGAAGAGATTTTTTTCATAACCACAGTAATTTAAAAGTTAACGAATTAAGCTTTCAAGGATAAGAAACCACTGTGTTTTCTAAAGGAGGGGATTATGCTGTAAAAGTATAAACAATATCCAGATTATCAAATTAGTAAAACTACGAGACGGCCTCACTCAATTCCAGCCAGCGCATTTCTTTTTCGTCAATCAGCAAGGCTATTTCTCCAATCCTATTGGTAAGTTGCTGCAGTTTTTCAAAGGGCAGGTCAGGCGAGGAAAGCTGGTCGGTAATCCTTGCCCGCTCATTCTCAAGCTCTTCCAGTTCTTTACCCAACATATCGAATTCCCTTTGCTCCTTATAAGACAGCTTTTTTTTGATTGCTGTTTCTGTAACCGGCGGAGGTGAAACCATTTTTTTATCAGTTGCTTCCACCTGTTCCCTTTGTTTCTGCCATTCCCTGAACAGTGAATAATTACCCGGAAAATCACGAATCTCGCCTTCTCCTTCAAATACAAAGAGGTGATCAACCAGCCTGTCCATAAAATACCGGTCGTGACTCACAATCAACAGGCAACCCGGAAAGTCGGTCAGAAAATTCTCCAGTACAGATAATGTTGGCAGGTCCAGGTCATTGGTAGGTTCATCCAGTATCAGAAAATTCGGATTTCGGAAAAGAATGGTGAGCAGGTGCAGCCTTCTTTTTTCTCCACCGCTTAATTTGCTGATATAAGTGTATTGTTGTTCGGGTGGGAAGAGAAAAAGGTTGAGAAACTGGGCCGCACTCAGTGTGCCACCTCCTGCCAGCGGAAAATTCTCAGCAATTCCTTTAACGTATTCGATAACCCGCAGGTCCTCCTTGATCTCAAGGCCCTGTTGGGAGTAATTACCAAATACAACAGTATCCCCGATGTTCACCTTGCCGCTGTCGGCCGGTTCCAGTCCCTGGATAATATTGATGAAGGTTGATTTACCTGCTCCATTCTTTCCAACGATCCCTACTCTTTCTCCTTTTTTAAAAGTGTAATCAAACCCTTTCAGGATAATTTTTTCATCAAATTTTTTATAGACCTTTTTAAGTTCAACGGTTTTACCACCCAGGCGGTTCATCTTGCTTTGCAATTCAAGTTGCTGCTGCTGCACCTGTTGCTTCGCTTTTTTTTCTACTTCATAAAAATTATTAATCCTGCTTTTGGATTTGGTTGTCCGGGCCTTAGGCTGCTTTCGCATCCATTCCAGTTCTTTGCGATACAGGTTCCTGGCCTTGTCAATACTGGCCGCTTCACTTTCTTCCCTTGCTGCTTTTTTCTCAAGAAAATTTTCATAATCCCCTTTGTGAAAATAAAGCTGGCTGTTCTCCAGTTCCCATACTTCCTCGCAAACATTATCCAGGAAATAACGGTCATGCGTTACCAGAAGTAAGGTCACATGTTCTTTATTGAGGTAATGCTCCAGCCACTCCACCATTTGTACGTCCAGGTGGTTGGTTGGCTCGTCCATGATCAGTAGTACATGCTTGTGTTCAAAACCTATATCAATGAGGATCCGGGCTAATGCCACTCTTTTTTTCTGTCCCCCGCTGAGTGTGGAAACTTTTTGCTGGAGCTGATGGATATTGAGTTTACCCAGGATCTGCTTCACTTTGGAATCAAAATCCCAGGCATTGAGTTCATCCATTTTTGAGAGAAGCGAGGTAATCTCTACTTCATTACCGCTGTCAACTGCGGCCTCATAAGCCTTGATCGCAAGAATAACGGGGTGGTCGGTATGAAAAATATTATCCAGTACGGTCCGGCCTTCCTCCAGCCGGGGTTCCTGTTCAAAGAATGCAACCTCCACATCTTTGTTCAACCATATTTTTCCTTCATCTGGCAGGTCTTTTCCAGCAATAAGTTTCAACAAGGTGGATTTACCAGAACCATTCCGCGCTACCAGTGCTATTTTATCGCCTTCCGAAATATGAAAACTGATTCCTGAAAAAAGGGGCTTAATGCCATAGGATTTTCCCAGGTTCTCAGCGGATACATAATGCATGGTGCAAAGGTAAGCTGTTAGCCATTGGCCTTTAGCCAATTACATCCAGGCCAGGTTTTGCTTTATTATTTACACAAAAAAGACCGGCATGCCGGTCTTCTATGATTATGATCTTTGAGCACGGTAAACTACCGGGATTAATCTTTCTTATCCAAACCCTTGATCCAGTCAATAACCTGCTCACGTGTTTTTCCAAGCCTGGTCTGCAAACGGCCGTAAAATTCATCTTCCTTACCATCTTCGTAACGGAGATCATCATCGGTCAGATCACCATGAGCCTGCTTAGCCTTGCCTTTCAGCTCATTCCAGCGACCTTTCAATTCAAGTCTGTCCATAATAATAGATTTGTATGAATCCATTAAAATTCTATGCCAATGATCAGTTTCGCGGTTCAGCTTGCGGGATCATGATATTAAGAATACCGGGAAGTATGCGGGCCTGCACCTTGCTGGTTTTGCCCTTGTATTCCCCATCCACCTGGAAGTAAGATTTGCGCTGAAGCTTCATATCCAGTGTGGTGGTGGAAAACACTTCAATACGGCGGGGGTGAAAGGAACGGTCGGTGAACAGGGCCTTAAAAATTTCCAGGAGATTAAGCTTTCTTACTACAACCACTTCAAATTTCCCATCATAAAGATCTCCATCAGGATTGATATTGGCGCCTGTTCCGTATTTGCGTGCATTGGCCAGTACCACCATATAGGCCTCGCGTTTCACTTCCTCAACATCTGTACAGATATTTACCCTCATTTTCCTTTTTTGCCATAAGATCCTGAACGTAACCTTGCCATATCCTGACAAACCGCGGCTGCCAGATTTTTCAAAATATTTCACCAGCATGGCATTCATGCCCACATCGCTCAGGTGTATGCAGATTTCTTCCTCGTTGATCCTGATAAGATCTATTTTTTTCATTTGGCCATGAACAATCACATCAAGCGCTTCTTCCGCGTCAAGAGGAATGCCGAGTTCCCTTGCCATACCGTTGGCAGAGCCTGCCGGCAATATGCCAAGCGGAATGGGTGTTTCTTTCAGCATTTCAGCCAGCAGTTTCACCGTGCCATCGCCACCCACGGCAATCACCCGGTCTGGCTGAAGCGTTTCGATATAGCCCTTGATGGAAATTTTGTCGCTTTGCCCGGTAAGCAGGTAAAATTCAGCCTGGTGGGGGCTCTCATTGAAATAATCACGAATGGCTGCTTCCCAGTCATGCTTTTCCTTTCCCCCGGAAACAGGATTGATCACGAATAACAATTTGAGGGAAGGCTCCTTGTGCATGCTTATTGTATTATTCATTTTATGCAAACTGACCATCAACATATCCCTCCCAAAAGTTTAAAAGGGAGGTTCATGAAATGGCTGGGTCTGACCAACGAGGTTACCATAAAATTATACCACGGGTATGGGCACGCAGATAAAATGACCATTAACGGGCATGTATTTAAACTGAGCCCGCTTCCCCGTAAAAAATACCGGAAGAGTTTCATTCATAATACACTGGCACTACTGCGGCTTTTTATGGTGAAGCCTTTTGCCAATGTGCAAATTGAACTGCAATGGGAGGATCGCAATTTCCGGACGGAATCTGATAAGAATGGATTTTTCAAATTTGAATGGGAGGACGAACCCCCGCTGCAACAGGGATGGCATGAAGTGGAAGCCAGGGCCTATAGCAACGGAAAGATCATGGCACGGTCTACAGGACATGTATATGTACCATATCCTACACAATATGGTTTTATTTCCGACATAGATGATACTTTTCTTATTTCCCATTCATCCAACCTGCGCAAAAGATTATTTGTATTGTTTACTGAAAATGCAAGGAGCCGGCAGCCCTTTGAAGGAGTGGTAAGGCATTACCGTTTGTTATCGCTCAGCAACACAAGCGCTGATTCACCCAATCCCTTCTTTTACGTGTCCAGCAGTGAATGGAATTTATACGATTACATTCTTGAGTTTACACGGGTCAACAATATACCCGAGGGTGTTTTCCTTTTGAACCAATTGAAAATTTTCAGCCAGTTGCTCAAAACCGGGCAGAACCACCATATGACTAAATTCACAAGAATAGCAAGGATTCTTGAAAGATACCCGGACCAGCGATTTGTATTGCTGGGCGACAGCTCGCAGCAGGACCCATACATTTATGAATCCATTGTTTCGCACTACCAAAAAAGAATCCACGCCGTGTATATCCGTGATGTATATGCGAAAAACAAGGATAAGGCTGCGGATGTACTTGCCAAGATCGAATCGCAGGGCGTGCCCTGTTGTTTCTTTCAGCACAGCGAAGATGCCATCCTTCATTCAAACAAGATCGGGCTTATTGGAGAAACTGCCATCCCAATTAGTATCACCCAGTCTGAAGAAAAAATAACTGAAGAAAAATAAACATGAAACCAACCCCACAAACACCTGAAAACGAAAAAGGCATTCAGACCAATACGGAAAGTTCCAGGGAACTGGAAACCGAACAGGAAGCCAATCAGTTTTTCAGTAAGTTGAAACAAAGGCTGATGAATGTAAATGGCTGGCATGAGATCGCCGGCAAGGCCACTGCTGATTTCCAACTGACAGATGAAAAAGGCCGGGAAACACACCGGAAATTGCAGATCGGAGACCATTTACGGATCAGCATTCCTGGTCCGGGCACGGTAACAGGTTCTGGATATGACTGGGTGAGAGTTGAAAAACTGGAAGAAGAAACGGACTGCCTGGCTATTCATGTGCGGCCTGCTACCAATCCATTAAATGAAGATGAGAGCATCGCTCATTTTTTTGGGGATGATGCTACTTCAACTTTTATGGTCAAAAGGGAAGGAAACAAGGTAACTGCGGGTGTATACGGCCGGAATGAACAACCTAATACAGATGCAGAAAAAACCGTGGACAAGATCAGGAATGTAGCAGTGGCTACAGGAGCCGTTGCAGGTTTTTCCAAATTGCAGTGGAAAAGCCTGGTGAATGGTTTAGTTAGTTGAGTCGGTTGTTGGTAGTCGGTAGTCGGTAGTCAGTAGTCTATTGCGATGTTCAAACTCACGTCTCACGACTCACGTCTCACGACTCACGTCTCACGTCTCACTTTTTTTCGAAAGCCCTATTACCGTGCAGGCAGTTTTATTGCATAAGTTTTGCCTTTGGCAACAGACAATGATTTTCCTTTGATCCAGGGATTCATCAATTTAAGGATCTTGTAGGAAGTTCCGTTGCTAATGGCAAATGCGGCAAGGTCGGGAATGCTGGAACTCACTGTGACCACACTTTCTGGTACAGGCTCGTATTTTTCTTCATCAGCTACTGTAAACCCCAGTTCCTCTGCATGTTCCAGCAGGTATTTGAAAGCAAGGATCCGGAAGATATATTTATTGGTCTCTTCAGGTAAGTAGAGATCATAATAGTTTTTGGTACGCTGAAATGTAGCCTGGCTGTTGTAACCACCCATACCGCAATTGTAGGAAGCGGCAGCAGCCGTCCAGTTGCCGAATTTCGCATAAGCCTGTTTGAGATATTTGCAGGCTGCGTCTGTGGATTTTTCCAGGTCTCTTCTCTGGTCTACCTGCGATGAGGTTTCCAAGCCATAACCCGGCGCTGTACCATTCATGAATTGCCAGTAGCCAACCGCGCCTGCCCTGGATACAGCCCAGCCCTGCATATTACTCTCCGCGATGCAGAGGTATTTGAAATCATCAGGCACACCATTAGCCTTGAGTCTCTCGGAGATTATGGGAAAATTCTTGTTGGCAAGTTTGATGAGGTAAACAATATTACCGGGACTGTAATAATTAAGCAAAAGTTCACGATCAAATTTTTCCTCCACATCCCAGCGCTCCAGTGGCACAGGCTCGCCGGCAAAATTCAGTTTATCAGGTATGCCAGGAGCAAACCACTGGTGACGGTCTTCATTACTCCTTTTTTTATTAGAGGTATTTGCTTCATTATTCCTGAAAGAAAATTGGGTTGCAAGTAGGACAGTTACCAGTACACCCAGCAGGAAGCTAATAAGACCGTTGTTACTTTTCATAACCAAACCTGCACAAAAAAGGTGCCGTGGCCTTCCAGAATCAATGTTGGAGGCAAACCTCAGATCATAAGAGCTTGTGAAACCCTGCCAAGCACGCTATGCCTTTAACATATACTTGGATCATCTGTCATGCTTTGGCATCATCTTTTCGAAGTAAAATCAAAAGCTATACTATGAAAAGAATTCTTACTCTACTGATCGCTGTTGGTCTTGCAGCCGGGGCCAGCGCACAAACTTCAAAAGAAGAAGCCCGCAGGGTAATCCTGGGTGGAGGCAACAAAAACGGCGGCAATAATAATCCTTCTGACAGGAGCAGGGATGTGATTTTAGGTGACCGCGATGACAACAACAACCGCCGGACCTATCCCAACTCCTATCCTAATTCAGGAAGCAGGGCTGACCAGATCAACAGGGAATATGATATCAAAATCAATTCCATCAGGAACAATCCTAACCTGAGCCAGTCTGAGAAACAACGTATCATCCGCGAACTGGAAGCTGACAGGGCAAAGAAATTAAGGCAGGCCGGTAACTACGGCAGGAAGCATGATCATAAAAAGGATAAAAAATATAAATCCAATAACGGTAAGCACAAAGGATGGCAGAAAGGAAAGGGAAACAAACACCGGAACAGGGGTTAATGATTGCAAAACACTTAACTGGTTGAATAAAACAAAGTCCAAAAAAAATCCCGGCAGTTGCCGGGATTTTTTATTGTAGTTTAAAAGTTTCCAGAAACTTGGTATTGAAATCTCCTTCCCTGAATTTTTCATTTTGCATCAACTGCAAGTGAAAAGGAATGGTAGTCTTAACACCTTCAATCACATATTCACTTAACGCACGGTACATGGTATCGATCGCTTCCTGCCTTGTTCTTGCAATGGTAATAAGCTTCCCGATCATGGAATCATAATAAGGAGGAATCACATAACCTGCGTACACGTGGCTGTCTACTCTCACTCCATGACCACCGGGCTGGTGAAGGGTGGTGATTTTACCGGGAGATGGGCGAAAATCGTTGTATGGGTCTTCGGCATTAATCCGGCATTCGATGGCATGGCCCTGTGGTTCATAGTCACGGCCCGATATCTTCTCTCCCATGGCAATCTTGATCTGTTCCTTGATCAGGTCGTGATTGATCACTTCTTCGGTTACACAATGTTCCACCTGGATACGTGTGTTCATTTCCATGAAGTAGAAATTGCGATGCTTATCCACCAGGAATTCCACCGTTCCCACACTTTCGTAATTGATGGCTGCCGCCGCTTTTTTAGCAGCCTCACCCATTTTGAAACGCAGTTCGGGAGTCATAAATGGTGAAGGTGATTCTTCCACCAGTTTTTGATGCCTTCTTTGGATGGAACAATCTCTTTCGCTCAGGTGACATACTGTACCAAACTGGTCACCTGCTACCTGTATTTCGATATGACGTGGCTCTTCCACGAATTTTTCCATGTAAATGCCATCATTCTTGAAAGCTGCGCCAGCTTCCGCTTTAGCGGTGTTGTAGGCTCGCTCCATTTCGTTATCCTGCCAAACGATACGCATACCTTTTCCGCCTCCGCCGGCAGTGGCTTTCAGAATAACGGGATAACCCATTTCCCTGGCAATACCACGGGCTTCATCCAGGCTGTTGAGTAAACCTTCACTACCTGGTATTACAGGTACACCGGCTTTGATCATGGTTTCTTTGGCAGTGATCTTATCACCCATCCTGTTGATCATATCAGGTGTGGGGCCAATGAATTTAATACCATGGTCGGCACAGATCTGTGAGAATTTGGCATTTTCCGCCAGGAAACCATAACCCGGATGAATGGCATCGGCATTGGTGATTTCGGTGGCCGCCATCAGGTGGGGAATATTAAGATAGGAATCGCTGCTTTGTGGTTTGCCAATGCAGACTGCTTCATCAGCAAATTTTACATGAAGGCTGTCACGGTCCGCTGTAGAATAAACAGCTACCGTTTTAATACCCATTTCGCGTGCTGTACGGATCACCCTCAGGGCGATCTCACCACGGTTGGCTATCAGTATTTTTTTGAACACAGAATTAATTTGAAAGGTGAAATTGGGAAAGCGAATGTTTACCGGTTTCTGTTCTCAAACTCAGGCAGGTTCTACAAGGTAAAGCGGTTGGTCGTATTCAACGGGTGAAGCATCTTCCACCAGCAGTTTTACGATACGGCCTTTCACCTCGCTCTCGATCTCATTAAAAAGTTTCATAGCCTCAATAATGCATACCACCTTACCAGGAGCCACTTCATCACCTATCTCCACAAAATTGGGTTTATCAGGTGAAGGCCTGCGGTAGAAGGTCCCGATCATGGGGCTTTTAATGGTAATGGTATTGGAGGAAACAGGAGCATCGGCTTTCTGGGCAGGTGCCGCGGCAGCAGTTGAAGCGGGTGCCTGTGGTTGTGCCTGGGGTGCCGGCTGGTGATAAACAGGTGCTGCCGGGGCATGCACCATATGTATTTGCTGATCTTTTTGTTTAATTGTGATACTAAAATCTTTTTGCTCAATGCTTACTTCACCAATATTCGAATCGTTGACTATTTTAATCAACTCCTGAATTTGCTTGAAATCCATTTGTTTCAATTTATTATGATTTTGGTTAATACAGGTTGGCTAAGATAGGAATTAAATGATTCAAAGATCAAAGCCGTGGCATGGTTCAGCCCCGATTTGAATACGGTGCTAAATTATTCGTCTTCCACCTTCATCAAAAAATGGCGCCAGGCGCCATTCGATCTTTGGATTATTCTTTTACACGTTCAACGTATTCACCGGTTTTGGTATTGACCCGGATGAGTTCACCTTCATTTACAAATAATGGCACCATCACCTGGGCACCGGTTTCAACTGTGGCGGGTTTGAGGGTGCGGGTTGCTGTATCACCTCTCATACCCGGCTCGCTATAGGTAACCCTTACCACTACTTTTTCTGGCAGTTCCACGCTCATAGGTGTTTCCGTTTCTGTATTGAATAATACGGAAACAGCATCGCCATCCCTGAGAAACTTGGGCGCATCAATCAGGTTCTCTGCCACTGCCACCTGTTCGAAAGTTTCATTATCCATAAAATTATACCCGGTATCATCTTTATACAGGAACTGGTACTCCTTACGCTCCACACGAACAGGATAAATAGTATCACCGCTGTTCCATGTTTTTTCGATGCTCCTGTTGTTATCAACACCGGTCAGTTTTGCCCATACCTTAGCAGCGGCCCTTGCGGTTTTGTTTTCGCCAAATTCCACAATTTTATAGAGGCTGCCATCCAGTTTGATGATGAGGCCCCGGCTGATATCTGATGTACTTGCCATAAAGTGTTATCTTTTATTTCCCATTTTCGGGGAGGCAAAAGTAAGGAAATCGAATATCAGGGCAAAGATGTAAATCTCCCCCTGACTCATTTTTACCCACTGGCATTATTTTTTAATCGTTTGGTTTAAAGCACTGGAAATACCAGGTCTGTATGTACCACATTAACAAATTGATTCTTTCCTTCCTGGCGATCCTACTGTATACCATCCCGGTTTTTGCACAGAATCCATCCTTTAAAACCATTATCACCGACAGTTCCGAACCCGGCTTCCGCACCGTTATCGTAGGTAGTGAATACAATAAAAGTCCTGCACATAAATTTTTCTGGGGAAAACATTACAGGAAAGAATGGATGACGCCTGTACGGATCCCGGTGATCAACCTGGATACCATTAAGGGTGGTTTGATAGCCACTGAGCTGGGAGGCGGCAGGCAAACCAGCACCCTCAGACTAAAAGATAAAAACGGACGTGAATACGTGCTTCGTTCTGTAAACAAGGATTACCGGGCTGCACTACCAGAAATTGCAAGAGGAAGTTTTATTGAAGAACTCGCCAGGGATCATGTTTCCACTGCCCATCCCTTTGCTGCCATCACCATTCCCCCCATGATTGATGCGGCAGGTATCTACCATACCAACCCTGAAATCGTATTCGTACCCTACACGCCAAGCCTGGGCAAATACAACCAGGTTTTTGCCAATACCGTTTGTCTTTTTGAAGAAAGGCCAGATGATGACTGGTCGCAGGCTGATTTTTTTGGGAGATCAAAAAATATTGTCGGCACCGAAAAGCTACTACAAAATATTTATGGAGAAAATGACCACCGGGTGGACCAGCAGGCATTTGTTAGAGCAAGATTGTTTGATATGTTCCTGGGCGACTGGGGCAGGCATGAGGATCAATGGAGATGGGCGCAATTTGATAAAGATGGAGGAAAAATATACAAACCGGTTCCCCGTGACCGCGACCAGACCTGGACCAAATTCGATGGATTCATAACACGCAGGATTGTGGGCGCCGAAGCCCTTGAACACCTGCAGACCTTTGATCATAAGATCAGGAATATCAAAAAATATAATTTCCCTGCACGCTATCTCGACCGCCAGCTAACCAATTCCACCCCCAGGGAAACCTGGATCAACCAGGCAAATGAATTGAAGCAGGTACTTACCGACAGCCTGATAGAAAGGAGCATCCACCGGATGCCTCCTGAAATTTACACGCATTCAGGAGATGAAATCACTGCCAAACTCAAATCAAGAAGAAATGACCTGGCGGAAATCGCAGACAAGTATTATAAATTCATTGCACAGGAAGTAGATGTGGCAGGCTCAAGGGAGAATGAGCTTTTCATAATCAACAAACTTAACAGGAACGAACTGCTTGTACAGGTGTATGATCTCGATAAAAACGGGAAGCCCAAAGACCATCCCTACTTCGAAAGAAAATTTTTAGCTGATCAAACAGACGAGGTGAATATTTATGGTTTGCAGGGAAATGATGTATACCGGATCACAGGCGTTGCCCGGAACCGGATCACTACCAGGATCATTGGAGGAACTGACAGGGATTCAGTCATTAACCAGACATCATCTTCAGCCAACCTGAAATATTTTGACAACCCCGGGAACTATACCAGCGGACCACTGCGAAAAAAAACAAGCAGTGATACCGCCATCAACAGTTTCAATTATTTCGGTTACCGTTACAACGAAGGCAGTACCATCCTCCGGCCTTATTATACCAATACAAGAGGCATCCATGTGCAGTTTGGATATGATTACACTAAACAAACCTGGAGAAAGCAGCCATTTGGATGGTACCAGTCCCTGTTTGGTTATTATTCTTTTCCCAATAAATCATGGGGTGGCGAATACGAAGCTCTTTTCAACCAGTTAATTGGCAAATGGGATCTGGGACTTGCTGCAAATTATGATCAGAAACTGGAGCAGTATTTTTTTGGTTTCGGTAACAATACAAAGTTTGAATCGGAGAAAAGTGCTTACCAATACTATTCAAAAGAAGCAGGAGGATCGGCTAACCTGCACCGCAAGCTGGGCCAACACCACCTGGTGGGTTTGAGGGCCTTTTACCAGTCAGTCAGAATTCTGAAAGAAGGCGCTCATATATTTTCACCCCAGTCTCCCTTCAATAATCCCGAAACTTTTGAACCCGATAATTTCACAGGTGCAGAGCTGCATTATCTTTTTCATGATTACAATGATGAAGTGGTTCCAACTAAAGGATTCCAGTTTGCAGCGAACTTGGGCAGAACCTATAATCTTACCCAACCTGATAAAACATTTAACCGGGCTTCGGCTGTTCTTGGATTTTACCTGCCACTTACGAAAGCTTTTTCACTGGCCATACGTGCCGGCAGTGCCACGGTTACTGGCAGGCCAGAATTCTACCAGTTGGCCAACCTTGGCGGGGGAGCCACACTGCGCGGCTATTTCAGGCAGCGTTTCCATGGCAGAACCACCCTTTACAATGGCAATGACCTGAGATGGATCTTCAATACACGCAATGCCTTGTTCAATGGAAAGATCGGGCTGATTGCTTTTTTTGACCAGGGAAAGGTTTGGCAGCCTGCTGATAATTCAGATCAATGGCATACAGGTTATGGAGGGGGATTAATGATTGCGCCATTCAACAAACTATCCGTTACTGTTTATTATGGCATGTCTGAAGAAACCAGGCGTTTTCACATCAGGTTAGGAACTTTATTCTGATCATCGTCTTAGTTTTAGGGGCCTTAATAAAAATTATGAAAAAATTCCTGCTGTCTGTTTTAATGTTCATTGCCACTTTTTACAGCCATGCGCAGATGGCCGATACCACGCTGCCGTTTTATAAAAGGTTCCCCACGGTAACGCCTTTCCAGATCCTGCTCAGCGACAGCACTACCCTGTATAAAAAAGCCGACCTGCCCGAAGGCAAGCCTGTTGCCTTCATCATCTTTAGCCCGGAATGCAGCCATTGCCAGGAAGAAGCCAGGGAGATTGTAAAAAGAAAAGAAGAACTCAAGGATATACATTTTGTAATGATCACCATGCATTCTTTCGCGGCCATGAAAGATTTCATAAGAACTTATGAACTTGATGGTATTCCCAACGTAGTGGTAGGCCGGGATATTTATTACCTGATGCCTGCATGGTATCAATTTCATCACCTTCCTTTTCATGCCCTTTATAACAAGGAAGGGAAGCTGTTAAGTGTATTTGAAGGATCACTCAATATCGGAAGCCTGAAGACGATCATGACAGAATAATCCCGTACCAGCAATACCTGGAAATTATTGAAAGGCATTTCCACATCCACGCATTAGATTCTATCTTCGCACCGCCAATAATTATTCCACATAAATACATTCATCAATGAAAATTACTGTTGTAGGTGCGGGCGCTGTGGGTGCCACCGTAGCCGATAATATTGCCAGGAAAGAATTATGTGAAGAACTGGTATTGCTTGATATTAAGGAAGGTCTTGCGGAAGGGAAAGCGCTGGACATGACACAAACCGCCGCACTGCTCGGGTTTGATACCAGGATCACAGGAAGCACCAATGATTATGCTAAAACTGCAGGATCATCCGTGGTGGTGATTACGTCAGGCATTCCCCGCAAACCGGGAATGACCCGTGAAGAACTCATTGGCACCAATGCCAATATTGTAAAAGGTGTGGCCCTGAACATCCTGCAACATTCACCAGATGCCATCATTATTGTGATCAGCAACCCGATGGACACCATGACCTACCTGGCCCTGCAGGCAACCGGTCTTCCAAAAAACCGCATCATTGGTATGGGTGGCATCCTTGACAGTGCAAGGTTCAAATGTTATCTCTCCAAAGCCCTCGACTGTTCGCCTGCAGACCTCAACGCAACAGTAATTGGCGGACATGGAGATACCACTATGATTCCACTTATCCGTTATGCTACATGGAATAGCGTACCAGTAAGTTCATTGCTGACTGCTGACCAGCAGAAGCAGATCGTTGCCGACACCATGGTTGGTGGCGCTACGCTAACAAAATTGATCGGTACCTCCGCATGGTATGCACCAGGAGCAGCGGGAGCCGCACTTGTGGAGAGCATAGTAAGGGATGAGAAAAAACTATTCACCTGTTGTGTATCCCTTGATGGAGAATATGGCCAAAAGGATATCTGCCTCGGTGTGCCGGTAGTTGTTGGAAAAAATGGCTGGGAAAAAATTGTTGACTACAAACTTGACCAGCAGGAACAGGAACTGTTCAACAAAAGCGCAGATGCTGTAAGAAGCATGAATGAGGTGCTGAAGACTTTATAATTCCGACGGCTAATCTCACAGCAAATAATATCAAACGCAAAGACAAAACCCGTCTTTGCGTTTTTTTTAATTCTTATTGAATGTGACTTTGAACTTTGAACTTTCGACTTCTGACTTTTAACTTAATCAAGAACCACCACCTTCCTCCCCCACCTCTTTCCTTCCCTGTCATGAATAATGATCAAGTATATGCCTGCTGCCAGGTGAGCAGTAGCTATTTCGGTTCTGGTCTGATTCAGCAACTGGCGTTGCAGCAAACGGCCATTAGCGTCTGTGACCATCACCGTAAACCGCCCCGATTCATTGGCAAGTAACTTCATTGTTTCTCCTCTTTTTACAGGGTTGGGATAAATCATTACAGGATCCCCGGCCCAGTAATACACAACTTCCACATTACTGTAAACATAACGACCATCAACAGTCCTGATGCGCAGGCGATAATAATTTTCACCGGCTTCCAATCCGGGTATATCCCAGGGGAATGAGGTAGTGCCGGGTTGCCCCAGGGTTTGAATAACAGAAAATCCCAGGGCATTCCTTTTTTCAATGGCCAGTTCTGAAATACCGTAAATGGTTCCAAGTTCTATCATCATACTGGCCACATTTCCCGATTGCGATTGTAGGTAAAAGGCATTGATATAACAGGATGGTGACAGAGAAGGATAATTCACCGTATTGGCCTTCACACCTGGCCGGCCCTGGATAACAGGAGCAACCGCATAATAGATGGAAGGATGGTTCTGCTTATCCAGCAGCAAAAAAGTATCAGTAGTCTGGATAAATGGTTCAAGGTATTCCTGGCCTAAACGATAAACTTCATAAGAGCCTGTATGAATTTGATCCCAGTATAACAGGAAGGAATCAGCGCAGTTGAAACCGACCTGCACATTCGCTTGCGGACTAACGGTAAATTTTTCTGAATAAATGATACTGTCATTGAACTGCATTCTTAACCTGGTAAAGATTACCGAATCAGGAACGGGCCATTTAAAATATCCAATACTGACATCATTCACCAATCCCGCTGCAATCCAGTCACCCGCCTGGTTTTGGTATTCAATATTTGCCGCTTCATTCCGGTTGGTAGTCCACCGGAGCCAATGTGTATTATTTGATATGAGTGATTCATCCAGGGAAGGATAGGTCCAGTAAAAATGCCTGCTGGTATCTTCCTGCCAGGCAATGGCGAAATCCTGTGATGCAGACAGTGCTGAACCAATTACCCGGACCTCGTAGTTTCCGGGAGGTGGCGCATCAATGGTTATTTGTTCAACGGTGTTCAAGGTATCGCGCTTCCTGGAAGCAGTTGATTGAAGAGCGGAAGGTGAAGGATCCAGCACCCAGGGCAGCCAGGTCATAGATCCATCTTCACTGATGAGAAGTAGGTCAAGCTGGTTCACAAGAGTCTTTTCAGCGCCGGCTACAGTGGCAGGATCATTCCAGCATAAACTCACCCTGAAGCGGGAAATATCATTGCTAATAACCACGGGAAATACAAGCGTGTCAGCCTGTTCAATCCTTCCCAGTGCAAAGCGGTTCTGCATGATTGTATTCACGGCCCGGTATGTATTCAACTGACCAAAACCTGTTTTGTAATCAGGATGAGGTGCACCGGCATCATCTGCACTGTTTACAAGAACAGCTTTTACCAGTGAATAAGGCGGAAGGGAATCATACATTTCACGAAAAGCCTGCTGCAGCAATATCACAGAACCGGAGACGGTAGCCGCGGCCCCTGAACTTCCATCTTCTCCATAAGCTACCAGTTCAGGTTTAATGCGCCCGTCAAATGAAGGACCTCTTGAACTCAAAGGCATCAGGGATCCCGAAGAATCAACTGAGCCCACAGTGATCACGTTTTTGGCCTGCTTGAAATTGCCGGTGAGATTGGCGCTACCGCTGATCCCGGCGTAGATTCCGGATGTGCCAGCCTGGTTACCTGAATTGCCAGAAGAGAAAACATGCACCAGGCCAGGTAGTTCATTTACCTGCTGGTCATAAGCCATGGCTTCATTGCCATAAAAATTTTCTATGATGGTTCCGTAGGAATGATTCTGAACAGCAATTCCGTGCTGGGTAAAAACAAATCCAGGATCAGGAAAAAGCAAGTCGAAACTGGATGATGTAATTCCAGCCTTCCATGCAATACCTTTTGCGAAAGGAGAGGAATTGGCACCTCCAGCGATCATGGTTGCCATCAGTGCGGCATGAGGAGTAAGCGATGTTGATTCCTGCCCTGTAATAAAAATGCGGTTGAGTAAATCTATATCTGTGGGATCAAACAAACGTTCTTTAACCGAGACCTTCAAACCATTTCCGTTGAGAAAAGGAAAATGTGTATGCGTATAATTTACGCGGTTCAACGTGAGGTCATAGGCACCTGTTGTAAGCTCTTCTTTCGGTTGTAATATCTCACTTACGAATAAAACACCCTGCTTCCCCGCAAGGGAAGGAATGTCTTTCAAGGCCATCCTGATTTTGATGATATTATGATGTAAAACATTTTCGACGCGGTAAAGGCGTTTGATTTCTTCCTGGAGGGGGCCGGCTTTTATACTAGCGGATACCCACACACTATCTTCTGAAGAGGAAAGAATTTTTTGCTCCAGGGCCGGCGCAATTTTTCTGAATGGCAAGGGCTGTGCCTGTGCAGGAAATGAAAGGAGCAAGATCACGAATAAAAACGTTAGCCGCATGGAGAGGCAATATAGGGATCAATCTTCATGGAAAAGGCAAGACCGCCAAAGCTGAAGCCGCTAAAGTTGAGCTTGCATGGTATTTTTTCCTGGGATTTATACTGTTGATAATTAAGTCTTAAACTCGTTTGCAACCCTGTTGCGTTAATAAAATGTTAACGAATTAACAGCTTCAGTAAATTGAAAACACATCTCTTTTTACACACACTAAACCCCTTTACACACATGAAGCAAACACTCAGACCCCTGCTGGCTGCGTTCTGCATCGCAGCCCTTTTTACAGCCTGTAAAAAAGAAACAAAAGAAGTGGTGAACGATGAAGTTTCACCGGCTGTTATGGCGAAGATCCAGGCACTTGGATTTAGCACAGATGGTGCAAAAAAAGTAGAGGAAGGATACCTTGTTGAAGGTGATATCATCCTTACGCACGACCAGGTTAATGATCTTACTCAAAGTCACGAACTGATCGTAGCCAACGAAGAGCATTACCGCACTACCAACCTCGTAAACCCAAGCAGCTACCCTACCATTCGTGTAAGACTCGCCAGCAGTTCGTCCTCCCACTCTGCGGTATTTACAGCGGCGCTGGATGAAGCCATCAGGCGTTACAATGCAGAAAACCTGCGTGTCAAATTCCAGCGGGTATCTTCCGGTCAGCATGTAACAGTGGAAGCCTATTACCAGGTGAGTAACACGCTTGGTTCAGCAGGTTTTCCTACCAGCAGCGGCGCACCCTACAACAGGGTCAGGATGAACACCTACTGGTACAGCACCAGCACCAGTACTACCAACAGGAATTACATTGCCACGATCATGGCACATGAGCTGGGACATTGTATTGGATTCCGTCACACCGATTACATGAATCGTGCTTACAGTTGCGGAGGTTCTTCTGTAAACGAAGGTTCCGCCGGTGTGGGTGCCATCCACATTCCCGGGACCCCCACCGGTGCAAGTTCAGGATCATGGATGCTGGCCTGTATAGGCAGTAACCAGAACAGGAACTTTACTTCGGCAGATCGTACCGCACTGAACTATGTTTATTGATGGGGACACCTCATTAAAAAGAGCCGGCGATGCCGGCTCTTTTTTATTTGCAGAATTGAACCTGAATTTCCTGGCGGTCATGATTAAAAAAATAGACCGGCAGAAAAATTATTACTAATTATTCTCTAAGACACCTCTTGAACCTTCAACTTTGAAGCTTGCCGCTGCTTTGCATTACTTCACTATTCTCCAGCACTGTCTTTTTAATTTGCCTTCGAAATCAAAAGGTGTGGTTTTTTTTGTGATGTCTTTTATTACAGAAGCATTCAAATTTTTATCATCAAGCACAAAACGCGTGTAATTCGTGCTGAAATAAAGCACCCCGCCTGCACGCATCAGCCCCAGGCAATCGTTGATGAGTTCCACATGATCCTTTTGAATATCCAGTATTCCTTCCATCCTTTTACTGTTGCTGAAAGTAGGCGGATCCATCACAACCAGGTCAAAAGGAGCCGGCTGCCTGGTTTTGAGGAATTGCTTTACATCCGCATGCACGGTGGAATGGTTCGCCAAATCCGGAAAATTCAGCCGCATATTTCTTTCGGTCCAGTCAAGATAGGTTTTGGAAAGATCAACGGAAACAATCCTGTCAGCCTGGCCTGCCGCGACATACACTGAAAAAGAACCGGTATAACAAAACAGGTTCAGTATGTTTTTGCCGGCTGCTTCTTCTCTCACCATTTGACGGGTAATCCGATGGTCGAGGAAGAGGCCTGTATCAAGATAATCGCTCAGGTTAACAATGAACTTCAAACCATTTTCCTCCACTACCCTTTCGTTCCTGTTAGAATCTAGTTTCTGATATTGTCCCTGCCTGCCTTCCTTGCGCTGGCGTAATTTGAGGTAGATGGATTCCATTTCAACTTCCAGCACCTCAGCTATTAT
>JAEYUA010000234.1 GCA_023433755.1 Bacteroidota bacterium | reverse complement strand
ACTACTGACTTAATAGTTCACACCAATCTCTAATGACTCTGACTTTGAACTTTCAACTTTGAACTTTCAACTACATCAACAGCCTGTCCGGATCCATTTCATATCCTTCATCTATCAATAGATCTTTTCCATCCGCTGCAGAAGTAGCCAGTTGATCACAGCGGTTGTTGTAGGCATTATCCGCATGGCCCTTCACCCACACAAATTTCACATGGTGTTTTTTGTAGAGATCATAAAACTTCACCCACAGGTCTTTGTTCTTTTTTCCTTTCGCGAAATTGGTGGCCAGCCATTTATTCAGCCAGCCTTCTTTTATGGCCTTTACAATGTATTGCGAGTCGGTATAAACAGTGATGTTGAGTCCTGTTTTCTTCATGGCCTCCAGCGCTGCGATCACCCCCATCAGTTCCATCCTGTTGTTGGTGGTCTTGCGGTAGCCTTGTGATAACTCTTTTCTTTTATCACCATACATCAATATGGCACCATAACCACCCGGTCCCGGGTTGCCTCTTGAAGAGCCGTCTGTATAAACAATGATTTCTGTGGACATGAATTTTTTTTTACCCAGCCTTCGCTGAAGCTTGCGCCTCCGCTAAAGCTTTAGCGCATGCGGATTGCTGGCACGCGCCAAGAAAGAAGGGGCAAAAGACTTGGCGTCCTTCTTTCTTGGCGGTTAAAACTATACCTGGAAGACCCCCGTACTAAAATTTTCCATTACAGGATTATGATCCGCAGCATGAATCGCTTCTGAAATATACCTGCGTGTATCCACAGGATCAATGATGGCATCCACCCACAATCTTGCCGCCGCGTAATAAGGTGAGGTCTGTTTTTCATAACGTTCCCTGATCTCGTTAAGGAGTCTATTCTCTTCTTCAGGACTGATCTCTTTTCCTTTTGATTTCAGTGCTGCTACCTGGATCTGCAAGAGCGTCTTGGCAGCCTGGTCGCCACCCATCACCGCGATGCGTGCAGTTGGCCAGGCATAAATGAAACGCGGATCATAAGCCTTGCCGCACATGGCATAATTGCCAGCGCCATAAGAATTGCCAATGATGATGGTGATCTTGGGTACAACAGAGTTGGCCACAGCGTTCACCATCTTGGCTCCATCCTTGATGATTCCCGAATGTTCGCTGCGGCTGCCTACCATAAAACCAGTGACGTCCTGGAGGAAGACCAGTGGTATTTTTTTCTGGTTGCAGTTCATGATGAAGCGGGCCGACTTGTCAGCACTGTCATTATAGATCACACCACCCATCTGCATCTCACCTTTTTTACTCTTTACGATCTTGCGCTGGTTGGCAACAATACCCACGGCCCAGCCATCAATTCGTGCATAGCCGCAAAGGATGGTCTTGCCATAATCCTGCTTGAACTGGTCGAAGCTGTTCTCATCAACAATTCTTTCAATCACTTCCACCATATCATACGGCTTGGTATTGTCAACCGGCACTACAGACTGTAACTCTTTAGCGTCCTTGCCTGGTTTTTTTGATTTGATGCGGTCGAAGCCGGCTTTTTCTTTTTTACCGATCTTGTCAATGATCTTTTTTACCTGGTCGAGACATTCTTCTTCCGTCTTGAATTTATAATCAGCAATCCCGGAGATCTCGGTATGTGTTACAGCACCACCTAGTGTCTGTGTATCGATGTCTTCTCCAATAGCTGCTTTCACGAGGTATGGACCTGCCAGGTAAATGGATCCTGCTTCTTCCACCATGAGTGTCTCATCGCTCATGATGGGCAGGTAAGCACCTCCTGCCACACAGGCGCCCATTACCGCTGCAATTTGTACGATGCCCTGCGCACTCATGCGGGCATTGTTGTAAAAAATTTTACCGAAATGTTCCTTGTCAGGAAAGATCTCATCCTGCATGGGGAGGAACACACCGGCACTGTCAACCAGGTAAATCACAGGCAGGTGATTCTGCATGGCGATCTCCTGCATGCGCAGGTTTTTTTTCCCGGTGATGGGAAACCAGGCGCCAGCCTTTACAGTCTGGTCGTTGGCTACGATCATGCACTGTCTTCCACTTACATAGCCGATTCCGGAAACGGTTCCACCTGCGGGACAGCCGCCCTGTTCTTCATACATTTCAAAACCGGCAAAAGCGCCGAGTTCAATAAAATCAGAATCTTTATCAACCAGGTAAGCGATCCGCTCGCGGGCGGTGAGTTTATTTTTTTCTTTTTGTTTGGCAATGGCTTTTTTACCTCCGCCTTCATGGATCTTTTGGAGGTGCTGGTTCATTTTCTCTATTAAAGCAGGCATAGCAACCTTTTCAGTGGTACTCATGAAACAAATATAGTCTGAACCTTGGATAGGAAGGCTGAACCTTGATTTGAAAGATTTATGGATTTTGAAGAAAAGAATAGCCGGAAAGGCGGTAAGACGGTAAGTAGTTGTCGCGGTTCGAATAATCATTTCTATTTCAGAAATCAGATTATTTGAAGATGAGAAACAATTCAAAGTTTGATGAAATTATTACCGCCTTACCGCCTTACCGGCTATTTCTCTATCTTCAGCATAAGCGACTCTTTGAATCAAGCCATACAATGAAAGGTTATCTTTAATAATACCATTCATCATTAAACCCTTAACCATGGATAAAAATGAAATTTTAAAAAAAGAGGAACAGGATAGCAATGAACCAATTGGTAATAATAAAAATCCTGGAACCGGGTTCACTGAAGTGAAGAACGCCAGTGCATCCGGACTCGGCTCCATGGGCAAAAATGCCGATGAACCAACCAGCATTGAGAAGCAGGATGAAGACTGATTATTTGTTCCACTCTAAATAATAACCGCTGCTACCACCCATTCCACCGGTTTCATATCGGAATCGTATTTGGTCTAATGTGGGAGATACCCGGAGTGAATAACCATTTCCCGCTCCCGGTGGCACCAGTTTGATCCAGGTGTGACCATCAGGAAACTGGCCCGCATATACCAG
>JAEYUA010000225.1 GCA_023433755.1 Bacteroidota bacterium | reverse complement strand
AGCGGCACCCAGGTAGGCATCTGGCTAAAATCAGTGATATCTCCATTGGCAATGAGAGCAGCAGTGATGATACCCATCACCTTCTGTGCATCATTACCCCCATGACCAATACTGAAAGCAGCGGAAGAAACCAATTGTAGTTTTTTAAACCACATATTCGAACGGTGGGCATTCAGTGTATTGAGCCAGAAAGTGAATACGGCCATGATGATCAGGATCACTGATAAAAGGATCCACTTGAAATTTTTGGTATAAAAAATTACCTGGGCTATATAATTATCATGATTGGTATTGGCAGCCAGTTCAGCCCTGTCCAATACCAGGTGGTCATAAAGAAACCAGATGACCAGTAGTATAATGGTGACAGAAACAATCTTGGGCAGGATATCTTTTCGGAACGACATCAAAAACCATAGCGACAGTATGAATGCGATTAATCCCCCAATTAAAGGCGCGAGGATAATGAAGCTTGCTGTTCTCAGGATCGGGTCGCTGTTTACGGCGTCAAAACCTCCAAATGCAATGGCTGCACCAGCAAATCCACCGATGAGTGTATGCGAAGAAGAAGAGGGAATACCAAACCACCAGGTGAGCAGGTTCCAGATGATGGCTGCAATCAGTCCGGAAAAGATCACCACCATACCAATATTCCCACTCACTACATCATCCTTTACGGTTTTGGCCACCGTGTTGGCCACACCATGGTCCTTGAAAATAAAAAAGGCCGCAAAGTTGAATACCGCTGCCCATAATACAGCCTGGAATGGGGTGAGTACCTTGGTGGAAACTATGGTTGCAATGGAATTGGCGGCATCATGAAAGCCGTTGATATAGTCGAAGATCAAAGCCAGGGCGATGATAACAATAATAAGGGTCATCTGGAATTTTTGTGCGTGCTTGAAACTGAAAAGCTGAAAATGAATTTCCTGTTTTTCATTTTACTCACTATGCGTACTTAACAATGATGGATTCAATTACGTTGGCAGCATCTTCGCATTTATCCGTTGCCGTTTCCATTACCTGGTAGATCTCTCTTTTCTTGATCACTTCCTTGGCATCGGGCTCAATGGCGAAAAGCCTTTCAATGCTCATGTCAAAAATATCATCAGCTTCATTTTCCAGGCTGTTGATCTTAACGAGAGATTCCGTGATCAGCCGCATGTTCTTCATATTCCTCAGTTCTCCTACTGCTTTGCGCACTTCAACGCAGCTTTGCAGGATGATCTCGCTGAGTTTCTGCATGCCAATATCATTGGGATTAACCCGGTAGAAATTAATCTTTTTAGCTGTAGCGAAAATATAATCCGCAACATCATCAAGCGCGGATGCCAGGTAGTGAATATCCTCGCGGTCAAATGGTGTGATGAAATTTCTGCCCAGTTCCGTAAAAAGCAGGTGGGTAAGTTCATCATTCTGGTGCTCTACATCTTCCATCAGTGAAATGATCCCCTGCCTTTTGTCAAAATCAGGTTCACCAATCACCTGTGTCAGCAACTGCCCCATCTGTTTTACGTTATCAGCACTTTTTTCAAAGAGCTCGTAGAAGATTTTGTTCTTGGGAGCCAGTAATTTTGCGAAGATGTTCATACTTTATTTTTAAAGTTGAGCGAAGTTAGGTTCAATTATTGCCGGCCTTGGCCTTAACCAAGAATTAATAATTACTTAATATAGCAAATTCCCGGAAGGCGCTATTCAACGGATTCATAAACCATGCTAAAAAACAAAACAGCAAAACAGAACTGTTCTTTTCTTTTTCTTTTAATCCTGTTTATCCTCATTTCCGGGAAGGCGGAAGCTCAGCGATATCTTTCGGATTACGATTCTTCCTTATTTATTAACGATACCCTTCGGCCCTTTCTCAGGAAAATGGAGAACCTCAGTTTCAGCGCCTATATGCAGCCACAATTCCAGGTAGCCCAGGCTAAGGGTATTGATTCCTATGCCGGCGGGGATTTCAGGGAATTTACCGACAACCGCTTCATGCTCAGGAGGGCCAGGCTTAAGATCGACTACAGGCTCCCTGCGAAAAACGGAAGCTTTCCCGCCGCCCTGCTCACCTTCCAGTTTGAAGCGACTGAAAGGGATGTGAACGTGAGAGATATGTTCGTGAAGATCTATGAACCGGGAAAGCATAATCTTTCGCTCACAGCCGGACTGTTTGCCCGGCCATTTGGATTTGAAGTGAACCTTTCTTCTTCTTTCAGGGAAACTCCTGAAAGGGGAAGGATGTCGCAGATACTCATGCCCAGCGAACGCGACCTCGGTGCCATGTTCAGCTACGAGTCACAGAATGAAAATAAGAAACCCCTTCAATTGAAATTTGATATTGGTGTTTTTAACGGCCAGGGTAAATCAGGACCTGCTGAATTTGATTCTTTTAAGGACCTAATCAGCCGGCTGGCCATGAAACCCCTCGATCTGACTGATCAATTTTCAATTGGCGCAGGCTTATCTCTATTAAGAGGAGGCTGGGTGCAGGCTACAAAATACAAATGGGAAACAGTGAATAAGGGTTCGGGAAAGGTTTTTTCCGTGGATTCTTCAATTGAAAACATTGGTAAAAAAGCACCTAGAAATTATTATGGGGCCGATGCCCAGTTGATTTATAAACATGGCTGGGGTAAAACAGAGATCCGGGGTGAATACTGGAAAGGAAAGCAACCAGGTACGATCAGCACCACGGTCAACCCGGGTGAATTACCTGAAGCACCCACCTACCTTCGTGATTTTGACGGTGCGTTCTTTTATTTTTTACAGAATATCGTCAATGAGAAATGGGAATTGATTGCCAAGTACGACTGGTATGATCCAAATGTAGAAGTTTCCGGTACGGAACTCTCAGGCATTTCCAATTTTTCAGGGGCTGATGTAAAATTCTCAACACTGGGGTTGGGTCTTGCCCATAGCTTCAATGATAATCTCAAGATCCTGGCTTATTATGATATGGTGCGTAATGAAAAAACAGCATTGCCTGGTTTCATGGAAGATGTAAAGGATAATGTATTCACCTGGCGTATCCAGTTCCGGTTTTGATGTAGCTTAAGACTTTCGTACTTTAAATACATGAAAGAGCCGCCCGGCCCAATTCCGGCTATACCTTTCCGTTATACTTTCTTTCAGAAGGTGAATGATGTTACCAGAACCCTGCGTGGCATCTGGCTGAT
>JAEYUA010000199.1 GCA_023433755.1 Bacteroidota bacterium | reverse complement strand
GCTTTATGCTGAAAAGCAAGGCAGGTATCCGTACCATGGCCATCGGTTTGCTGCTGGCCATCATCGTGGTCAATATTCTTGAACTGAACGGGGTCAGGCTTTTGGAGGTAGATACAAAAGGCTTGCTTGATTTTACAGGAACAGATGGACGCTTCGCGCTGTTGTTCATCCTGGTGGTGAATTTTTCCACCCTGGCATTTTTCCTTCTTTCATCAAGGGATATGGAAAAAGTAGGGATCAATTACAATGATTATTTCGCACTGATCTTTTTTATATTAAGCGGGGTGGTGATATCTGCCTCATTCAAATCACTTCTTTTATTATTCCTGGGCATTGAGATCATCTCTATTCCCTTATACATACTAACGGGTAGCAGCAAACGTAATCTGAAGAGCAATGAAGCTTCGCTGAAATACTTCCTGATGGGTTCTTTTTCCACCGGCCTTATGCTGATGGGGATCGCGCTGGTATATGGCGCAACGGGTACCTTCCAGACCGGCATCCGCCAGGTGTTTGCCGATAACCAGGCGCCGGTGCTGCTGATCGCGGGCATGATGATGCTGCTTTTCTCCATGTCGTTCAAGGTTTCTGCGGCACCTTTTCACTTTTGGACGCCGGATGTTTATGATGGTGCCCCAACTGTGTTCACTTCTTTCATGGCAACCATTGTGAAAGTGGCTTTCTTTTTTGCCTTCATGCGTTTGTTTGAAGATGTTTTCGGCCAGTTGCAGGGCGAATGGAAGCTGCTTGTTTCCATCATTGCTGCAGCAACGCTTTTCATAGGCAACATTACAGCGGTTTTCCAGCAAAGTGTAAAAAGGATGCTGGCCTACTCCAGTATTTCGCAGGCAGGTTTTCTTATGCTGGCCATCTTTGCCATGAATGCAGATGCCAAGGAAGGTCTGATCCTGTACGCTGCTGCGTATTCACTGGCCACTATTGGCATCTTCGGAGTCCTGGCCAAAATGAATGACCAGAGTTTTGAATCATTCAACGGTTTTGCCAGGCAGCAACCGGTACTTGCGGCAACACTGGTGATCTTTCTTTTATCACTGGCAGGTATTCCCTTATCCGCAGGTTTTCTTTCCAAGTTTTACATGCTGAAAGCCACTGTCAGTGCCGGAAGTGTATGGCTGGCGATCTTTGCGGTGGTGATGGCTGCTGTAAGCGTGTATTATTATTTCAGGCTGGTCCAGGCCATGTATTTCAAGGAAGGAACGGCTACGATACCCCCGGTCTCAAAAGGCTTCACAATTACCATGGTAACGATGGCCGCGCTCACCATCCTGCTCGGCATTTTCCCTAACATTCTCACCAACTGGTTATACTTCTGATGAATAATCAGTTTAATCTCTGCCAGGTTACCTAATTTTAGTGACCTGGATTTTTATGAGGTTTGCTGATACGCTCTCTCTTGCCTTTCGTACTATCAGAAGCAATAAGCTTAGGACAGGCATTACTGTTGCCATCATTGCCTTTGGTATTATGGCTTTGATTGGGATTATCACCGCTATTGAGGCCATGAATCAAAAACTCACAGAGAGCTTTTCGCAGATGGGGGCCAGCGGATTTACCATCCGTTATAAGGAGCGAAATCTCCGGATGGGAGGTGGTGGTGGAGGCGATACCAAACTTACCCGCAAGAGCAGCCGCAAGCAAAAGCAATCTAATCTTAACAAGACCATTACCGAAGATGAAGCCGAAATATTTATCAGCCAGTACCAGTTCCCTGCCATCGCAGGCATCTCCACATTTGTAGGTCGCAATACCACCATTTCCTACCAGTCAAAAAAAACCACTCCGAACGTGACGCTTTTTGGGGGAGATGAAAATTACGTCGAGCTGAATGGTTTCATTATGGAGCATGGACGTAATTTCAGCCGCCTGGAGATCACCAATGCACAGCAGGTTTGTATACTGGGTTCTGATGTGGCGAAGAACTTGTTTCCATTGGGAGCCGCCACAGGGGTGGGAAAGGTGGTTCGAATCAATGAGGTGCCGTACAGGGTGCTGGGTATACTTGAGAGCCGCGGTTCCACATTTGGCTTCAGCCGCGACAATATTGCCATCATTGGTTACAAAAATGTTGAACGGTATTTTGGGGGAGGCAGTTACGTGATCGGGATCAAAACCCTGCAACTCAACCAGGTTGAAAATGGTATGGGAGAAGCTGAAGCCACCTTCCGCGGTGTAAGAAAACTGGCTGCCACTGAAGAAAGCAATTTCACTGTGGAACGCAGTGACAGTGTAGCCGAAACAGCCAAGAATGTTTTGGGAAATCTCACTGTTGCCATCATCGTGATCGGTTTCATTACGCTGGTTGGTTCATCCATTGGATTGATGAACATCATGCTGGTATCAGTAACGGAAAGGACCAAGGAAGTAGGCCTGGTGAAAGCCATTGGAGGCAAAAGCAAAACCGTGAGGCAGCAGTTCCTGGCCGAAGCGGTCATGATCAGTATCATGGGTGCGGTGCTCGGGATCATCCTGGGTGTGATGGTTGGCAACCTGTTCTCCATAGTGCTTGATACGGGTTTTGTAGTTCCCTGGAGATGGGTGTTGTATGGAGTAGTGATCTGTACCCTGGTGGGACTGGCCGCGGGGCTTTACCCGGCACTCAAGGCAGGCAGGCTTAATCCTATTGAGGCCCTCAGGTACGAATGATCAAAAATCAGTATGGAAAATCTGAAAAAATTTACAATTACTGAAATAGAGATATAATTACCTTTAAACGTTAGAGACAGCGGATCATCAAGGAAAACTTAGCTGAAAAAAAACAAGGCATATAAACATTCAATCCTTTTTTTCAGTAGAATTGTGACCCCAAGTTTAAACTCTGATTAAAAATTAAAATTTAAAAATTACAATCATGGCAGAACAAAGACCGACTGCAAGTGCAACAACATCAGTTAAGGCGACATCAGTGCAACCTAAAAAAGGTGGAAATGCGATATCATGGCTGGCCCCAATTATTTGTGTTTTGACGGGTTATGCTATCTGGAGATTTTTGATGGGTGCTGAAAGCGGTTTTACACAGCCGGATAAAAGCGGTGGTTTCTGGCCACACCATCTCGGTCCTAAGGATGCCTTTCACAGGATCTATGAAGGTGGTATCATCGTTCCATTGCTGATTGGTATGCTGTTGATGGTGATCGTTTTTTCAATTGAAAGACTGATCACAATTATGAAAGCCCTGGGTAAAGGTTCAATCGCCAACTTCATCAGGAAGGTACAGTATCATCTTGCCAACCGCAATGTAGATGCTGCTTTAGCAGAGTGCGACAAACAGCGTGGTTCTGTAGCCAATGTAATGAAAGCAGGTTTGCGCCGTTACAAGGAAATGATCACCAACACAGAACTGGATACAGAACAAAAAGTAATGTCTATTCAGAAAGAAGTGGAAGAAGCCACAGCGCTCGAACTTCCTATGTTGCAGAGAAACCTGGTGTTTCTTTCCACCATCACTTCTGTGGGTACACTTGTGGCCCTTCTGGGAACGGTAATCGGTATGATCAAATCATTTGCTGCTCTTGGTGAATCAGGAGGTAGTGATTCAACAGCACTCGCGGTAGGTATCTCCGAGGCCCTTTATAACACGGCTCTTGGTATCGGTACTTCTGCCCTTGCCCTGATCATGTATAATGCCTTTACAACCAAGATCGACAATATCACTTATGGCATTGATGAGTCTGGCTTCACCTTAACACAATCTTTTGCTTCTCTTTACAAATAAGAGGGCAAAATTTTATGGATAGTTGTAACAGATTGCATCTCAATACAAAATTTAATTTTTAATATGCCAAATGTCAAAATAGCCAGGAAGAGTACGGCAACGGACATGACCCCGTTTGTGGATGTGGCATTCCTGATCCTGGCCTTCTTTATCATGGCAACTGAGTTCAAACCCCAGGAGCCGGTGCAGATCACAACCCCTAAATCAGTTTCGGCTGATAAACTAAAGGAGGAAAATGCGGTGCACATCAATTTTGATTCAGAAGGACGCGTGTTTTTTTCCATGAGTGTGAAAAATCCCACCAAGGATAAGGATGTCATCAAACAAACGATCGAATCGATCAATCAGAGAAGAAACCTGGGATTGACAGCAGCCCAGATCACTGAATTCACCAATTCACCAACGGTTGGCGTTCCTTTCAATGAACTGAAAGGATACCTGAATACACCAACAGACCGCAGGTCTGCGTATCCCATGAAGGGGGTCCCGGTAGATTCAACCAATAATGAACTGGCTGAATGGGTAGGTGCTGCCAAAACCACATTTTATGCATACGACAAAAGCATGCAGGTTTTTTATATGATCAAGGGAGATAATGAAGCAAAATATCCTTTGTTTGATGGGGTTTTGGAAGCGATGCGCAAGAACGACCAATACAGTTTCAAGCTCATCACCGATCCAAAATCCGCGCCTGTGGGATCTGCTTTGTATGTCGAAAGGCAAAACCAGGATTAATGTATTCATTCAATTAAATAATCGCATATGTCAGAAATAGATGTTTCCAGTGAAGGTGGCGGGCATAAGAAAGGACGGGGCGTTAAAAAAGCCAAGAAACTTTCTACAAGGGTTGATATGACCCCCATGGTGGACCTGGGCTTCCTGCTGATTACATTCTTCATCTTTACGGCCACGATGAGTACGCCTACAACCATGGCGCTCAACGTACCTAAGAAGGTGGATGATGAAAAAAAGCAGATCGAGATCAAGGAGTCCAATGCCATGACCATCCTGCTGGGTATGAACAGTGACTCTTATAAAAACGTGTACTGGTATACCGGTCAGTTAAAAGAGGATTATTCGAATTTCACTACCGGGAGCATGGCTGAGCTCCGTGAAGCTATCGTTGCCAAAAGGCAGGAAGTAATAAGCAGGCACCAGCATGAGGACGCCTGCCAGGAAATCCAGTCCAAAGCACAGGCCAAAGGCAAGAAAGACTGGCAGAATGCCTGCCGCGATAAGGATTTCGTGGTGGTCATAAAACCCAACAAGGAAGCCAGTTATGGTCTGACTATTGCTGCCCTTGATGAGATGGCGATCAATGATGTGAAAGCTTATGCCGTGATTGACATTACGGAAGATGAGAATAAGCTTTTGAAAGCAACGGAATCGCAGCCCAGGTAAAAAAAGCCGGGAAAATTTATGGAATCCGGACAGAAAATGAATCTTATAATAAAGCTCTAAAATGGAACCGAATAAAATACTCCAGTCAGATATACTGGACCTCGTTTTTGAAGGCCGTAATAAAGAATACGGTGCTTATGAACTGAGGAAAAAGTATAACAAGAGGATTACCCTGGCGCTCCTCATTACAGCAGGTATTGTAG
>JAEYUA010000188.1 GCA_023433755.1 Bacteroidota bacterium | reverse complement strand
ATGAAGGTGCATTATTAAGGGAAGCCCAGGAAAAAACACTTTCTGTACCCAAAACAGGAATGGTTGTTACAACGGATATAGGAGGAGATACTACGGATATTCATCCCCGCAATAAAAGAGATGTGGGCTACCGGCTGGCGGGCATTGCTTTGTCGGATGTATATGGCAAAGCGCTTGATTCAAAAAGCATCCGTTTTCATGAGATGAAGATCAGCGGACAAAAGATCATTCTGAAATTCACACCGGGACAGCAGCCCGTTCAGAAAGGAAGGAGTGTGCTGGGCTTCCAGGTCGCAGGCAAGGACCAGGTATTTCTTGAAGCCATTGCCCAGGTGGTGGGTAATGAAATTCATGTATGGCATGACCTGGTAACAGAACCGGTTGCGGTGAGGTATGCCTTCAGCAATACGGCTCTGGGAAACATAGCCGGTAAGAACGGGTTACCCCTTGCGCCTTTTCGTACAGATAACTGGAAAGTGGATACCTCACCTGTAAAAAAATAAAATGCGGTTCACCATAATTTGCCTGGTCCTTTGCTCCAGCCTTATCGCAAATGCACAACCCTTAAAAGAACATGGAGCGCTTTCAGTTGTGGGCAAGCAGTTAACAGGTAAGAATGGAAAACCTGTTGTGCTCCGGGGAATGAGTTTTGGCTGGCATAATTTCTGGCCCAGATTCTACAACGCAGAAGCGGTGGAGTGGCTGGCAAAGGACTGGAAGTCCACGGTAGTACGTGCAGCCATGGGCATTGAACCTGCAAGAGGTTACTTGAAAAACAAGGATAGCTCTGTGAGATTGGTGAGAGCAGTAGTGGAAGCGGCGATTGAAAATGATATCTATGTGATCATTGACTGGCATAGTCATAACATTAACCTGGAAGAGGCTAAGGAATTTTTTGCTTTGATGGCCAAAGATTATGGACATCATCCCCACGTGATCTATGAGATATTCAATGAACCGGACCAGGAGAGCTGGGCGGAGGTTAAAAAATATTCTGAAGAACTCATCAGCGTCATCCGGGCCATTGATCCGGATAATATCATACTGGTGGGTAGTCCGCATTGGGATCAGGATGTGCACATCGTGGCGGATGATCCGCTTGTAGGGCAGACCAATATCATGTACACATTGCATTATTATGCGGCTACGCATAAAGAAGGTCTGAGAAAGAAAGCGGATTACGCTTTGTCCAAAGGCATCCCTTTATTTATTTCAGAATCCGCCGGCATGGAAGCAACCGGTGATGGCCCCCTTGATGAAAAAGAATGGAAGCGATGGATCAAATGGTCTGAAAAAAATCAAATCAGTTGGATCACCTGGTCCGTAAGTGATAAGGATGAAACCTGCTCCGTTCTTAAAAAATCTGCTGCCTCTGGTGGAGGATGGAAGAAGGATGATCTCAAGAAATCTGGGATATTAACCAGGAAGTATTTGAGAAAATTAAATAAAGAATAAGTGCCGGAATCTTCTTTGCAGTCTCGAAGGTCTTTGCGGTTAAAAAAAGGCAACCGCAGAGACGCAAAGGACGCAAAGGACGCGCAAAGAATAGTCTCTGCTTTTGACTTTTGACTTTTGAATTTTGACTTGTGGATGCTGGAAGAAAGTTGACCTCAAGAAATCCGGGATTGACCAGGAAGTATTTGAGAAAATTGAATAAAGAATAAATGCCGGAATCTTCTTTGCAGTCTCTAAGGTCTTTGCGTTTAAAAAAAGGCAACCGGAGAGACGCCAAGGTTACGCAAAGAATAGTCTCTGCTTTTGAATTTTGACTTTTGAATTTTGACCTATGTACAAATTCTTATTACTAATCCTCATCACCTCCTGTGTTTCCCCTTCCAAGATACAGGTACCGTCCATTCTGCCAGCCGAATCACTTATACCTGTCGGGCGAACAGATCTGAAACCCGGGAAATTAGAACTTATCAGCTCAGGGGCTTATTTTGGTTTCACCTTCACGGGAAAAACCTGCAGCCTTTATCTATCAATTCCTTCCTCGCATGAAAGAAATTATATCCAGTATACCATAGATGGTAAATACGGTGAAAGGATACAGCTTACCAGGGACAGTTCACCAATTGTGATCAAGGCTCCAACTGCAGGAAATCACGAAGTCTGGATCTATAAAACCACCGAAGCCCATACGGGTGGCGTATTCGTAAACCGCATCGTGGCAACAGGCATCAAAAGTATTCAGCCCGCTTCCAAACCCATGATCGAATTTATTGGCAACAGCATTACCTGCGGTGCCGCGGCTGACCCTTCGCAAATTCCATGCGGACAGGGTTCCTATCACGACCAGCATAATGCATACTATGCTTATGGACCACGTGTGGCAAGGGCTCTCAATACTCATTACCTGCTGAACAGTGTCAGCGGCATCGGTATTTACCGCAACTGGAATAGTGATGGTCCGGACATGCCGGATGTATATGACCATAATGATTTCAAACCCGGAGGTTCGCCATATCCCTATAATCAATTCAGTCCTGGTATCGTCAGCATTGCTTTGGGAACAAATGACC
>JAEYUA010000157.1 GCA_023433755.1 Bacteroidota bacterium | reverse complement strand
TGGGCAAGCAGCAAAAGGAGTAATGCTGATTTTTTCATAAGACATATTGGTTTGGAGTGCTGTTTCTAAAACGGTGTCAAGGTAATATCTTAAATTTTGATTATGAAATTGTGCAGTAAAGTTTTTTTGATATTACCTGGCCGTTTTACCTGTACCAGCCTGCGTACATCAGTTTCATTGGCAGGGGGCCCTGGTGTACAGAACTGTCAAGACCATGGTTGTGAAACGAAATGATCTTCCATTCATGGTTCTTCTTCTCCACCAAAATGGTCATGATGGAATTGGGGTTTTCTGGCAGAGATGCATTTTTTTGATAACGCGAACTGAATGCGGTGACCTGTACGAGGTTATTGCGGATGGAGCGGATGCGGTCAATTCTCATTTCTACATCTTCTTCTATATAAATCCCTTTGAAAAGATCCTGGTGAGCCTTCGCATTTGCCTGCCTGGTCATCCCGGGAAAATAAAGCCCGTTGAGCACGATATAATCATGTTCATCATCAAATACAGAAGAAAAGAGCCGGCCGTCTTTTGCATTCCAGGCCTGCTGCATGGTAGATATGATTGTCCTGATTGCAGCAGCATCGTATTCGTTCATTGCTGAAGCATTAGCCTGTGATTTTTTTGATTCCGGGATGGAGGGATGTTGCATAATATATGATTTTGAAACTGTGCCGGATTTAAATAAAAGCCCCCGCCTGCGCAGGGACTCTTGTTGGTTTTGGTTCTCGTTATGGGTGGGTACTAATGGGTCAGATTATTGTTTCTTGGGCGGATGTATTTCCAGGGTTTATATTTTAATGAATTCTACTCTCCGGTTTTGTGCTTTTCCTTCTTTTGATTTATTATCACCCATCGGCTGGGTTTCACCTTTGCCATCTGTCTGCAACTGCGCACCGTCGATGCCGAAATCTTTTTCCAGAGCTGATTTCACAGCTTCCGCACGTTTTTTGGAAAGTTCCAGGTTGGCTGCATCTGATCCATCGCTGTCGGTATGACCAATGATCTTCACCTTCATGCCTGGATTAGCCTTAATGGCTTCGGCCACTTCTTTCAGTACACCATTGCTTTCGGGTTTAATGGTGGCTTCATTCACTGCGAAGAGAATACCTGTTGTTGAAAATTTCCCTTCTTGCACCAATTTATGCCTGGTATCAGGAAGTCCGGTGGCTATTTTGATGTTCGATACAAAAAGACCTATTTCATCTGCAGGATAGTTGGATCCTTCCATCTGGAAATAGACCTGGTTCATGGTATCGGTAGTATTGATGGCGCGGGGGATGTCGAATATTTTTTTATCATTCACCCAGAGGCGGAAACGTGTTTTCTGAACCTGGATGGAATAATGAAGCACCTTGTTGAAGTTCGGTACCATGTTGCCCACTTCCATACGGTCGCTGTTGAAAGTTGCCCTGCGTTTGGTATAACTCTCGAAATAAGCGCCCGAATTGGAACCAAAGGCGAAACGCACTTCAGCATTGGCGATACCTACCTGGTCGCTCAGGAATTTATTATCGGTTGGATCCATGTCGTTGCTGCTCAGGATGCCAAAGCTCCAGTTGGGCAGCACATAACCTGTAACCTTGGGATCGAAATAATACATGAGGTCAAACTCAATGGTATAGTTCTCACCAAATTTTTTCTGGTTGCCGGAGAGATAGGTATTGTTCTCATAAACCCGCAGCCATTTTCCCTGGTACTGGTCAAGCGTCATCACTTCACCCTTGCCGCTCGAATTCCAGGTAAGCGGAAGTTCACCAATGGCATCCTGCGCGAAATCCTCGGCATAGATGATGCGTTCACCGGGAACAAAATCAAAACGGGAATATCCTTTTACCGTTTCTTTCTTGGCCGGTTCATTTCCCTGGTTGTCAGTTTTAGATGATGGAGTTGCCTCGCTGTTTTTTTCTTTTCCTTCCACCTCATCCAGTTTTTTATCGATCTCCCTGTCAATTTTATTGTCGATCCGGTTGTCGATCCTGGCCTTGGCCCTGTTCATGATCCTGTTGAGCTGCGCAGAGGCTACAAAAGGCAGAATGAGTAAGGTGGCGAAAATTATTTTTTTATACATGATGCGTTTTTTATTGATGCGGTAGTGTAAAACTAGGAGGGGCCAGGGGAGGCCGGAGGGGCATGTTGTATGAACTGGGGGAAGAGGGGGATCAATTGTGGAGCTGCTAGCTGCTAGCTGCTAGCTTCTAGTTGCTGTGAATGAAATAAATTTGATTAAACAACTTAAATATGAAATTGCCTGAAGGTTACCAGACCGTTATGCCATATCTCATTTTGGATAATGCAATTGCTTTTTTCAATTTTACCAGCGAGGTATTTGGTGCAAAGGAAAAATCAAAACATCTTGATGATAAGGGCGGACTAGTTCATGGTGAGATCACCTTCGGTGACAGCACCATCATGTTTGGACAGGCGTCCGAACAATGGGGTGTGCAGAACGCAGGTCTTTACATTAATATCAATAATGCGGATGAAGTCTTTGCCAACGCCATCTCGAAAGGCGCTTCTGTGGTTCAGCCCATGAGCGACCAGGTGTACGGCCGCACTGGTGGTATCAAAGATCCATTTGGAAATGTGTGGTGGATAACAACGCCGGATGTCTGAACCTTGATTTTTGAGATTTTTTTGATTTGGAAGATGTCTGAACCTTGATTTAGTTGATTTTTGGATTTGGAAGAAAGGATAGGTAGGGTAAAAAACTATTCACCTAAAGGAGGCTTGTCTTCCCAACCATGCCTTTAGTATGAATCTTTAAGAAAACCCTGTTCTCAAGTAAACCGACTTTGAACTTTCAACTATCGACTACCTACTACTTACTACCGACTACCTCCCCTCCCCCCACGGTGTGCTTTTTGCATCTTCCAGCTAAATGTTATAAAATGAAAATTGTTCTGACCGCTTGCCTGGCATGCACCATGCTCCTTTCCTGCAATGACAGCGGGGAAAACAATACACCAGGCAACATTAACGAAGACCAGGCCGGTACCACTACCAAACTGGTTGATTTTTCCGGATGTTATGTTTCCATCATGGGCAGGGACACATTCGCTGCGCAGCTCAGGCAGGATGGCCAGGACGTAAACGGGCGACTCAGCTTCGACAATTTTGAGAAAGATGGCAGCACCGGTACAGTTATGGGCCGTGTTGATGGAAACATCATCAGGCTGAAATACGAGTTTCAGTCAGAAGGCATGCAAAGTGTAATGGATGTTTATTTCAAAGTACTTGGCGACAGCCTGCTGCGAGGCGTAGGAGAAATGTCAACCCGCGGCGATACAGCCTACTTTGTTGACCGTGATAACATCAGCTATGAAGGATCCGCATTCAAAAAAATCCCTTGCGATGATCTCAATGAAAAATACCGTGCATCAAATTAAATGAGGGATAAATTAACAGGCTTTTAGAAAATATTAGAATTCTATTAAAAGCCTCAACGGGAGAAGTGCTGTGCTACCTTTGCATTCCTTACCATCATAAACGAAATAAATTTCCAGGCATGAAACCAGTGTTGTTAGCTCTTTCCATGATCATACCTTTCCTGGTTTCAGCCCAGGTTGAGCGGGAAGAACTTCCCGCCCCGGCCAATCCCCAGATCCGCATCAATAATAATAAGGTGTTCGGTAAAGTAGTCGACAGCAAAACCAACAGGGCGCTGGAGGCTGTGAGCATACAGCTATTCCTTTACCTGCCCGGTTCGCAAAAAGATAGTCTCGCCGGGGGCATGTTCTCCCGCAGCAACGGTGATTTCAGTTTTGAAAATGTTCCTGCCGC
>JAEYUA010000066.1 GCA_023433755.1 Bacteroidota bacterium | reverse complement strand
CCCACATCTCTTTTATTGCGGGGATGAATATCCGTAGTATCTCCTCCTATATCCGTTGTAACAACCATTCCTGTTTTGGGTACAGAAAGTGTTTTTTCCTGGGCTTCCCTTAATAATGCACCTTCATTCCTTCTTCCATAACTGTAAGGCGCGAGTTGCACATAGAGGAAAGGAAAATCTTTTTTCCATTGCGCACGCCAGCCAAGGATCATGTTGGAAAAAAGTTGATGGTACGTGGATGCTGTTCCTGTATTGCTTTCTCCCTGGTACCAGATGGCGCCACCAATTACAAATGATGTGAGCGGAGCGATCATGGAATTATAAGCAAGCCCGGGTTGCACCGGCCAGTGATTGGAACTTCCCAGTCTTTTTGCTGCATCTTTTAAATCCTGTACCGACTCAATCACATGTGCAGGCGTCCACGCCTCAGCGGGGGTACCGCCCCAACTTGCGTGGATCAACCCGATGGGAACACCCAATTCTTTTTGCAGTCTTTTTCCAAAATACCAGGCAACAGCGCTGAATGATTTTACATTGTTACTGTCAGATACTTCCCACCTGCCTTCGGATCTTTCCTGGGGAAGCAATGCTGTGGATTTTGGGATATGGAAAAAACGAATATTGGAATTGTTGGCATCTTCAAAATCCTCGTTCATCTGCGGTAGTCCCCAGTAAAAATTCATTTCCATATTACTCTGTCCTGAACAGACCCACACCTCCCCTATCATGACATTCTCAAGATTGATTTGGTTATTACCTTTCAATGAAACGGAATACGGTCCCCCGGCACCGGGTGTTTGTACAATGATCTTCCATTTTCCATTGCCATCGGTGACCACTGAATCCTTTTTACCATCCCATGAAGTGGTGATCAAAACTTTTTCACCCGGATCTGCCCAGCCCCAGATGTTTACACCAGATTTTTGTTGCAGCACCATGTTGCTGGACAATACCTCGGGCAGGCGGATATTAGCATACACATACTGGCAAATGAACAACAATGTCATTACCATACTCAACTTAATAACCTTCCTGAACAATCTTGCACGAATGAAATTGTATTTTATCATATCAGAATTGTTTTGACGGATCCCTTCTCAGGCTCCCGGCTTTGATGTATTTCACTTCTGCTTTTAAGGCTTCTATGGCATTGGCCAGGTAAGCAACGGATGCATTCCAGTTGATGGCGATCTCGTTAGAGGCAAAGGAACAAAGACTGTCAACATACGCGGTCTCTGTTTCTTTAAAAGGATAATGGCAACTGTCCTGCATGCCTTTATTCGGACCACCAACCATCAGTCCCGGTACTGGTTCAGTAATACCATCCGCTTCTGATTGGCGGTGATGGGGATGCATCGGTGACTTACTTCCCAACCCTGTAATGAATGAATAACCGGTTGCGTTTCTTCCTAAAATATAATCCATATTAGACAGGGCACCATCAAGATATTTGCGCTCACCTGTTTCCAGGTAAGCCCTGGCCAGCAGAATGCCCTGGTTGGCTGCATTCGCATTGCCACCCCAGTTGAAATCCTTTTCCGATTGTCCCATTACCGTTGCGAAAGCGTTGTGCCTGGTACGCTCAAGAAATAAATCCGCCATCCTTGTAATGGTATCCCTGGCGGCTTTCACAATGGGATGGATCTTGTTAACCAGTGCGGGATTGCGCAGCAATGAATAATAACCCAACCCTGCTACATTACCCCATGAAGGCAGGAAGACCCTGTCCTGCATGCGTTCTTTCAATAGGGGCAGGTATTTTTCATTGAGAGTTGTGCTATATAATTCAGCAGAAGCCCATAACCATTCATCTTTAAGATTACGGTCGCCGTAACCGCCTGTGAAGATCTCAGGTTTGAATGTTTTATTCATTACACCCTGGTCATAAATAACAGAGGGATTAGCCTCTGCCCACTGGTATGCGGATTGCGCGGCCCTGAGGCAACTGTCGGCCAGGCCTTTCAATTGCTTGTCAAATGGTTTGAATACCCTCGAGGCCTGCGCCATTACCGCGGCGAAATCAAGTGCAGCCGCCGTGGATTTCTGTACTACGAACCGTGGCGCTTTTGTAACGCCAGGCATCACCATCCCATCAAAAAACGCATGCGTGCATTTATGGTAAACGCCACCGTCGTGCGGATCCTGCATGGTAAGCATCCAGCGCAGGTTGTACAACACTTCATTCAGAATATCCGGTAGCCCATTACCTGATTCCGGGATGTTGGTTTGCAAGGAATAGAAATACCCGGGGAAATCCTCATAAGCAGATAGTAACGTGCCCATGGTAATTCCTGAATTCACGATATATTTATTGTAGTCTCCTGCATCATACCAGCCACCCGCACTGGAAATGATGGTTCCTTCCGGGCGTTCATTTGTTGCGGCGGATGCATGTACCAAAACACGTTCATCTGTATGTCCTTTCGAGCGGTGCCATTTTCCCGCATATATAAAATCAAGGGGCATGGAAGCACGCTGGTAATAAAAGGCTTTAAGCGTGGCGAGCCCTGCTTCCTTCAAAATTTCATCACCAATACGGAAAACAAATGATGGCTCCATTCCCGGTACCAGCACTACAAAACTTCCGGTTTTGTCCAGCGCAGTAAAATCTGCCTGCCTGGTTACAGTTGCAGAGTATGCAGACTTCATTTCTTTTCCAAGAAATCCTGAGAAAACGGTATCAGTGAGATCTGTTGTTGTGATATAAAATTGATACGTAGTGGTCTTACCAGTAATGATGGCAGCTTTAGGTCCATGGGTGTAAAATCCAAGCTGGTTCAGGCGCACTTGGTTTTCCTGCGCATTGGTAACGTAAGCCAGTAACAGGAAACAAATATTTATATAAGTAACTTTATTTCGCATTCGTATCATTGGTTCTTTTAAATTCCAGCTTCACATCCTCTCCTGCCGGCAGCAGGAATACAAAACGGTCTTTTATTTTTTTTGATGCGCTACTACTACCGGATAACTTTACATTAAAAGGAAACTTGCATGACCAGCTTTGTATGAAATCTGTGTTTAGTGTTATGATAATTTTTTCATCGGTCCATGATAATTCTTTCAGTTGCACATTTCCCCTGAGCAAAAGACCTTTAATAGATCCCTGCTTCCAATGCGGTGGAAGAGCCTGGAAGAAATCAGCACCTCCCCTATTACTATTTACCAGCATCTGTGACACCAGGTATGGCAGTCCACCACTGATATCTGTATTGAAAAGATGACCCACATTATGAAAAGAAGCCATACCGGTGCTCCAGTACTTTGATGAAAGCCAATCCACTAACTGTACACAATTTTCCACTTCACCAAGATGGGCAGAAGCCAGTCCGAGTTGCACGAGGCCGAAAGCCATTTCACCACCACCCTCCTTCTTCCGGAAACTCATTTTCTCATTTATTGTTTTGATGGCTGCTGCACGCAGCTTTTGATCTGCAATAAATTCCGGCGCCACTTCATCAAACAAAGCATAGAGTTGCGAAGCATGCCGGTGCGGGTGGTTTTCCTGCAGATCCTTCCATAACCATTCCCTTAAGGAACCATCGGTTGCGATTTCATAGCCCGGCATCGCATCCAGCATTTTCTTCCATCGCTTTTGATCCTCTTTATCTTCCTGCAAAACATCAACGGCTGCAATACAATCCCTTAATAATTTTTTAGCGATCATAATATCCATGGTGGCATTGACGGCCGCTTGTGATTTTGTGTTGGAAGGATCATTTTCTGGTGAATATGAAGGAATAAATACGTATTTGCCTTCCTGGTTCTTTAATAAGAAATCCTCGTAAAAAAGCAAAGCTTCTTTCATGAATGGATAGGCCCTTTCTTGCAGAAACCCGAAATCAAGCGTGTATTGATAATAGTCCCAATAATAGGAAGCAACCCACCCTGCGGCCCCGGTCCAGTAAGTGAGACACCAGGTTTCATTAAAATCTGTTTCTGCACCTTCCGTTGTTGCCTGGGCAGGGATATGAATGCCTCTTGCACCATACAATTGTTTTGCTGATAACCGGTATTGTGGCATGAGTTTCTCATGGTAATCGAAATATGCTTTCATCAATCCAGGTGTATGACCTGCGAGAAGAAAAGAAATTGCCACAGGCAGATTGCCGTCATGGGTCATGCTTCCGGCCCAGGGACTCGTCCAGGTGCCGCTCCACAATCCCTGCAGGTTAGGAGGATTTGTTCCTGTTGAAGAAATGATATTATACCTGCCCGCATCAAAGGTTTTTTCAACCAGGGCTGTTGGAACAGATGATTGAGCTTTTAACAAAATTTCTTCTGCATGCAGGTTTCTTTCAGATTCATCTGCATTCAAACTGAATTGTACTTTATTGAATAAAGA
>JAEYUA010000040.1 GCA_023433755.1 Bacteroidota bacterium | reverse complement strand
TGGTCCATTGAATATAATTTCACTCCCACGCTGGGCACTGATCTTCCCGATGAACCATTGATGTTGCTCACCGCCCTTGCCGCGATCATGTTGATGATCCATCAACGAAAAAAAATGATGCAGGCCGCTCTGCATCCCTTGCTGGTCATTCTTTTGATTCAGTTTGCCTGGTTGCTGGTAACCGTTGCCACATCAAGCGGCGTTTTGCTGTCAGCCAAATACCTGCTGGCTAAATCATGGTACCTGCTGGCATTTGTGGCTGCGCCATTGATTTTATTCAAAGATCCTTCTGTTCTTAAAAAAGCACTGTTCATGCTTTTTATTTCCATGATGGCTTTCATGATTTATGCCATCATTAAACATGAGCAATATGGTTTCACTTTTGAAAAGATCAATACCGCGCTGGAACCATTTTACAGGAACCATGTAAACTATTCTGCCATTTTGGTATTTATGGTGCCGGTACAAATCGCAATTTACAAGCTCACCACTTCTAAGAAAACGAAACAGTTCATTAAGATCATTTTCATCATCACCCTGGTTGCCCTCTATCTTTCTTATGCAAGGGGTGCATGGCTGGCATTGATCGCAGGGTTCATTGCATACTGGCTGATAAGAAGAAAATTATTGCTGGCGGCATACCTCTGTTTTTTACTGGTTTGCGCGGGTGCCGTGCTTTACCTGAAAAGCAATGACCGTTACCTGGCTTTTGCACCTGATTACAATACCACGATCTGGCATTCTGATTTCCGTGATCACCTGGTAGCCACGTATACCATGAAAGATGTTTCCACGGCTGAAAGATTTCACCGATGGGTGGGCGGTGTGCGCATGATACCGGATAGCTGGCAGACAGGCTTCGGGCCTGGAACTTTTTATCACCAATATAAATCCTATACACAGCCTCTCTTCAAAACCTGGGTAAGCAAGAATGAAGAAAAGTCAACGGTACACAATTATTTCCTGCTGCTGATTATTGAACAGGGATTGATAGGCTTATTGCTTTTTGCAGCTTTATTGGGGGGAATGTTCTGGTATGTTCAACGTATCTATCATTCAACCAATCATCCATTCTGGAAACAGGCCATGGCTGCAGTGGGAGCGATTTTATTAATGCAGTGCGTTATTAATTCTTTGAGTGATCTGATTGAATCGGACAAAGTAGGAAGTGTGTTTTACCTGTGCCTGGCGACGGTCATACTGGCTTCACAAGCGGTGGAGAGAGAAGCTGCAAGTGGTAAGCTTCAAGCTGCAAGACCTTAGGTCAAAACTCTCTGCGTAACCTCCTTCTTCGCCAGCCATAGCTTTAGCGAAGGCTGGGTCTCTTTTCTCTGCGGTGCCCCCTACCCCCTTACATTCAACGCATCCCTCAACCCATTCCCCAATAAATTAAAAGCAAGTACAAGAATCATAATCGCAAATCCCGGTGCCAGTGCCAGCATAGGATTTTGCGTGATGATGAAATTATAATTCTCCTTGATCATCAGTCCCCAGCTTGGTTGTGGTGGCTGCACGCCCACACCAAGAAAACTAAGGCCGGCTTCAATCACAATGGCGGAAGCAAAATTGGAAGCCGCGATAACCAGGATAGGTCCCATGATGTTGGGTAGGATATGCCGTGCAATGATCCTGAAATCGGAAAAACCTAAGGCCCTGCCGGCTTCTACGTATTGAAGTTCTTTGGTGGCCATTACCTGTCCGCGTACCAGCCTGGCCACATTCACCCACATGGTTAGTCCCACGGCAATAAAAACCTGCCAGAAGCCTTTCCCCAGCAAAAGGGTAATGGCAAAAACAAGCAGCAGGGTGGGAATACTCCAGATCACATTGATCAGCCACATGATGATATCATCGGTGCGGCCACGGAAATAACCGGCGGCTGCACCCAGCACGATTCCAACGGTGAGTGAGATCAAAACGGTGATGAGGCCTACACTCAGGCTCACCCTGGTACCGATGATCAGGCGGCTGAGAATATCACGCCCATATTTATCGGTACCAACAAAAAATTTTTTGGTAATAACTGGCTCTTCGGACAGCATGGATTTATGATAACTGACAGGTTCCGTTACTCCTTCATCAATATATTTTTCAGCAATAAGGCTGTCGCCTTTGATTTGATGACTGGTTATGGGGATGTGTTCATAACGGTCAGGCCTGCCCGAAAAAATGGTGCTGATGAAATGCTGGTTTTGCGGATCAGTTTTTCTTACAAGCAGGAAATCCTGGGTGAAGCCTGGTTTTTCTCCTCCTATTTCCAGGATGATTCGGTTGGCATAAGGCGTTGGATCGGGTGCAAGGAGGTAGCCAAAAACAGCAACGAGGATAGAAATGAGGATCATGACCAGCCCGGCAATGGCCCCCTTGTTTTTTTTCAGTCTTTTCCAGGAAGCCTGCCAGAAGGAAAGGGAAGTATCACTCATTGCGGGCAAGATAAATTTATTTTGTTTTCCTTCCCTTCCATTCATATTTCCCGAACTGGCTGCTGATGCCTGTATAAATGGTATAAAGAATATGCAGGGGCTGGAATAAAGGAAAATACAGGGAAAGGGATTGCTGGTTGAAGAACTTCGCGACCCTGTGTACAAAAGGCCATTCAATAATAGTCTTCCCCACCAGGAAACCTGCAGTCACCCACAAGTACCAGGGCTCGATGATGCATGCTGCCAGCAAAATGATGAATAGCAGGTTTACCATAAGCACCAGCGCGAGTGCGGCAATAATGCGGCGGTCGCGGTAAACCAGCGATTTGCTTGCCCAGCGTTTTCTCTGCATCAGGAATTCCTTCCACCCAGGCATGGCTGGAGTTTGTACTATGGCGGCTTCACTTTTCAGGTAAAAAATTTTTTCCGGGAACAGCCTGCGAATCTTGTGCATCAGTAGCATGTCATCACCGGTGGCCACATGATCTATTCCTTCAAAACCGTTCACTTGCAAAAAGGCTGATTTTTTATAAGCCAGGTTGGCGCCATTACACATGTCATGGAAGTTCAGGTGAACACTCGCGCCGGTTATTCCCTGGAGCGTGATAAAATCAAGTACCTGGAAAATTTGCAGGGGGGACCCAGGGGGGCAATACTTTACAGGCGCTGCTATGAAAGCTGCATCCTTTTCAGCATAAAATGTTGCAATGGTCTTCAGCCAGTCTTTACCCGGGTAACAATCTGCATCTGTGGTAACCACCAGTTCACCTCTGGCCTGCATCACACCAGCCTCGATGGCTTTTTTCTTGGAAGAAAGTGCTGCCGATACAACCGGTTTTATCAACCTGATATTCTGTCCCTGGAATGATTGAACCACAGCCGGGGTACTATCGCTTGAATAATCATCAACCACCAACACTTCAAAATGTTCTGCCGGATAAGATTGAGAGGTAATAGCATTCAGTAATAGCGGCAGACGTTCTTCTTCGTTTCTTGAGGGGATAATGACAGAGATGAAAACTGCCGCCTGCTTATTGGGGGGATAATAAACAGGCAGGCTTCGCCAACCTTTGGCATAAAAGGCAAACAGCAGTGCATAGATGAACAACAGGGAAATGGTGAGAATCAGCAGGACCATTAAAGCAAAACTAAGCTAGTCTCGAGTGTAGTAGGAACTGAATAAAATTTAACCATTGAGCATCAGCCTATGCTAAAAGCTTATGAGGCGCATGGAGGGCCCCCTTTGCGTTTTCTTAGTGCTTATTTGGTTACCCCCCTGATCTCTTAAGAATTTGCCTGTAAAATGAGGTTCCCAGAAATTTATCAAACAAAATTTGCTAAACCCGGCAATGCTTATTAAATTTACTTAGTTGCATAAACAACTATATGCCAAACAACCAATTTAAGAAAGGCGAGTTATACAGTTTCATTACTGGTAAGGCATCAACGGCCATAGCCCGGCGCATGCAAAAAAAATTCAATACCGCCGGCATCAATCTTACCATTGAGCAGTGGAGTGTGCTCTACCACCTGTGGAAAGAAGACGGGCGCAGCCAACAGGAATTATGTAATGCAACATTCCGTGATAAACCAAGCATTACAAGACTGATCGATAACCTTGAAAAGCTGGGCCTGGTGAAAAGAGTTTCGGATGAAAAGGACCGCCGCATCAACAAGGTTTTCATCACCAAAAACGCACAGAAGCTCCAGGAAGAAACCATGTTGATGGCCGAAGAAACACTTAACGAAGCGCTGGAGGGGGTGCCGGCCGACCAGGTGGATATGTGTAAGGAAGTGCTGCAGAAAGTTTACGATAACCTTAGCCAATAATAATTACCATTAAAACCAGTTTTATGGAAGCAATCAAAAAATCATTGACAGGCGGTGAATGGCTTGTAAAAGAAAGTGATCCCGCTGACGTATTCATACCTGAAGATTTCAGTGAGGAGCAGCGCATGATCCGTGACATGTGTGAGCAATTCCTGGAAGCGGAAGTAACACCTAACCTTGACCGCATTGATCACATGGAAGAAGGATTGATGAAATCTCTCATGGTGAAAGCTGGTGAACAGGGACTTTTATCGGTCTCTTTTCCTGAAGAATATGGAGGGCTGGGAAAGGATTTTATTACTTCCACCATTATAAATGAATACCTGGGTGCGGGTCATTCCTTTTCTGTTGCCATAGCTGCGCATACCGGTATTGGTACGCTCCCTATTTTATATTTTGGAACACCGGAGCAAAAACAGAAATATATCCCAAAGCTTATTACGGGTGAATGGGCCGGGGCTTATGGTCTTACCGAACCCAATAGTGGAAGTGATGCCCTGAGCGCCAAAACCACAGCCAAACTGAGTGATGATGGTAAGTACTATCTTCTCAACGGGCAGAAATGCTGGATCACCAACGGGGGTTTTGCTGATGTGTACACGGTTTTTGCCAAAGTGGATGGTGATAAATTCACGGGTTTTATTGTGGAAAAGGGTTTCGAGGGATTCACACAGGGACCCGAAGAACAAAAGATGGGGATCAAGGGTTCTTCAACCGTGCAGCTCTATTTCCAGGACTGTAAAGTACCCGTGGAGAATGTGCTGGGCGAGATTGGCAAAGGACATAAGATCGCTTTCAACATCCTCAACATCGGCCGTCTGAAATTATGCGCTGCAACCATGGGTGGTGCAAAGGCCACTATCACTTCTTCCATTGAATACGCCATCACACGGGAACAGTTCAAACAGCCCATCGCGAATTTTGGCGCTATCAAGTTCAAGCTGGCTGAAATGGCGATCCGTGTTTTTGCCTGCGAGAGTGCGTTATACCGGTCAGCCAAACTGATTGATGAAAAAGAAACGGAACTACACGGGAACGGTAAACCTTTCAATGAAGCATTACTGGGTGCAGCCGAAGAATATGCCATTGAATGTGCCATCCTGAAAGTCTGCGGCAGTGAGATCGCCGATTATTGTGTGGATGAGGGTGTGCAAATCCACGGCGGAAACGGGTTCAGTGCCGAATACAATATTTCAAGGGCTTACCGCGACAGCCGCATCAACCGGATTTATGAAGGAACCAACGAAATCAACAGGTTGCTCACGGTGGATATGACGTTGAAGCGTGCCATGCAGGGCCGCCTCAATATTATGGGCCCGGCCATGAAGGTTTCACAGGAGCTGATGAGCATTCCTGATTTTGGTGATGAGGATGAAGCAGCCTTCGCGCAGGAAAGAAAACTTGTAAACAATTTTAAAAAGACCATCCTGCTTACGGCCGGTGCGGCTGCACAAAAGCTGATGATGAAACTGGAAACTGAGCAGGAGATCCTGATGTCCATTGCAGACATGGCGATCGATACTTTCCTTGCGGAAAGCCTGTTGTTGAGGGTAATGAAGCTGGAACAAAATCCTGGTGGCGATGGATCAATTTACAGGGACATTCTTAATTGTTACCTGTACGATGCGGCTGACCGCATTCACAAAAGCGGTAAGGATGCCATCAATGCTTTTGCTGAAGGCGATGAGCAAAGAATGATCCTGATGGGATTGAAAAGATTTACCAAGGCGCAGCCTTTCAACAGCAAGGATGCACGCAGAAGGATTGCTGATCATTTGATTGCTGAAAGGAAATACAGTCTCTGACGATTTGTTTTTAATAGTTGCAAAAAGAAAACCCTGGCATTCCTGTCAGGGTTTTTTTAATGGGTAAGTATTGAAAAATTTTATCTCAACATGATGTAGTTAACGCGTTTCAATCCCTGATTTATGACCAAAGAATACAGCCAGCTCCTTACGTGTTACCTGTACGGATTGCAGTTCCTTGAGTCTTCTCCTGATGAGGTGAAGTCCTATTGCCATTACAACAGCGCTCAGGATTGATGCAATGTAATACAGCATCATCACATCATTAATGTAGGGAGTCTTCTGCAGGTAATGAAAGAAATAGATCAGGGCATAGGTAGCGTATACAAAGAATATGGATGAAAGCATGATCATCCTTCCATGGTTCTTGCTATGGTAAATACTGAACTTAACCTGCCGTACAAATAAATAGGAAGCGTATCCAAGAACCAGCACAATGCCGGGACCGAGTACATAAGTTACAGCGCTTGTATTGAATCCTATAATGGCGATAATCGCGATCTCGTATGCAATGAATGCATAAGTCAGCAGGCGGATGCTGTTTTGTTTTTTTCGGTCAGGACAGAAGAACAGGAGAACGGTGAGCATGAGAGGCACATCACAAAAATTGTCCAGGATGCTGATGAATTTACTGATGCGGTCATCCATGGGAATGATGTTCTCAGCGAAAAGATTATCTATGAAGATGAGTGTGTAATAGGCCAGTAAAGCTGCAAGGCTCCTGTGCGTGTAATACCGGTTGTACAGGATCACTGCGACCGGCAAAAGGAATGAAACAATGCAAGCAATACCAAGTATGGCATTCCAGCTCATAGGTTTTACGTTTTGGATATTGGATGCAGTCTTGCGACTGCGATATAATGTAAATATAATTTGCATATTTCCAATTTCTAAGCGCTGCAATAAAATCGGGTACTACTGCTTGATGAAAGTTTAGTAGAATTACGAGAAACCCTATGGTAGTTTTATGTTTTATCTTGGGCGGATGAAAGTTTTTCCCGCTTTGATCTTTGTTTTCTTTCTCAACCATCTCCAGGCGCAGCAAATCATTACCGGGCGTACCAGCGGTCCTCTTCCTTACCTGGAATTCGGCCCGGGTGAAGACCGCCTCGGCGGCGCAAAAATGACTTACCTCGATACCAACGTGCTTATACAGGTAGTAGATAGCCTTGGCACTGATTATAAAGTGAAACTTTCCCGATTGCATTACGCTTTCCTTCCTAAAACCCAGTTTACCCCTGATTCATCTATCACTATTCAGCCTTATTACCTTTCAACAAGCTGGAAGGTCTGGGGTGATGATAAATATGATTATCTCTCTGTTTCACTTCCGGAACGATTGCCTTACCGGTCTATTCAGCAGGTAAACCCTTCCAGGGTGGTGATCGATATATTCGGGGCTACCAGCAATACCAACTGGATCACGCAATTGAAAACAGCCAGGGAGATCAAAAATGTATGGTATGAACAGGTGGAAGATGATGTGTTAAGGGTGACCATTGAATTGAAACACACACAGCACTGGGGTTATTCCATTGTTTATAACAGGAACAACCTTCAGGTACGTATCAAAAGGCAACCGCGTTCATTCAAACCCAAACATCTAACTGTTGCCATAGATGCGGGTCATGGTGGAACCAGTACCGGTGCAAAAGGTTTGAACTCTGGCATATTAGAAAAAGATTATACCCTGCTGATGGCAAAAAAGCTGCAGCGTTACCTGCGCAGGAAGGGTTTCAGCGTTTACATGACCAGGGAAGAAGATGTGGACCTGGGTATGATCGAGCGTATGCAGATGCTAAAAGAAAAGGATCCTGATGTGTTGCTCAGCATACACCTCAACTCATCTGGTAATGCCAATGCGAAGGGTGTAAGTACTTATTACCGTTATATCGGTTTCCGCCCGCTGACCCAGAACATACTGGACCGGATGCTGGAGCTCAAACTGAATAATTTCGGCAACATCGGTGCCTTTAATTTTTCCTTAAGTGGTCCCACTGAATATCCCAACTGCTTGGTGGAAGTGGCTTTTCTCAGCAATGCTGATGATGAAAAAAAGATCCTGGATACAAAATTCCACCAGGATGTTGCGAAGAAGATTTATAAAGGGCTGCGTGACTGGCTTAAAAAAGCAAAAAGGGATTAACTGAAACGGAACATGGCATAAATCCAAACTACGACCGCTGCAAAAAGGATGGAATCGAAGCGGTCGAGAAAACCTCCATGTCCGGGCATGATATTTCCGCTGTCTTTCACACCTGCCATTCTTTTCAATTTGCTTTCAAAGAGGTCCCCCAGTGTACCGCTAATGGCAGCGAGTGCTGACATCACCGCGGCATCAACGACCGATGATCTCTCATCCAAATAAGCAATCAGGCTGATGGTGATCACTGTAAGCAGTACGCCACCGATGGTTCCTTCCCATGTTTTTTTAGGAGAGATCTTAGAGAGGGGTGTTTTACCAACAGCAGATCCAACCAGGTAGGCCATGGTATCATTAATCCAAAGAGAAAAAATGATGAGCAAGGGAATGGTCATGGACAACCTGTAATCTTCTTCATTCCAATGCGTACGCAGGTCAACCAGCAGGGCTAGTGGTAAAGAAATGTACAGCAACCCTACCAGTGAGTAGCCGATATTATTCAGGAATAATAATTTGGAATCAAGGAACATGATCAATGGCAACAGGATGGCCATCAGGAGCCCGGCCCAGAATCCAATATCCGTAAGAGCAAGCGAGCCAACAGCCAGTTCATAATTGGTAAGAAAAAGCATGATGCACCAGCCACCAATCATCACTCCATAACGGTGCATCCAGCTTGTTTTGGAATAGCCCGTATTAAATTTGGACACCAGTTTTTGGTATTCTACCCAGGCGCCAAAATGCACTAATGAGAACAGCAGGAAATAAGACCATTCATTCCATAAAAGACCAGTGAGCATCACCACAACAAAAACTGTCGCGGAGAGGGATCTTGTTCTGAGTGTTTGCCAGTTGAATGCCATCAGTAATTGGTTTCCCGGTTAACTGCCGCCGGCGCCTCATCAACAGGCGAATTCTTACGCAGGCTTTTAAATAAAATAAAGATCAGGGGCAATGCCAGGAATCCCCAATAAGCTGCAGATATCTCCTTGCTCATGGCTTCTTCCATTCCCTTTCCCTGTTGCATCATAAAATAGACACTGCTTACCGCGAGCGCATTATTGAAAAAATGCGCCATGATGCACAACCAGATATTTTGTGTGTAATGATAGATCAGTCCCAGCATGAGGCCAAGGAATATTCTTACCAGGAAAGCATAGGCTGAAAAATGCACGAGGCTAAAGATGATGCTGACAATGATCACAGAGGCCCAGGGATTTTTGGTGGCTCTTATTAAAAAATTCTGCAGGCCACCACGAAATAGCATTTCCTCGCATACCGCGGGTACAAATGCCATTACGAAAAGACTTATGAAATAGCCACCTAGACTCTTCATGTCTAGCATGATCGCCACCTGCTCATTATAGGTCTTCTCCAGTTTTTCAGACCAGCCTTTCAATCCGAATGCATCAGCGATCTCCTTGTTCACTACACCAAATGCGCCGGCAACAAAAAGTGCCAGGAACATGAGTGCCACAACAATCACTACCTGGCTTACCGTTACATTGGCACGGAATCCCAGCAGCCTGAAGGGTTTACGGTTGAGTAAATAAGCCACGGCCAGGGCAGGGATGAACATGCTGATCACCATGCTGGAAACCTGCATGATCCGGATCAGGTCAGCATTTGCGGGATCCTTCATGGCCTCCTGGATCTTTCCCCCTGCAACGGCGGTCACCAGCCCTATGGAAATGAAAGAGGCAACTACAAGTCCCAGCAAAGCAAAACCCAGCAGCATAAAGAAACCGGAGGTGTACGAAACTCCTTTGGAATTGTTATTGTTGCTATCCTGCAGTGATAAGTTCATAATTTGCGGCCCTGATTTACGGGTCCTGCAAGATAAGACCTGTTGATGCAATGATGGTAAAAATCGGCAACATAGAACTCCCTGGTTTCCCGCTTTTACTGGCACCCATGGAAGATGTGAGTGATCCGCCTTTCCGTGCCGTGTGCAAGCTCAATGGCGCTGACCTGATGTACACGGAATTCATCAGCAGCGAAGGGCTGATCCGAGATGCCATCAAAAGCAGGCAGAAATTGGACATATTCGAAGAAGAAAGACCCGTGGGCATCCAGATCTTCGGCGGTGATGAAGAAGCGATGGCGCTGAGTGCGAAGATTGTGGATACGGTTAACCCTAACCTGCTGGATATCAATTTTGGCTGTCCCGTTAAAAAAGTTGTAACCAAAGGAGCAGGCGCAGCCGTACTTAAAGATGTTGATTTGATGGTGCGGCTCACCCAAGCGGTTGTGAAGTCAACCAGCCTGCCTGTTACCGTAAAAACAAGACTGGGCTGGGACGATTCCAGTATCAATATTGAAGAAGTAGCGATGCGGCTGCAGGATACCGGTATCAAGGCTCTTGCGATCCATGGGAGAACAAGAGCCCAATTATATAAAGGCTCTGCCGACTGGGCGCCGATTGCACGTGTAAAGAATAATCCCCGCATTCATATTCCCATTTTCGGGAACGGTGATATTGATTCACCTGAAAAAGCGCTGGAGTATAAAAACCGTTACGGTGTGGATGGCATCATG
>JAEYUA010000023.1 GCA_023433755.1 Bacteroidota bacterium | reverse complement strand
ACGGCAGGTTCGGGCACCACGTAATTCAGCCCGGCTTTTTTGAAAGATGCGGATGGCGGAAGCAGCACCAGTGGGTTAGTAATTTTTTTTATCCTGAAAGAATCAGCAATCTGTTTGGAGAGGGTATAATCCAGTTTGAATCTTCTTGCCATTCTTTGTTCGGGCTGCATGCGGGCAGCCTGGAATTTTATTTCATTTCCATAGCCAAGGACTCTTGTTGCCCATCGCCTGTTGCCCGGCAATAAAAAGAAAGCGGATAACACCAGTAGAGATAGGACTAAAAAGGCCAACTGCTTTTTCATCAGGCTTTAAAGATAATCAGCCGGGCGGGAAGGAGGGAACCTCCACCTGATAAGTTCAAGGGTAAAAAAAACAAGTGCAAAGACAACGAGGTTTTTAATGAGCCTGTTCTCGACCAGGTAATGACTGCGGATGGCTCCCGCCGTTAGCAATCCAACAAGGAGACCGCAAAATATGCCGAATAAGAATACATACTTCCTTGTGACAAAAGAAGTGAGGTAGTCCTGCAGCCAGTTATACAGCAGACTGAAAGGCAGGGTGAGAAAAATAAAGCCAATGAGAAAATATACGGAGTAAGTTAAGCTACCAAAATTCCTGAAATTTTTACCTTCTATTTTCGAGAAAACAAAGTCCATTGAAGCGGCATATAATCCGAATAACAAACCTGTTGTCAGGAAGAAAACTAACTGCCGGAGGATTTTTCTGCCACTGAAGTTTAACATTTTCATGTTTGGCTGATTTTCCGCTTTAAACTTTTAGAAAATTAATTTATAAGGTAAAGGTTACTAAAAGGATCCTTTAAATCACTGATTTAGCCAACATCTGAATGCAGTATTTTTTTTGGAAACCCGAATTCCATCTATGTTTTTGGTGCAGATTCTATCTATTTACAGATTTTCCTATATATGTTTTTCAAAACAAGGTTTCTTCACAAACTATATAGTTCCACTTTTTATGGCTTTGGCTATAAGCACTGCTGTATTGTTAGCATCAAATTTTTCAATCAGGCTCTTCCTGTGTGAATTCACCGTAGGCACACTGATGAAAAGCCTTTTTGCTATTTCTGCATTGGTAAGTCCTTCAGCAATGAGTTGCAGTACTTCCTTTTCCCGCCGTGTGATTTCTGGAATCCCGTCTGCTGTTTCCAGGAGAGACTGGCCGGCTTCAAAACTCAAAAATGTTTTTCCCAGCCTTACAGTTGTAATGGCATGCAGGATTTCCTGTTTAGCTGCGTTTTTCAGTACATACCCCATGGCACCATTTTCCATCATATTACGAATAACCGGTTGTTGATTAAAGGTGCTTAGGCCAATAATCCGGACGGCCGGAAACTGTTCACTTACTTCTTTGCAAAGATCAACTCCACTTTTGTCAGGAAGATTGATATCCATGAAGAGAATATCGGGTTGCTGCTGTTTCAGGAAGGCCAGGCAAGAGGCGGCGTTCATAGCATGACCCATCCATTCCATATTTTTTTCATTTTGCAGCATGGAACGGATCCCTTCTATTACCAGATAATGATCATCAACAATAAAAAGTTTAGTTATCATGGGAGAGGGATTTCTATTAATACTGAAGTTCCTTTATCCGGATCTGAACTCAGGTCAATTTTTCCTTTCAGATAATCCACCCGGTTTAAGACATTGCTCAAGCCCATGCCTTGTGCATTTTTTATTAAAGCGGTATCAAACCCTCTTCCGTTGTCCTCTACAGTTATTGACAACATTTTGTCCTCCCGCGAAGCATTTACCTGCACTAGTATCTTTTGTGCGCTGGCATGCTTGATAGCATTGTGTACCAGTTCCTGGATGATGCGATAAATCGCGACGGCTGTGGTCTGCTCTATTGTTATATTTTGCATCCCAATAGACTGAAAAGTAGTTTTCACCGTACCACTACGTTCTATTTCGCTGCAATAGGTCTTTAATGCCACATTCAGGCCATATTTCAGTAATATTTCCGGCATCATGTTGTGAGCTACACGCCGCATTTCGCTTATAGAGCTGTCCAGCATATCTATGCTGCGCTCAAAAGCCTGAGCATTGTCGGTGGTAAGTATCAGATTTTCTTTCATATTTAGAAATGAGTGTTTAATTCCGCTTAACATACCCCCCAGTCCATCGTGCAGGTCTTTCGCCAGCCTGGTGCGTTCCTGCTCCTCGCCTTTGAGGATAGACTGCGTGGCAGTAAGTTGTTTTTCATTTTCCAGTTCTTCGATTTTTACCTGCTGCAGTTTTTGCTGATGCCTGTAATTCCGATATACCAATATGGAGATAACCACAAGTGCTAAAGCGCTACCTAAAAAGATATAGTTGAGCGTATTCTTCTGCCTGATCTGCTCTTCCTGCAATAGTATCTGAGATTGTTTTTTTTGATTCTCATACTTTGCTTCCAATTCAGAAAACTGATTGGACTTTTCTCCAACCATTATGGAATCGTTTACCGCAATAAATTTTTCTGCGTATTGCATTGCCTCCTGGTATAGCCCCATATTGCTTTTCAACCTGTACATCGTTTTATAAAAACTCCTTTTCTCCACCAGGTCTTCACTTTTTTCGTAGTAAGGGTTGGCTGTTTCCATATACTTGCTGGCTTTGTCATACTGCTGCTGATGCATGGCAATAAGCGCCAGTTGTTTATTGGCGTGAGCTGTGCCTGATACGGAGTTGATTTTTCCAGCAAGCTGTAAACTTTTGTTGGCAAAAATTTTAGACGAATCAATATTTGTTAACAAAAAGAATTCTTCCGAAATGTTTTGGTAGCAACTTTGAACAGTTTCTCTGGTGCCATTGCCATTTTCCATCTGGGGTAGAAATGCTAATCGTACACGGAGCGCTTGTTCTATTAATCCCTGTTCATGAAAATTATCGGCTTTTTGTTGCATATAATAGGCCATTGCATCAGCCGCTGCCGGGCTGTTGTATTTTTTGTTTATGTTGATCGCCTTATCTATATACTCTTCTGCTTTGGACAAGTTTCCGAGGGAATTGAAGACGGCACTAAAGTTAGAGTAGAGGTCCGATTTTTTTCTATCCAATTGCATTTGGGTAACATTTGGAATAGTAAGCGTTTTCGGTTCATCAAAAGCTTTCTGGGCTTTTGTATAGTAGTATATGCAACTGTCATACTCGCCTCTGTAATATTTTACATTGCCTGTATTGTAGCAAATAACACCGTATAAGTAAAGGTTATTGGCTGCCTGTGCATAATACATGGCCAGATAATAATTGCGCAAAGATTTGTCGGGGTCACTGAAATAGTTGTACCAAATTCCCAATATACGGTAGCAGTTGGCAATGGTGTACGCTTCTTTCAGATTCAAACTTTTACCTAATGCTTCTTCGAGCAGTTGATGAGACAGGGAACCATCAACTTCTAAAAGGTCATAACCCAGGTCTTTCAGTTGGTTTACATGGGAGGTGTCCACAGCAGTATTTCTGATCTCTGCTATTCTTTGCGTTACTGCCTCTTTCTCCCATAATAGGGAGTTGCTCAGATTTTGCGATTGCATCTGAGCAATAAAACAAAAATAAAACAACGTGAACATAGTCAGCTTCATTCCCATAAGTCCAAAAGTCTTTTACTTATACAAAAGGACAAAATATTCACTACGCAGGACCCCCTCTTTTTTAATGATTTGGCTTTCCCGAAAAACATCATTTTTAATAATAAGAATGTTGCCGGCAAGAAGAGAAATTTGGGTTCAAAAGTACTGAGAATGAAGCCGATCTTATCCATTTTAGTCAGTTGTCTTTTTACCATTTCCGGAATGGCGCAATCCAAGCCCAGAGACAAACCTCCCACTCAAAAGGAAATGGAGGCTATGATGAAGGAAGCCCGCAAAATGGTAAATGAGCTAAGCGAAGAAGATAAAAAGATCATGGACAGCCTGGGTGTTAAAATGCCCGGTTTTACAAATGCGCCTAACGTCTCAGATAAGCAACTATCCAGGGCATGGGAAAATGAAAACCGTATAGTTCCAAAACGGGACGCCGCAAGAATTGCAGCTATAACCAAAGGTGTTACAGATGCCCGGATGGAATCTTACATAGCTGCCATTCAGAAAAAATTGATGGCGGTATATGACGAAAGAATACTGAAAGTGGGTGATAAGGCATTCGCTTACATTCAATCCAATAGCAAAAACGGCGGTGAGGCAGGAAATATGGCTGCTGCTTTTTGGCTGATCGGCAAACCACAACTGGCTTTATATGTTTTAGGTAAGGTTTGTACTGAAACGCCAGGCAATACGGACAATCTGAGCAACTATGCAGCCATGCTTTCCATGCAGGGAGCGGAGCATTTAGCAATTCCCATTCTAAATAACCTTAATAAAAAATTTCCCAACAACAGCACCCTGCTTAATAATCTCGGGCAGGCCTGGTTGGGGTTGGGCGAACTATTAAAAGCTGAAGAATATATAAACAAGACCTTAGTGTTGTGCCCCTTACACCCACAGGCCAATATGGCCAAAGCAGCCATTGCTGAAAGTAAAGGAAAGGTTAAAGAAGCAAGAGAGGCAGTAAAAAAATCTTTACAGCACTCTTATACAACGGAGAAGGAAGAAAAACTGACGAAACTTGGTGAAAAATTGTCGCATACGCTTTACGTTTTGCCGCCTCGCAAAAAAAATGACCTGCTGAATCTAGGTGGGTTTCGTTCCCCGTTTTTCCCAATGACCTCTTTGGGCTGTATTGGCGCTGAAGTAGAATGGAATATTTTTTATAAACAGATAGATGAAAAAATACAAAGCTTATATAAGCTTAGAAAAGATGCAGAGGATGCAGTGGTAAAAGGAAATCAAAAAAGACTGGATGAAAATGCTGCTTATATAAAAGCTGCACAGGCAAATCCTGGGAAACCCGGGCAAAGACTGGCTATACCTTTATTTGCGATGAAAGCTACTAAAAAATTAGCCGGTACAATGAGTTTGATGCAACGGAAAATGGAAGCATACAACCACAGGCTGGGGCTTTACACACAGGAATACCTGCAACTCAAAAAAGACTACGAAAAGGAAATGAACAAACTGAGAAGGGAAGACGAAGCCCAAACCGGGGATCACCGGGAAAATGAAGCTTATTGCCCTAAATATGGCGCTGTTACTGATAAATACCTTAAAGACATCAATAACAAATTACAGGAACTGTACCTGGAAGCATTGACATTGAAAAAAGAAATGCTGAATGAGTCTGCATACTTTGCTCTGTATATGATGTGGCCTGATGAATTCCAGGTAGCAAAATATGATTACCAGATAGAATGGCTCAATTTCCTGAAAAAAGGTTTTGGCGTTCCTGCCAATGGTTCAGGGTTCCCATTTGTTTTAATCACGCTCAAAGAATATTCCTGCAATGACCTGGCAGAAAAAGAGGAGCCGGAGCTAACCAATCTGCAAAAATTTGATGATATACACTGTGAATACCATAGTAAAATGGACTTAAAGATAATCAAGTTCACTACGGATTGCAGCCGCATGACCTCAGAGCTGGATTTAAATTTTTTTGAATACACACGCAATGATGATTTTGAACAGGCAGAAGGCGACACCTATGTAAGCAGTACTATAAAAATAAGTGCAGAAATGGGAGTCGGTGATAAAATAGAGAAAGGTCCTTTGAAAGCAGAAGCCAAAGCCGGTGCTGGAATTGTAATAGAAATAGACCGTAAAGGCGTAAAAGATGTCAACCTCACCGCAGAAGCAAAGGCAGGCATAGGAACTAATGTTTTCGATGAAGGACTGGAAAAACATGGCAGCATAGCAGGTAAGGATATTGTTAACACAACAATTGAGGTAGGCATTGAAGGACGTATAAGTATTATGAGTGGACAAGGAACTATTACCGGTACCGGAATATTGGATGGAGTTACCATTACAGAATTCTAAAAATTGTCGTCGTGAAAACTTTACTTGTAATTTTTCTCCTGCTAGATGTCGTATGCGGGAGGGCGCAGCAGACATATAAAAATAAAGCTGTCCAGGAACAGTTTGACATCCTGTATTACCAACCGCCAACTGGCTGGCAAAAATCTTCAATTGGACAAACGCTTTCCTTCAGCAAGGAAGATGTCAGGGGGAGTTACTGTGTGATTACCCTCAGCAAATCTGTAGAAGCAGGGGAAGATGCCCGGGCTAACTTCAAATTGAGCTGGGATACCATGGTGCGCAATAAACTGGGAGCCGGAACAGCCACCATGCAACCAGCAACCTCTGATAATGGCTGGCAAACTTTTATGGGCTCGGCTCCGTTTGAAAAAGATGGATTAAACGGAATGGTCATTCTGGTAAACAGCTCTAAAGACAACCGGATGGTAAATATCTTAATCCTGACCAATAACGATAAGTTTCAGGAAGAAATCGGTGACTTTCTTGAATCTCTCACATTAACGCAGTTCTCAGCAACAAAGCACAAGGGTACAGCAACTCCTGCATTCTCAGGAAAAAATAAAAGCAAACCTGTGTTGTGGTCATTGACAAGGAATATTTCATGGGAAGTAACTGACCCGCTGGCCATGCAACGAACCATTACCGATTATTATTTGATCTATTCTGATGGCGACTATTACCCCAATGTACCATATGAGGGACTGACAAACTTTGATAAATCGTATCATCCTGAATCATGGGGCCGGTTTACAATGAATGGAACTAAAGGAAAGTTCAAAAACAGATACAACGAAATAACAGTTACGAAAAAATCGGCCAACAAAATGGACAGGAATGGTTACACAGCCAGTTTTCACAGGTGCCTTGATGTAGACGGCCTTAAAATTGAAGGTGCCTTTACCCATGTTTCGCCAAACTGGGGTAAAGATCCCAAATTGAACTACCTCGATGAACCAGGTTGCCAGGCTGTCATCTACTTCAAAAAAGACGGAACATTTTCAGACAGAGGCATTTTCAGCACGTTGTATGGGGAGTCTTATGCAAACAATTGCCCTGGTGGCAACGGAACCTATAACATCGAAAACTTTACCATTACATTCAACTATAGTGATGGCAGAGTTGTTACACGTTTATTTTCAGCGGCGCCTACACGGAATCCCAAAACCTTTGGTGAAGTATATTATTTAGGAGGCGCTGCCTATTATAAAAGAAAATAGAAATCAGTAAACCCGTCAATAACATTCAAAAAATGAAAAAACTGTTTTTTTACCTGATGCCTCTCTTCGCTCTAATGGCATCTTGCGGCAAAGACAATGATGCAGCGGCAACACCTGCGCCTAAACTCCCACAAGGAGTTTCAACAACTGCCATTTCTCAAATTACCGGCAATAGCGCGGTATCTGGTGGCGGCATAACAACGGATGGCGGGGCTGCCATTACTGAAAGGGGAGTTGTATGGAGCACTATAGCAACTCCAACAATAACCTTAAACACGAAAACAAGTGATGGAAACGGTACAGGCCAGTTTAGCAGCACTATTAATGGCCTGGTTCCCGGCACGCTTTATTATGTGCGGGCCTATGCTACAAACAGTGTAGGTACAACATATGGTGATGAAAAAACATTTACAACCATGGCAACACCACCTGCTGCGCCGAATGTATATGTTGCTGTGCAATTACAGGGAAACCCAAACAAGGCATTGTACTGGAAAAATTCAAATATTGTAAACATATCTGATGGGGCTCGGCATGCCTTCGCCAAAAGCGTATTCGTTAATGAAACCGGTGTTTATATAGCGGGAGAAGAACATAATGCGAGTGGAATATATGTAGCAAAATACTGGAAGAGCGGTCAGGCTGTTAACCTTTCAAACGGCAATAAGCATGGCTTTGCAAGCGGAATTGCGGTGTCGGGCAATAACGTTTATGTTTCGGGATCACAAGAAACAAGCGGGCAACGGCAGGCAAAATACTGGGTAAATGGTACAGAGCATAATCTTACCGATGGAACCAAATACGCGGTTGCCAACTCCATTTTTGTTTCAGGTAATGATATCTATGTTGCGGGTAATATGAATGAACCAACGGAAAAAGCCAGGTATTGGAAAAACGGTAACGAAGTACTGTTGTCACAAACACCTGGCACCGTTCGGTCTGTCGCCAATAGCATTTGTGTTTTTGGAAACGATGTGTATGTGGCCGGATATCAACAGTTCGATATGGCAAGCGGTGGTAAATACATTGCTACAATATGGAAAAACGGCACAACATCTTTATTAGGTTCAACCGCAAACAACAGTTATGCAACTGGTGTTACTGTTAAAAACAACAATGTATATGTTGCAGCATATGAAAATGTATCAGGCATTAACGTGGCCAGAGTATGGAAGAATAATACAATTATGGAAACGCTTTCAGACGGAAGTATTGATGAACAGACTTCATCCATTTTTGTAACAAGTCAGGAAGAAGTTTATGTAGCAGGATATAGAGGAAATGTCAATTCAGGCATTCAGGCCAAATTCTGGAAAAATGGTGGGAGTCATACAAATAATAGTGGCACTTATGCCTGGGGTATATATGTATATTAAAACATTTACAATGAAAAAAGTAGCAACTTTCTCTCTTTTCCTGCTGATTGCGGTGGCAAATACCTTAGCTCAGCGATCCAAAGATGCTCAGTTAGAGGACAGCATTTTTAAGTGGAAGTCTGTTCCTAAATTAAACGCCTCCAATTATCCTCGGATCTTCACCCCGGCGCAGACAAAGTACCCTGAACTTTTTTCTACATGGTTACAGAAAAGTTATATCCCTGTTGGGACACTGGATTTTTCCTATGCCATTGCCGAACCCAACAAAAAGGAAGAAGTGCAGCCATTAGGCACAGGTATTAATGCATCAATGTGGCGTGCCATGTGGGACAATTCCGGTAATAAAGTTGTAAAACAGCCCCATTCTGAAAATTCAATTGTTATTATAACAAATAATATTATCGATGCAGCACCTATTGATATGCTTACACTGCCCGGCCGGCCGGTATTTGTAAGGCGCTCTCCTGATATTGAAAAAGCATTTGCAGGAAGCAATGAACGTAGAAACCAATTAGTAAAACAATTAAAACTTGAAGAACACCCTCAAATAGGAAAATACATCATTCAGTATTATGGTTGCGATGGAGAGGCTTGCCAGCCGCTGGTGGCCGTTTACCTGGCGCCCAATAATAAGCTCCCCATCCGTCAGCTTACCCGCGGCGAAGTGCTCGATATGTGCGACCAGGCAATAGAGACCGAAGCGGAAAAACGAAGGGGGAAAATCAGAGCCGAAAACAGAGCTTATGGTACGGCCGTTCAAGAAAAGTGGGTAAAAAACTTTGACGCCGAAATATTGCCACGGTGGAAGTCAAATCTTGACAAACTGAAAGAAAGATACAAAGGAACATTGTCTCAGCCTGCTGAAATGAACCATTCGAACGGCATTTGGATGAGCCACTTTGAAACCTACAATGATATTTTTGATACAGAAGATGCCAAGAGGTTAAAAAGAAACACGTATGGCATCTATACTTACGAAGATGGCGTACTGCAAAAAAGCAAACTGGATCAGCCGCTTTGGATTTGTATCAGTTGGAAACCAGCCGACAAACTATACAATCCTTATGAAAGAGAAATACATCGTAGTATGATCACTCATTTCAATTTCGATTATATAAATGATTATTTTTTTTACCCCGAAAAAGTAAAAAACAAACCATATACCATTTTAAATGAGGATCAGCAGAAGAAGCATCTGGCTTCCTATAAAAATAAAATGGGAGGCAACCATACTGTTGCGAAAAATCTTCCGGCCAAAGTATATTTCTTTGATGATTTTTCAGGAAATAATTCAGGCGAAAACCCACAAGGATGGTATATGCCAGGTGTGGGTGAACCTTCGGTGATTGTTACTCCAAATGGAAAAACAGGCAATTGGGTTAAAATCGGACAGCAGCGCCTGATGCCTGTTCATAATAATCAGAACCTCCCGGACAATTTCAAGCTGGAATTTGATGCAGCCAGCGAAAACGACTTTGCCGAAAATACCGGAGGTGCATTTTTATTACGAATCCATAACAAAATAATACGACCGCAGGGAGACTATACAGATGCTCCGAAACAGGTTTTTATCGATTTGGACGCCAGGACCGGTAATGTGAAATTCAAACAAAACCCAACCGGATACACCCGCCTTAAAATTACTTATACTGGAATGAACAACGCCTTACGTTACGCCGATGTACTACAGCACAGCAATGATTTCAGTAATGAAAAAAGCAAAGTACATTTCTCCATTATCAAAGAAGGGAAAAAAGTAAGGGCTTTTATAGATGGAAAGGAAATCACGGCATTGGACAAATATGGTAAATCAATCCCGGGTTATAATGAATTGCCTGAGGGAACAAAATTCACCTCCTTTTATTTTGAAAACATAACTAACAGCAGCAGCAAGCACCTGGGAATTTATATAACTAATATCAAGATAACAAAATTGTAAGTTACTGTTCTAACTCGAACCCTTATCGAAGTGTAACCAGCATGTTTCAATAAAAAGCCCACCATAGTCCAAGACTAAGGTGGGCTAAGCCCGCAATAAAAAAGCCCGCCTTCGCTGAAGCTTCGGCGGGCGAAGTCGGGACGATCCCGCTTGAAGCGGGACGACCCCTAGCACCCCATGCTAGTGCCCCGCCTCTGGAGGGGCTACGTCCCTCAGTAGGTGCTTGAAAGCTTCACCACCTTTATAATTTTTAATCTGTTTTTCTCTTTTCAATGCCGTTGTTTTGTCAATTAGCTCTTCCTGATAGACTAGTTCGAAAGGAATTCTATGCTTTGTGGATCTTTGTTTTCCGGCATTGTGAAAGTTCAGTCGCGCGTTGACATCTGACGTACTTCCAATGTAATACCGGCCATCTTTTAAACTTCTTAATATGTAAACATAATAACTCAATAAAGCAATTTTTCAATAAAAAAATCGGGCTTTCCCGACAAAGCCCACATAATAAAAAAAGCCCACCATTGCCAGAGGCTTTGGTGGGCGAAGCCCGCCTTCGCTAAAGCTACGGCGGGCGAAGTCGGGACGACAAGATTCGAACTTGCGACCCCTAGCACCCCATGCTAGTGCGCTACCGGGCTGCGCTACGTCCCGAACGGGTCGCAAATTTAATGGTTTAGGCTCAAAATCTGATACATCTGCATTAGTTTGCAAATCATTTATGACCGGAGAACGTAAAGAAAAAATTGAAAGGGTATTGTCCAAACGCCAGCTTGACCTCACCGTGGTGCTGGAAAATGTATTCGACCCACACAATATTTCCGCTGTCATGCGCAGTTGCGATGCGGTGGGGATCCAGGAGATCTATGTACTTAACACTCGCATACCCCGTCACAAAAAATGGGGGGCAAGGAGCAGCAGCAGCGCTGCCAAATGGCTCACCGTTCACCAGTTCGAAAACAGCGATGAGTGTTTCAAAGCCCTCAGGCAACGCTATTCAACCATTTTAACAACACATCTTTCTTCGGATGCCGTAAGTTTATACGAGGCTGACCTCACGGGCAGCATCGCGCTGGTTTTTGGTAATGAACATTCCGGGGTAAGCGAGGAGATCAGGGCGCTGGCTGATGGGAATTTTATTATTCCACAGGTGGGTATGATCCGGTCGCTCAATATTTCAGTGGCCTGCGCGGTGAGTGTTTACGAGGCCTACCGGCAAAAATCTTTGGCTGGCCACTATAACCAACTGAAATTAGATGAGGGCACTTATCATGAACTTCAAAAACAATGGGGCATAGATGATACGGAAACTTAATTTACTGCTGATTGTAATGACGATCGGCCTGGTGGCATCCGCGCAAAAACCAACCATAGAAAAATGGAAAGTGGAAGACCTCAAAGCTGCCATCCAAAACGCGGAAGGTCCTACCATTTTTAATTTCTGGGCTACTTTCTGCAAGCCCTGCATTGAAGAGATCCCCTGGTTTGAACAACTGGTAAAAAAATATGAAAGCGAAGGTGTGAAACTGGTATTGGTGAGCCTGGACTTCGCAGAATCCTACCCTAAAAAGATTTCTGATTTCGCGGCTAAAAGAAAATTCACCTCACCCATTACTTTCCTCGATGAAACGAATGCCGACCTTTTTTGTCCCGCTGTAGATGAAAGCTGGTCAGGCGTGCTGCCCGCTTCACTTTTTGTAAATCATTCCACCGGGTACCGCAGCTTCCATGAAGAACAGGTCAAAAAGGAAAAACTGGAAGAGGAGATTAAGGCGATGATCAGGAAGCCATAAGCCAATGGCCAATAGCCATTAGCCATTGGCTGAAAGGCATAAAAAAAGAGGAGCAAACTCCTCTTTTTTTTATGCCTTTCTTTTGATGCCGCATCCCTGCGACCTGGAGGTTTTGACTGATACTTCCTTACCACCAACCGCTTCATCAATGGCTTCTTTAAGGTGGTTGCGTTTGACTGCATCGCCATCATTGGGATTGTCGTCAATGGCGCCGTGATAAACGAGCTTACCATTCTTGTCAAACAAAAAAACTTCGGGTGTGCGTTTCGCACCGAAGGCATCCGCCAGTACAGAATTCTCATCAACCGTATAATAC
>JAEYUA010000002.1 GCA_023433755.1 Bacteroidota bacterium | reverse complement strand
TGAGAGCACGATGAACTATGCCATTTTTTTTGCGAGGAATTGCGAGGCACATTTATGCGGCGTGTTCCTGGAGGACTTTACCCGTCATAGTTATGGCATGGCAGATATAACGCGGTTTGAAGGAAGTCATTTTGAACAGCATGTTTCCCTGCTGGACAAAAGAGACAGGAAACGCAGGAGAGCATCCATTGCCAGGTTTGAGGAAGCCTGTAAAAATGCGGAACTGGATTTTTCTGTGCACCGAAACGAAAGCCTGGCGTTGAAAGAACTGGTGAGGGAATCGGTTTATGCAGACCTGCTCCTGATCTCATCCGGGGAAAGCCTGACAAGGTTCGATGAATCTGCTCCCACACGCTTTGTTCATGATATCCTGCAAAAAACAAAATGTCCAGTTGTTGTGCTTCCTCATACTTACCAGCCTGTTGAAAAGATCAGTTTATTGTATAAAGGAAATGCAAGTTCAGTTCTCTCATTCAGGTTGTTCAGTTATTTATTTGAAACGGTAAGGCAGGTAGAAACTGAAGTGTTGCTGATTAAAGAACCCGAGAACCTGGATGATTTCCCTGAACCCGAACTGTTCCGGGAATTCATCAAATTACATTTTCCCAACATCCGGTTTGTTCTCTTGAAAGGTTATGCAGAAGAAGAACTGCCCGGTTATATCGAACGTGAAAAAAAATTGCCATTGGTGGTGTTGGAAGCATATTCACGTGGGGGTATCACCCATCTTTTTCAAAGAACCATGGCAGACCAGTTAATGTCTTTGCAGGTCCCTTTGTTCATTGCACATCAATAATTTTTTAAAACATTCAATCAATAAATTATGTTACAACTAACCAGGTCATTCAGTGAAATATCCGGGAAGGATGTTCCTGTTGTAGGGGGAAAGAATGCTTCTCTAGGTGAAATGTTTAACCGGCTTACTTCAGCCGGCGTTCTGGTTCCCGATGGATTTGCAACCACCACTGATGCCTTCCGGGTTTTTCTCTCGCATAACCAGTTGGAAAAACCACTTCACGATCTGTTAGCAGGATTGGACCGCGAACATTTCGGCAATCTAAAAGAGGTTGCTGCTAAGGCGAGGACACTCCTGTTGCAGGCGGAAATGCCAGGAGAAATACGTGAGGCGATCACCAGGGCATGGAATACGCTATCCTCCGGTAATGATATTTCAGTTGCCGTACGCAGTTCCGCCACTGCAGAAGACCTGGCGGAAGCGAGTTTTGCTGGACTGCACGAATCTTACCTGAACATCCGTTCTGCTGAAAAAACCATAGAAGCGGTTCATAAATGTTTTGCTTCGCTGTTCACTGACCGTGCCGTAAAATACAGGGAGGAGAGAGGGTTCGAACATGAGAAGGTAGCCTTGTCAGCAGGCGTACAGAAAATGGTAAGGGCTGATCTTGCATGTTCCGGCGTTGCATTCACCATTGAACCCGAATCAGGATTTGCAGGTTTGATTCATATTAACGGTATCTGGGGACTGGGAGAGAACATTGTACAGGGAACAGTTACCCCTGATGAATTCCTGGTATTCAAGCATAGCCTGGTTAATGGCAAATATGCCATTTTGCAAAAACGAACCGGGGAAAAAGCTCAGACAATGATTTTTGGAGACGAGGGTAACAATACACTGAATACGATTACGCCGCAGGAAAAAAGGGAACTGAATGTGCTCAATGATGAAGAGATCCGGTTACTGGCAACTTCCTGCCTGGTGATAGAAAAACATTATGGACGTCCGATGGACATTGAATGGGCAAAGGATGGCCTGGATCATAAAATCTATATCATCCAGGCAAGGCCGGAAACCGTGCAGTCATTACCACAGGCAGGAAAAACCATCAGGGAGTATGCTCTTTCCCAGAAAGGAACCCTGCTCACCTCGGGCCAGGCAGTTGGCAACAAGGTCGCAACTGGTACTGCACGCCTGCTTTCTTCCCCGCAGGAAGCGGAACGTCTGAAGGAGGGTGATATAGTTGTTACCAGTCTTACTTCTCCTGACTGGGATCCTTATTTGAAAAATGTATCTGCCATTGTTACGAACCGTGGAGGCCGCACCAGCCATGCTTCCATCGTAGCAAGGGAACTGGGTGTGCCGGCAGTAGTGGGATGCCAGGATGCAACAAAAAATATCGCGGAGGGAGAAATGATCACGGTATCCTGCGCGGAAGGAAAAACAGGAAATATTTACAGGGGTGCCCTGCCTTTTGTGGTTACGGAAATTGATGTTTCATCCATTGTAAAACCAAGAAAAACGGATGTGATGCTGATACTGGGCGATCCGGAAAAAGCTTTCCGGTATTCTTTTTATCCCAACGACGGAGTAGGACTCATGCGCCTGGAATTCATTATCACACATTTTGTTAAGGTACACCCGATGGCGCTTGTGAAATTTGACCAGGTGAAGGAAGAGAAAGACAGGGCCGTAATTGAAAAACTCACCAAACATCACCCGGACAAACCCGCGTATTTCATCGAAAAGCTGGCGGAAGGTATTGCTACCATTGCGTCTGCATTCTATCCAAAAGATGTGATTGTGCGCATGAGTGATTTCAAGACTAATGAATATGCCAACCTGGTTGGGGGACGTTCCTTTGAGCCTGAAGAAGAAAATCCAATGATCGGCTTCAGAGGTGCTTCTCGTTATTATCATGACCTGTACCGGGAGGGCTTCAAACTGGAATGTGCCGCGGTAAAAAAAGTAAGAGAAGAAATGGGCCTTGAAAATGTACGGATCATGATCCCGTTTTGCAGAACAACAGGTGAAGCTGAAAAAGTGATCCGGACACTGGCCAGGAATGGGCTGGACCGTGAAAAAGATCCTTCTCTTGAGATTTATATGATGGCAGAAATACCATCGAATGTTTTGCTGGCGGAACAATTTGCAAAATACTTTGACGGCTTTTCAATCGGCTCCAATGACCTTACTCAACTGACACTGGGTATAGACCGTGATTCAGCATTGGTGAGCCAATTGTTTGATGAAAAGGATGAAGCAGCCCGTATCATGATCTCCACCATGATCCGCAAGGCAAAGGAAACAGGCACCCGCATCGGTTTATGCGGACAGGCCCCGAGTGATGATCCGCAGTACGCAAGGTTCCTGGTTAAGAATGGTATCGACAGCATTTCATTTACACCCGATGCTTTGATTAAAGGCATTGAGAATATTGTACAGGCGGAAACTGAAAAATCAAAGGAGGAGAATGAACTGCTTATTTTCTGAGCGGTTTCACTGACTACAAACACCAATTGAAGTGACGATGGTTCGTGTTTCAGTTCAGTGGCGGATGTAGGTTTACATTGTATTCATCACAGTAAATTTCAAAAATATGTCAACAAGAGCTTTAACCAGACCCATTCTGTCGCCGCCAATGTTCGACGACTTCTTCAAACCATGGAATGAATGGTTTGAAAATGCCGGTACACCTTCCAGGATGCTTACCATTCCAGCCGTGAATGTAACGGAAGATCCCAGGCATTATCTTGTTTCCCTTGCTGTGCCCGGATTGAAAAAAGATGATTTCAGGATTGATGTGGAAGGCAATATGCTAACCATTGAATCTGAAAAAGAAGAAACCTCCGAAGAAAATGAAGGTAAGTACACCCGTAAGGAGTACAACTATTCTTCCTTCTCCCGCAGTTTCAACCTTCCTGAAGATGTGAAGCAGGAAAACATCGAGGCTGTTTACAAGGATGGTGTTCTTACCATCACACTACCCAGGATGGAAACTTCTAAAAAAACCGCAGCATCTAAAAAGATTGCTGTGAAATAAGCCGGCCAGCCGGTCGCGCTTGCCCTGAAAACGAACCCCGCTTCAACCGAAGCGGGGTTTTATTCAATCATAGAATGGAATAAAACCGGCACTTGAGCGATTGCCCAGGAAAATTGATCACCTGCAAAACAATTATTTATGACTACCAAAAATGACCTGGCCAATTATAATAAAACCCAGGTGCTTTATGGAATGGGTTTTATTGGAGCCCTTATCTATTTTATTGTTAAGGCCACCGGATTCTGGATGGGTGTGATTGGAGTATTCAAAGCTATATTCTGGCCTGCTTTCCTTTTGTATTATCTTCTTGAATTCTTAAAAGTCTAAGATCTCTTCTGTGATTAGAACACTTCATTCTTTTATGCAATTACTTACCACTCACTGGAAGCAGTAGCATCAGCGAAGGCTACATTACCGCCTAAACGTCTTTTGCTTTTTCTGCTATTCACCGGGCTTTTTTGAAGAGTCAGGCTGTTGGTCAAGTGTTGAAAACGGAACAAAGTTTTTAGCCGTTAAGGCGGGAAGAACGGTAAGTAGCGGCTGTAAGATTGAAGAGCACTGATCTTTGCTAACAAGGTTTTAGTGACCAATATTTGTTTGTTGAACTTAACCCGCCATGGCAGGGGAAGCAGTGCCGGATTCGAAGCGGCCCGATTGCTCTGTAATACGGATCCGGAAAACAATTCCTTCCATATCAGAATAGTCATCATTCTGGAAAGGCCAAAGATTTCCCAGGTGGGTGGTCACGCTTGAAATAATAGGCAGGTAGCGGTTTATCAGGTTGTGCATGGCATGATTGATCTCCTCCTTTTTTTTCAGTTCTTCAAATGTTCCCTGGAGCAATACACTTTTCCAGTTCGCCATATCCTTCATTTCGTCAACCTGGAAGCATACGCGGGTGTTTTTTCTCATCAATGAAATTTTTTTACCTTCTTTGGTATGGCAATAAATGTATGCTCCGTCATAGGCATAACTGATCGGTACCACATAGGTAAGTCCGTCTGCATGACAGCCGATTCTTCCAACCATTTGAGTATGCAATACAGTTTGAATTTGAGTGTCTGATAAATTTCCCAGCATGATGCAATGTTTAATACACCAAACTAGTAAACCCGTTCGATTCATGT
>JAEYUA010000250.1 GCA_023433755.1 Bacteroidota bacterium | reverse complement strand
ATAGCCATGTTATCTTATTCCTCCGGTTCTTCCGGTGAAGGTGCTGATGTGGAAAAAGTAAGAAAGGCAACTGAGATTGTTAAACAATTGAGACCAGACCTGGATGTGGAAGGTCCCATACAGTACGATGCAGCAGTGGACCCTGTGGTAGGCAAACAAAAACTTCCTCATTCCAAAGTAGCAGGAAGGGCCAATGTCCTCATCTTCCCTGATCTGAATACTGGAAACAATACTTACAAAGCAGTACAAAGAGAAACCGGCGCGCTGGCCATTGGCCCCATGTTGCAGGGACTGAACAAACCTGTAAATGACCTGAGCCGTGGATGTACTGTTGATGATATTTACAATACAGTAATCATCACTGCCATCCAGGGACAGCAGGAAACAAAACAACATGTGAAAGAATTGGCGGGAGCCATAAATGAATGAAGAACCAATGAACATTTTTGTAATCAACTCGGGAAGCAGTTCCATTAAATACCAGTTGTTTCGCATGCCCTCAGAAAACCCGCTGTGCAGCGGGCTGGTGGAACGCATTGGATTAAAAGACGGGATCATCACGCACAAAACTTTTATTGAAGGCAAGGAACACCAGGTGAAGCGGGAGGTTGATCTTGCAAATCATGAAGCAGGACTGTTGGAAGTAACCCGGTTGCTGACCGATCCTGAGAATGGTGTGATCCGTGACCCGGGAGAGATAGATGCGGTAGGTCACAGGGTAGTACATGGCGGGGAAGATTTTGCTTCTACCACTTTCATTACTGAAGAAGTGAAATTGAAGGTGAAAAGTTTATTTGCCCTTGCGCCTCTTCATAATCCGCCCAACTACCTTGGTATAGAAGTGGCGGAAAAGATCTTTGCCAATGCAAAGCAGGTTGCAGTTTTTGATACAGCCTTTCACCAGACCATGCCGGAGAAAGCCTTCCGGTTTGCCCTTCCCCGGAAATTGTACCAGCAACTCGGCATCAGAGCCTATGGATTTCATGGTACCAGCCATAAATATGTTTCAGAAAAAGCAATGGAATACCTTCGAAATCCATCCGCGAAGATTATTACCATTCACTTGGGCAATGGTTGCAGCATGGCTGCTGTAAATGCCGGGAGGTCTGTTGATACCAGCATGGGTTTTGGTCCCAACAGTGGACTGGTAATGGGCACCCGCTCAGGTGATATTGACCCTTCCATCATTTTTCACCTGGTAAACCAATGTGGTTACAGCCTTGACCAGGTGAACACGTTGCTCAATAAAGAAAGCGGCATGATTGGTCTTACCGGGTTCAGTGATATGCGCGACATCATCCATGCCATTGAGCAGGGCAATGAGGAAGCCAAGCTTGCCTACGAGATTTATGCCTACAGGATCAAAAAATATATAGGATCTCTTTCAGCTATCATGAACGGACTTGATGCGCTGGTCTTCACTGCCGGTGTGGGAGAAAACGACAGCCGCATAAGAGAACTGGTTTGTCAAGACATGGAATTTTTCGGAATCAAAATAGATATGGAAAAGAACCGGGAACGTTCAAGAACAATTCGTGACATCAGCATTGATGATGCTAAAGTGAAAATCCTGGTAATACCCACCAACGAAGAACTTGAGATCGTAAAGCAATGCTACGCGCTGATGAATGGATGATACCGGTTTCCCGGAACCATACTTATGATGGGGTTGCGAAAGAGTGCTTAGTTTTACAGGATGATGGAATCGAAGCAATTTGACACGAAGGCGCTGGTTCAAACTTTCCTGCAACAATTTGGAACGAAGCCTTTGCTGGTCCGTTCGCCCGGCCGTGTGAATATCATTGGTGAGCATACTGATTATAATGAGGGTTTTGTTTTGCCCGCTGCAATTGACAAGGCAGCTTACGTGGCTATCAGCCCCAGGAATGATGACCAGGTTCATTTGTATGCACAGGCCTTTTCCAAAACTTTTGAGTCATCACTGTCAACCCTCAAACCCACCAGTGAACACTGGCCTAATTATATTCTTGGAGTAGCTGACCAGTTGATCAAAAGAGGATATCCGATAAAAGGATTCAATTTAGTGATTGATGCCGATGTTCCATCCGGCTCCGGGCTTTCTTCTTCTGCCGCGGTGGAATGTGCTACGGCATTCGGTCTCAATGAGATTTTTCAACTGAATATTTCCCGCATGGAGCTGGCGCTCATCTCTCAAAAAGCTGAGCATGTGTTTGCAGGCGTGATGTGTGGCATCATGGACCAGTTTGCATCTGTGTTTGGTAAAAAAGATCATGTAATCAAACTGGATTGCAAAACACTGGAATACGAATATGTTCCTTTCAGGCTTGAGGGGTATAAAATTCTTCTCCTGAATTCAAATGTGAAACATTCACTTGCTTCTTCAGAATACAATGTACGCAGGGCACAATGCGAGCATGGTGTTGCCCTCATAAAACAACATCGTCCTGGGGTCAGCAGTCTTCGTGATGCTGATATGGCTATGCTTGATGCATTTGTGAAACCGGTTGATGAGCTTATCTACAGGAGATGCAGGTACGTGGTGGAGGAAAAACAAAGGCTGCTGGAAGGTTGTGAGGACCTGAAACAAGGCAGGCTCGAAAGTCTTGGTGAAAAAATGTTCCGTACGCATGATGGTCTCAGTAAGGATTACGAGGTCAGTTGCCCGGAACTGGATTTTTTAGTGGATGCCGTTCGTGGAAATCCCGATGTGCCAGGCGCGAGAATGATGGGCGGAGGCTTTGGTGGTTGCACCATCAATATTGTAAAAGAAGAAGCGATAGGGGAACTGGTAAAAAACATCAGTGTAAAATACCAGAAAGCCATGCATAAGGATCTTACTCCGTATATCGCGAGTATAGAGGATGGGACGGAGGTGTTGTAGGGGAAAAGTCAAAAGTCAAAAGTCAAAAGTCAGAAGTCTGTCGAAAAGTTCAAAATCGAGCTTTGAGTCAACTGGAATTTATTTCACTACTTACCGCAATTTCTAATTGTCTATAAGAGGCTGGGAAGATGAACGGACGTGACGTAGGGAAAAAGTCAAAACTTGGCGTCCTTCTTTCTTGGCGGTAAAAAAAAATTTCTTTAGTACACCCAGGCTAAAAGCTATTAGCCAATAGCCAATGGCTTTTAGCTTATCTCTTCAATGCTTCATTCTCATAATACGGCACATCATCTTTTGATACCATTTCCTTCTGCTGCCAGTAAGCAAGTGTGACCCTACTACCTGTTTTTGTTTTCAGCAATCTTCCAAAGATCGCGTTCACCGCGTTGAAGGTTACATCAGTAACGCCAACGGTAAAAGTTGAAGGTGGCGGTGGAGGAGGAGGTGGAGGAAGTTCAGTGGATGCCGCTGGCGGTGGTGCAGGAGCAGCCTTCGGTGGCGGGCTGGGTACCACCACCACGGTATATTGGTTCAGTTCAAGGAGCTGTTTCAGGAATTCAACTCTCTCAGGCGAAACATTCTTTTCCACGATGGCACATTTGATACCATCCAGTTCTTCAAATTCATGATTCTTATTGATGGCCATGGTTAGAAATTTGGGCTTAAGGAATGAATATAGTCATACACGAATCCAAGCAGTCCGGTTAGCAGTACACCGGCTATGCAAACATACAGTGCCAGTCTTGGCAGCAGGTGCATCTGCACCCTTGCCATGGGCTGATCATTAGGATCCATAAAAATGGTTCGCACGATCCTGAGATAATAATAAAATGAAATGATCATGTTGAGCGCCGCGATCGTGATCAGTAAATAATTTCCCTTTGAAGCACCGGACATTAGAAGGAAGAATTTTCCAAAGAATCCTGCTGTCGGCGGAACGCCTGCCAGCGAGAACAGGGCGATTGCGAGCACCCACGACAGTACAGGGTTGGTCTTATAAAATCCTTTATAGTCATCAATGTTTTCTTTTCCATTGAATGAGCTCACCACCGACACCACTCCAAACGCGGCAAGATTGGAAAACAGGTAGATCAGGATAAAATACACTACGGTTGAAATGCCCATGGGTGAACTACCGGTAATACCTACCAGGATGAATCCAACCTGGGCTATGGAAGAGAAAGCAAGGAATCTTTTGAAATTGTTTTGCCTGATGGCAAACAGGTTGCCGATCACAATGGTGATGATGGACAGTACAAACAGCATATTGTACCAAGCCTCCGCCATAGGTTGAAATACTTTGTACAATACGGAAATGAATACAAAAAGAACAGCTCCTTTTGAGATCACCGACAGGTAAGAAGTCACTGCCACAGGTGCGCCTTCATATACATCAGCGGTCCACAGGTGAAAGGGCACTACCGAGATTTTGAAAGCAAATCCTGCCAGTACCAGGATGAACGCGAATACCTGGAGTGGTGAATTATCAAGAAACTGCGGCAGTTCAGAAAACACCAGCGTGCCTGTTGTACCGTAGATCATTGAAATACCAAACAGCATCAGTGATGAAGAAAAAGCAGAAGAGATGATGAGTTTCATGGCGGCTTCAGAAGATCTTTTCCGGGTGAGATCGAAATTAGCCGCTGCCGCCAGTGGAATAGTGGAAAGTTCAAGACCCAGGTAGAACATCAGCAGGTTGCCACCCGAGATCATAAAGAACATGCCCAGCAGGGTGGAGAGCAGCAGCACATAAAATTCAATCACATGCTTATGGGTTTTGAGCCAGCTATAGGCCTGCATGGAGATGATGAGCATGCCCAGGTTAAGAATATTTTTTTCCAGCACCATCAGTTCATTGGTACGGAACATTTCATTGAACAGGATGCCTTCACGGTTTCCAAAAAAACCGGCCACCAGGTTAATGAATAAGAGCACGTTGGCAATATTCAGGATGGTGGTATTGGACCGTTCCTTACCCAGCTTAATGAACAGCAACAGGAAAATGATCACGATCACCGCGAGCTCCTGTTTCATTAAAATAAAAAAATCATTCATCATCTTCAGTTTAGCATGCTTTCAGCATGTTGGTTTATTTAGCGATACCGGACACCCTGCTCATTATGACTTCTGTGCCGGGTGTGATCAGTTCATTCAACAGGAAGGGAGCAATGCCCATCAGCACGATGCCTCCAATGAGTAATACGGCTGCCAGTTTTTCATTCCAGCTTGCATCTTTCAGTTCGGCATAGCCACTGCTCATGGGTCCCATGATGGTCTTCCCCGTAGCTCTCAGTATATACACTGCTGTTACCACAATGGAAGCGCAGGCGAGAATGGTGGCTAACCTGTAAAGGGTGCCGGGGTTTTGCCAGGAGCCCATGAATACGGTCATCTCCGCCACAAAACCGCTAAGTCCGGGTAGTCCTAGTGAGCACAGGCCAGCAATTACGAATACTGATGAAATGAAAGGTGTCACTTTCAGCAATCCTCCGAGCTTAGCTACATCTCTTGTATGTGTGCGAGTGTAGATCATACCAATAGCGGCGAAGAAAAGTGCTGTCATCAGTCCATGCGATACCATTTGCAATACGGCGCCGTTTATGGCCGTCTGGTTCAGCATGCCGATACCCAGCAATACAAACCCGCAATGGCTGATGGAAGAATAAGCATTGATATATTTAAGATCCTTCTGCATCATAGTGGCGAAGGCTCCGTAAATGATGGCGATGGTGGCAAGCACAATAATGACCCAACTGTAATATGCAGCTCCCTCGGGCATCAGGAAGGTGGCTACACGGAGACACCCATAACCTCCCAGCTTCATGGAAATACCGGCAAGGAACATAGAGGCGGCTGTAGGGGCAGACGAGTGTCCGTCAGGAACCCAGGTATGAAAAGGAAAGAGCGCGGTGAAAATTCCAAACCCGATGAAAGCGAAAGGAAAAAACATTTGCTGAACATCAAGAGGTAGGTTCATTTGTGAGATCTGCATGATGTCGAAAGTGCCGGTGTGAAAATAAAGCCCTGCCAGTCCTACAAACACAAGGGCGGATCCTCCCATCAGCATCAGCGCCAGCTTCATGGCGCTGTATTCTTTTTTACCGCTGCCCCAGATACCGATCAGTAAGAACTTAGGGATTACAGCTACCTCCAGGAAAAAGAAAAGTGTAAAAAGGTCAAGAGAGATAAAGAATCCATAAGCACCGGCACTCAGGAAAACCAGCAGGAAGAAAAATTCCTTGCTAAGCTTATCCGTTTTCCAGGAAACCAGCACACCCGATAATACCACCAGGGCAGTGAGCAGGATCATTGCTATTGAAATTCCATCCACACCTACATGGTAATTGATGTTCATGGGCCCGAACCAGGTATAGCTATATTCGAAAAGCATAGTAGCCTGGTTGCCTGAAGCTCTTTCCTGCCAGTATTGTATCAGCAGGAAAATGCCCAATGCAAGTTGGAGGGAAGCGCCTATAAAACTGGCTATGCGGATCTGCTTCAGATCCTTGCATCCCAGGAGCGAGAGCGCGGTAAGCAGCGGTACGATGATGAGCAATGATAAATTCATGATCCTTTATTTCCAGATGTAAATAAATAGTATGGCCATGGCAGCGATGCCTCCAAAAAAATAGAGAACATAACTCTGTACACGGCCTGACTGCAATCCTTTGATCAGTTCAGAGGTCCTGCCTGTAACTGACGCGGCAAGATTTACTGATCCATCCACGATATTTTTATCGATCCACGCGGCAGGCCGGCCTACCAGGTTGAATAAAACTTTTTTGGTGATGAAGAGATACAATTCATCCACATAAAATTTCCTGTACGCTGCTTTATACAGTCCGCCCAGTGCAGC
>JAEYUA010000257.1 GCA_023433755.1 Bacteroidota bacterium | reverse complement strand
TTGAGCCCCCTTATGTTTCCCCCTGCTGTGGAAACATATTTTTCAGATGGAGCCTGACTATCACCCGGTTAGTGCGAGAAACCATCGGGCCCATCTGTTAAACAGGGCGCAAATATATAAATTTTAAAAGGTGCGAATTGCTAAATTTGTTAGTTTTGCGGGTAGATGTCGAATTAGGGGAAAACTTTGATTTTATGTTGATAATCAACAGGTTAATAACGGTAAAAAAAATAACACGGGTGGTTGCCAATATGAAATGAAAACGCCTACTTTTGTTTCATACACGGGCATCAACAATGCAGCCTGGGAACCAGAACTACCGTCTTACACTTACCCATTAATTCTACTTACAAAAACCTGTTTCGCTTACTGACCCATCAGGATTTATTAATAACCGCCAAAATGGAGGATTGAGTATGTATTCGTATGGATTATTGGAACCTGGGTGTTATTACCTGGTGCAGGAGGAACTGACCTCGCCTGTAGAACTGATCAAGGTGACCGTTGAATCGGATCATTGCATGTTTGTGCACAAATATGCCGATGAATTGTTGACCCAGTGGAAAAGAAAGAACGACAAACTCCATGATATCATTGAATGCCTCAGTGATGAAATGGTGGAGGTCTGGGAAAAACATTATAATAATAACGAGGAGTCCTATTACGAAGGGGACGACGAATAATTATTACGCGAACGGTAGAAGCTGCATAACCACTTTGTTTAATTTAGAGAAAACATAAGAAGTTATGCAGCTTTCTCATTGTACCAGGATCGCCCTGCTCTTCCTGGTTTGCCTGAACATCCAGGCAAGTGCCCAGGACAGGTTGCCGGAAGATTATCTCAGTGCAGATTTTCATAAGGGCAGGCGTGATGCGGCCCGTGCCCTGATGCCTGCTAATTCAGTGATGGTAGTTTTTGCTGCACCTACCCGCACCTTTTCCAATGACGTTGAATATAATTACCACCAGAATCCTGACCTCTACTATTTCTCCGGTTATAAAGAACCCAATGCGGTTTTGCTGATTTTTAAAGAAATGCAGAAAGCAGGTGACGGGTCTTCTTACAATGAAATATTCTTTGTTCAAAAAAAGGATAAACAGGCGGAGCACTGGGATGGTCGCAGGCTGGGCGTGGAAGGCGTAAAAAAGAAACTCGGCTTTTCGCAGGTGATGGAGGGTGGGCAATTCCATTCCTTTGCGATCAATTTTGCCAGCTTTGACCGCATCATCGTAGACCATCTCCCGGAAGATGTAAGACCATCGGACGATGCCGGTAATCTTTACCAGTTGCTTGCAGCCTTCAGGAAAAAATCTGCCATGCCTGCTGCCAATCACAAGGTTGAAAATATTGAAAGGGTGGCGCGGAATTATATGAACAAGGAGAACCGTGAACAGATGCAGGCCTTTGTGCGGAAAGAGATCGGGGATGAACAGGAATACCTGCAGCACCCGGTGATCAAAACCATTCTTTCTCTCAAAACTGAAGAAGATATCCGTGTATTCAAACAAGCAGGCAACCAACAGAAATTCAGCACCGCGGCTTTTGACGCCATCACCGCTTCCTTAAGAGAAATCAAAACACCGGAAGAACTGGTCCTGATACGCAAAGCCGTGGAGATCTCCTGCCACGGTCAAAATGAAGTGATGAAGGCTGTGCATCCTGGTATGTCCGAACTGGAAATACAAGGTCTGCATGAATATGTGCACAAACGTTATGGAGCGGAAGGCATTGGTTATGGCTCCATCATCGGTGCCGGTGAAAATGGGTGCATTCTGCATTATACAGAGAATACCAAAACCCAGGTCGGCAATGATATGATATTGATGGATGTGGGCGCTGAATACCATGGTTACACCGCGGATGTAACCCGTACGATACCGGCAGATGGAAAATTCTCACCTGAAGAAAGAGCCATCTACCAGTTGGTGTATGATGCGCAGGAAGCGGCTTTTAAAACTTTAAAAGACGGTTCCACCTGGGCGGCTGCAGGTAATGCCGCGAAAGAGGTGATTGCGGCGGGATTACAAAAACTTGGAATTATTAAGGAAAAGGATGAAGTGGGAAATTATTACACGCATGGACTCGGTCATCACATTGGCCTGGATGTACATGATAAGGGCCGGTATGATACACTGAAAAAAGATATGGTCATTACCATTGAGCCCGGCATTTATATTCCTGCCAACAGTAACTGCGATAAAAAATGGTGGAGCATCAGTGTAAGGATTGAAGATGATGCGCTCATCACTAAAGATGGTTATGAACTGCTTTCAGTATTTGCGCCCAGAAAGATCGAAGAGATTGAAAAACTTATTGCGGAACATTCAGTCCTTGACCAGTACAAATTACCCGCACTGAAATCGGCTGAAAAGAAAAAGGATTTTTAATCCAGCTTCACCCTGCGCAGTTCCAGCAGGTTGAGGGCATTGGGTTTGAAATTTTTCACATGAGGCTGAACCAGGTGAACCACCACATCATACCAGAGCGGGATTACCGGTGCATCTTCCATCATGATCTGGTCGGCCTGCCGGTAAAGGCTGTACCTAATCGAATCATTGGTTTCTCTTAATGCTTTTTCAAAAACCCTGTCAAACTCAGGATTTTGATAGCGGGTATAATTAGGAGGTGCCGGGTTTTTAGAATAAAATACGCTCAGGTAATTCTCGGCATCCGGGTAATCCGCAATCCAGCTTCCACGGAAAAAGGGCGTTCTTGAATTGGAAGTCAGTTCCAGCAATAGAGATTTCTGCACTACATCCACCTGCACTTTAAAACCCAGTTCTTCGAGTTGCCTGGCGATGTAGCTGGCAATATCAGAATAGATAGGGATGGTCTGTAATTTAACTGCAGGCAAAGCGGAGGGGTTCACACCGGATTCTTTTACCAGCTTCCTTGCCAGTACAGGATCGTAATCATAACCTTTTACCAGGGAAGAATCAAAAGAAGGCAGGCCCGCTGGCACAAATCCCGCCGTTGCAGGAATGCCTAAAGAATTCCTCATGTAGAGCACCATTTTTTTCCGGTCAAAAGCATAGTTCATTGCCTGCCGGATCTTCCTGGATGCTAATGGGGAATTTTTTAAAAGTTCGTTGGTGGTATCTACCAGTATGCCGAAATATTCTATGTTCAGGTAAGGATGGGTATGCAGCAGGATCTTCTCTTCCCAGTCCTTGCGCAGGCTTCCTTTTTTGGTGAGCACTTCATCTTTGAATGAGGCATCGATATCATTGATGAACTCCAGTTTCCCTTGCCGGAAGAGCAGGAACTCTGTAGCCTTGCTGTCATAAAAACTCACCTTCACGCCTTCCAGGTAAGGCAGCCTGTTACCAGCCGAATCCTTTTCAAAATAGTTCGGGTTTTTTTTCATGATCAGGGCCTGCCCTTCTTCCCAGGCCATCATGCGGAACGGACCGGTGCCAACAGCATGACGCCTGAAATCATTTCCATATTTCAACACTGCTTCCCTTGGAACAACAGAACAATACTGCATGGATAATATTCCAAGTACAGGCTGGTAGGGCCTGGCCAGTTTTACCTGGAAGGTGCTGTCGTCAATAGCCTTAAAACCACCAGCACTGTCAAGTTTTTCATTAAAGATCCAGGAACCGGGACTTGCCGTAGCTGGATCCAGCAGTCTTTTGAAACTGTATTCCACATCACCGGCTACCATCCTTCTGCCACGTCCACCTGGGAAACAGGGATCATCATGAAAAAAAACATCATCCCTCAGGTGAAAAGTATAAGTGGTCTTATCATCCGAAATCTCCCAGCTTTTGGCCAGGGAAGGCACGATGTTCAACTGGCTGTCCACTTCCACCAGCGTATTGTATAACTGGTGGATGGCCCACATGATGGACTGGTTCTTGGCAAAAGCGGGGTCTATGGAAGCAATGCCGGTGCTTTCATTATAATGAAACACCTTTAACTGCTGTTTTTCCGAACTGTAACAGGAAGCCAGCAGAACAGGGATTGCCAATAGAAAGGTTAAATATTTATACCGGTGGAACATCTCTTCGTCAAAAGACGTCTAAATTAGACAAGTATTTGTTTTGAAAATGCAAACCAGTTAAATGAAAAAACATCTTTATATAGTAATGGCGGTCCTGTTAGTGATCTCAATTCCCGGGTTCGCACAGCCACTGAACAAGAAAAAAACTTACTCCCGGCAGGACAGCCTGCGGGGATCTGTAGGACCTGAAAGAGCCTGGTGGGATGTATTGCATTATGAAGTGGAAGTGAAGCCGGATTTCAATTCACAATCCATTACAGGAAGAACTACCATCACCTACAAAGTTTTGCCCGGGCAGCGAAGCGACTATATGCAGATTGACCTGCAACAGCCTTTGCATATCGATACTATTTTCTACAACAAAAAACTTTATATCAACTACCCTGCTAAACCTTATTACCAGGAAGGTAATGTATGGCACATCCCGCTGCCGCGCATGCAGGCGGGCAGTACGCATACTATCACCATCGTGTACAGCGGTTATCCAACCGTGGCAAAGAATGCACCCTGGGACGGAGGATGGATCTTTAAAAAAGACCAGCAGGGAAGACCGTGGATGAGTGTGGCGGTACAGGGACTTGGCGCCAGTGCCTGGTATCCATGCAAGGATCACCAAAGTGATGAGCCGGACAATGGAGCAAGGCTGAAAATAACCGTGCCTTCTGATCTCGTTGCTGTGGGTAACGGTCGGCTGAAAGCAAAGATTGCCGAAGATAATTTTACAACCTGGGTATGGGAAGTGAAAAACCCGATCAACAATTATAATATCATTCCTTATATCGGCCATTATGTGAACTGGTCAGATACCTTGCAGGGAGAAAAAGGGAAACTTGACCTGAACTACTGGGTGCTGGATTACGAACTCGAAAAAGCCAAAAAACAATTTGAACAGGTGAAGCCCACCATTCGCGCCTTTGAACACTGGTTCGGACCTTATCCATTTTATGAAGATGGTTACCAGTTGATCCAGTCGCCGCACCTGGGCATGGAACACCAGAGTGCCGTTGCCTATGGCAATGGATTTAAAAATGGTTACCTCGGCCGCGATCTTTCAGGTTCGGGCTGGGGACTGAAATGGGATTTTATTATTGTACATGAAAGCGGGCATGAATGGTTTGCCAATAATATCACTACAAAGGATATCGCCGACATGTGGATTCATGAAGGGTTCACCAATTATTCCGAAACCTTGTTCACCCAGTATCATTATGGACTGGAAGCAGGTAATGCCTATGTGCAGGGGTTACGTAAAAATATTTCCAATGATAAGCCCATGACGGGAGTCTATGGTGTAAACCAGGAAGGCAGTGGTGACATGTATTATAAAGGAGCCAACCTGGTGCATACGATCCGCCAGGTGATTAATGACGATGAAAAATTCAGGTCCATCCTGCGCGGACTGAATAAGGATTTTTATCACCAGACGGTTCATTCCTGGCAGGTAGAAAATTATATCAGTGAAAAATCAGGGATCAATTTTGCGAAGGTGTTTGAACAGTATCTCAAAACCACGCAGATCCCTGAGCTGGAACTCAAGGCAGATGATGAAACACT
>JAEYUA010000187.1 GCA_023433755.1 Bacteroidota bacterium | reverse complement strand
GCATTAAGCAACACGGCGCGAATGCACAGGTGGTAGCGGAATTTCTCCAGCAAAATCCTGATGTGGACCAGGTATTTTATCCCGGACTGCCTACCCATCCCAATCATGATATCGCGAAAAAACAATCAAAAGGATTCGGTGGTATTGTATCCTTCACATTAAAGAATGATACGGCCGAAGCAGCGGTTGCTTTTGTTACCAGCACCAACTTATTCAAACTGGCGGAAAGCCTGGGTGGTGTCAAAAGCCTGCTCTGTCACCCCGCCAACATGACCCATAAATCCATACCTGCTGAAAAAAGAAGAGCAGCCGGGGTTGCGGATAGTTTGATCAGGTTATCGGTTGGACTGGAAGAAGCAGAAGATCTCGTAAAGGATCTGCACCAGGCATTTCAGAAACTGGCCCTACAAAAAGATGAATCACTTCAAAAACAAATTTCATGAGCAGGAAAAAATTAACGATCGGACTTTTCGGATTTGGCGTGGTAGGTGAAGGCATCTACCAGGTATTGCAGCAAACACCTTCACTGGACGCGGAGATCAAAAAGATCTGTATAAAGCAGGCGGATAAAAAAAGAAATGGTGATCCGGATTTATTTACGACTGATTACCATGAAATTCTCAATGATCCTGATATCAACCTCGTGGTAGAACTGATAGATGATGCGGATGAGGCCTACAAAATTGTAACAACGGCGCTGAAGAATAAAAAATCAGTGGTCAGTGCGAATAAAAAACTGGTGGCGGAACACTTGGCAGAACTGATCTTCCTGCAGCAGGAGCACCAGGTTTCTTTTCTTTATGAGGCGGCTGTATGTGGCAGTATTCCCATCATCCGCAACCTCGAAGAATATTATGACAACGACCTCCTGCAATGCATCACCGGCATTGTGAATGGATCCACCAATTACATTCTTACAAAAATGGCAGAAGGGAATACCTATGCCGAATCATTGCAGGAAGCACAGCGCCTTGGCTTTGCTGAAACCAACCCAGCTCTTGATGTGGAAGGAAAGGATGCTAACAATAAACTGGCCATATTATTGGCTCATGCCTATGGTTTGATCACCCATCCCGGTGCGCTTCTTCACAAGGGTATCACACGCCTGCATTCGGATGATGCGGATTATGCCAGTGAGAAAGGGTACCGGATCAAACTGGTTGCCCAGGCTACCAAGCTTTCCGATGGGAAAGTAGCCGCGTTTGTCCTCCCGAAATTTGTAAAGTTTGACAGCCAATTGTATAATGTGCACAATGAATTCAATGGTGTGATCCTTGAGAGCAAGCTGGCCGACAAACAATTTCTTTATGGAAAGGGTGCGGGACGTTTCCCTACTTCTTCCGCGGTGGTGAGTGATATCTCTGCTTTGCGTTATGATTACAGGTACGAATACAAAAAGCTGAAGAGCAAGGAACAATCATCGCTGGCTACTGACTATTACCTGCAGGTTTATGTAAGTTTTAATGAATGGTCGGGCGTGAACAAATGGGATTTTGAGCAGGTGATCACGGCGCACAGTTCGGAGGGAAGGCAGTACATCACAGGACTGATCCATGTGAACAAATTGAGGAATGCCAACTGGTATAATGATCCTGCTGTATCGGTTGTGCTTCTGCCTGGTGGTATTGTACAAAAAGAAGAACTGGTGAGAAGGTCTTTGAAGCAGGTGAGTTTGCAATTGGCTGGGGTAAATTGATTTATTACAAACATGTAATTAGTCAAAAATTTTTTAGCCGTTGAGGCCAGCCTTCTCTAAAGCTTTGTCTGACGCAGCGGGAAGGACGGTAAGTAGTGGTTGAGGTTATGAAACTCCCTTAAACAACCGAGTGAAATAAATTCTCGAATGTTTAAAGAATTTATGAATTAAGTACGCTACTTACCGCCCTTCCCGTCTTAACGGCTATTTCTATGTGATATAAACCAGTTTTGAACTCTTATAACTTCCTTGGCGTCCTTCCTCCTTGGCGGTTAAAAATTTCCCGTACTTTGTCCTATCATGAAAATCTTATCCGCATTCATATTCCTGTTTTCCTGTTTTTTCATCAATGCACAGGAATTAAAATCCCCCAACGGCAACCTCACCATGCAATTTCAATTGCAAAACGGAGGAGTGCCGACTTATTCTTTGACCTACAAAGGTAAGTCCGTGATCAGGCCCAGCCGGCTGGGACTGGAACTCAAAAACGATAAAAGATCCTTACTGGATTCCTTCACACTCATTGATACCCGAAACAGTTCCTTCGATGAAACCTGGACACCGGTATGGGGAGAGGTCAACAAGATCCGTAATCATTATAATGAATCAGTCGTAACACTACAACAACAGGGAACCGGCCGGATCATGAGTGTACGTTTCCGTTTGTTTGATGACGGGCTCGGGTTCCGCTATGAATTTCCCACACAAAAGAATCTTACTTATTTCGTAATAAAAGAAGAGCGCACGCAGTTTGCCATGGCAGGTGACCATACCGCCTTTTGGATCCCGGGTGATTACGATACACAGGAATATGATTTCACCACATCAAAGCTTTCCGAGATCAGGGGCCTGATGTCCAATTCCATTACCGGCAATCT
>JAEYUA010000141.1 GCA_023433755.1 Bacteroidota bacterium | reverse complement strand
GCAGCACCCGTGCTGTTGGGAACAATATTCTGTGCGGCAGCGCGGGCGCGGCGCAGGTCACCTTTTGGATGCGGCGCATCCAGCGTATTCTGATCGTTCGTGTAGGCATGAATGGTAGTCATGAATCCTGCAACAATGCCATACTCATCATTCAGCACCTTAGCCATTGGAGCGAGACAGTTGGTTGTGCAGGAAGCACAACTGATGATGGTTTCGGAGCCATCCAGGATGCTATGGTTTACATTGAATACAACTGTTTTGAGGTCACCGGTAGCAGGAGCTGAGATCACCACTCTTTTAGCGCCAGCTTTCAAATGGGCTTCCGCCTTGGTTTTGTCGGTAAAGAAACCGGTACACTCCAGCACCACATCCACCTGGTGTTCACCCCAGGGGATCTGCGCAGGATCTTTCTGTGCATAGATCCTGATCTCATCACCATTAACACTGATGGAATTTTCGGTTGCCTTTACATCCTGGTTGAAACGTCCCTGTGCGGAATCATATTTCAGGAGGTGGGCAAGTACCTGGGGGCTAGTGAGGTCGTTAATAGCAACTACATCAATCCCTTTCATATCATGGATCTGGCGGAACACCAGGCGGCCGATTCTACCGAATCCGTTTATGGCAACTTTAATTGTACTCATGTCTGATCTGATTTAATTTTTAAAATGCGGGGCGAAGGTACGATAAGGCGGGAAGAAAGACAATGGCTTTTAACTCATGGCCATTGGCCGCTGGCCTTCCACAACATTCTTGTATTGCGACATATCCACGGCTTTTTCGCTTTTGGCAATCACAACGGTAGCCACGGTATTGCCGATCATATTGGTGATGGCACGTCCCTCACTCATAAACCGGTCCACACCCACCAGCAGCGCCAGTCCTTCCACCGGCACCACTTTCATAGCGGTAAGTGTTGAAGTGAGAACCAGGAAACCACTCCCGGTAACACCTGCCGCACCTTTACTGGTTATGAGCAGGATACCCAGTATCATGAGCTGCTGTTCCCAACTTAGTGGCACATTGTACACCTGCGCTATGAAAATAAAGGCCATGCTCAGGTAAATGGTGGTCCCGTCAAGATTAAAACTGTAACCCGTTGGGATCACGAGTCCCACCACCGATCTCTCGCAGCCGGCCGCCTCCAGTTTCTGGATCAGGTTGGGCAGAACGGTTTCACTGCTGCTGGCGCCCAGCACAATCAGTATTTCTTCTTTGATATAACCCAGCAGTTTCCAAAGACTGAAACCATAGAAACGCATGATGAGATAGAGGATGACAAAAATGAAAAGCAGTGAGGTAACATAAAATGTAATCATGAGCTTTCCCAGTAATACCAGGCTGCCCAGCCCATATTTTCCAATAGTGAAAGCCATACCGCCGAAAGCACCAATTGGACTGAGCCTGATGATGATCTTAAGTACATTGAAAAGCGCCCGGTTCAATTGTTCAAACATGCCAACGACTCCCCTGCCGGCGCCACCCATCATCCTGAGTCCGAAACTGAACAGGATACCAAAAAATAACACCTGGATGATATCACCTTTGGCAAAGGCACCTACTATATTTTCAGGAACCAGCTCAGAAATAAATTGCTGCCAGCTAAAAGCTTTACCTGCCGTGTATTGTGTAATGTCGGCCTGGAACTTCGAAGGATCCACACCTGATCCTGGTTTTACCCAGTTGGCCACCAGCAGCCCAATGACGAGCGCGATGGTAGTGACGATTTCGAAATAGATCAGGGCCTTGCCGCCCACCCTTCCGATCTTTTTAAGATCACCGGCTCCCACAATACCCAGTACGACGGTTAAAAAAATCACCGGCGCGATCATCATTTTGATCATGCGGATAAATATGTCGCTGATCAGTTTAGCGGTCTCATAAAATTGCGGGAAGAACAGGCCAACCAATATACCGGCAATGATGCCGATGATGACCTGTATGTAAAGGACTTTCAGGTATTTCATCCGGTTCCAATATTACAGCTTTAGGCTGATGAAAATCATCCGGAACACTTATCATTCTCAGTAAAATTGAAACTGTAGTTCCGCAACTTTGTTCCAGCGAAAAGAAATACTGGCAAGCAACGGCATACTCTCAACGCTTGTGACGTTGTTGTAACAGCACCGGGAGCATAGACCCGCAAAAGCTGTACTGGCATCGAATGATTTGGATAATTGATTCTGATGCCGCCAGGAGTTATACTGGTAGCTGTTTCATGTGTTAATGGAAAAGGGCCTTATCGAGGGGCCCTTTTTTATCAGGGGTGCTGCAGCATCCAGTTATGGAGTTTTTCCACATCTTCTTTTGAAAACAATCGTGTGCCTTTGTTCATGGTAGCAGCCGTACCGCATGCTACACCAAAACGTACGGCAGTTTCCATATCAGCGCCGTTCTGCAACTGGTACACAATACCTGCTACCATGCTGTCGCCGGCCCCCACCGTACTTAATTTTTTCACAGCCGGTGCATTGAACTTTTTTTTCTCTTTACCTGTTACCAGCAGTGCACCCGAGGGACCCATCGATACCACGATTACCTGGCAGCGGCCCTGCTGCAAAACTTTTTCTGCGGCTGTTTCAATTTCAGGCAGGTCAAGCCAGTCCTTTCCCACCAGCGTGCCCAACTCCGTAAGATTGGGTTTGAGCAGATATACTCCTTCTTCCACGGCCTGCTGCAATGGTTTACCGGAAGTATCTGCAATAAACTTGAAACCTTTCTGGTGTGCGAATTTGGCCAGTTCGGCAAGGAAGGAATCTGGCACACCGGGTGGCAGACTTCCGCTCATGACCAGGTAGGAGATTTTGGATGAAAGCTGCTCGAGCACAGACCTGCAATGGTCCAGGTCTTGCTCCGTGAGTGAAGCACCGGGCATCACAAAACGGAATTGCTTATTGGTGGATAATTCACGGGCCACGAAATTTTCCCGGGTTTCTCCCGCAAGCGGAATGGTTTGAAAAGGGATACCTGCTTCTTCCAGCAGTGATTCTATTTTACGCCCGTTCATACCACCGGAGGGAAAAATCGACAAGGCTTCACCCCCCAGGGTTTTTATGGCTTTACTAATGTTGATACCCCCTCCACCGGCCTCGGTTCTCATTTCAGCACAACGCATTTTCTTTTCGGGGATCAAACGTTCCATTTCTGTACTCTTGTCAAGAGCAGGATTGAGTGTAAGTGTAACGATCATGCTTTATTTTTTTGTAACAGGGCTTATCCACCCCGGGGTATTCATGAAATTTTATGCCTCCTTTTCTTAACCAGTTTTTCAGCCTCTACTGCATGGAATAAAACTATGGAGAGAATGATACATACCAGCAGGTCATTGAATGAAAGCGGTTGAGTTTTAAGCAGCTCATTGGCAACCGGGAGGTAAATGGCAGCCATCTGCAAAAGAAAGGTAGCTGCTACGGCAACAAAAAGAGGTTTGTTGGAAAAGAATCCTTTCTGATAAATGAACTGGCTGTCACTCCGGATGGCAAATACATGGGCGAGTTGTGACAAGGACAGTACGGTAAATACCATTGTTTGCCAGTTATCATTATCATTATTCAATGCCCAGGCCTGCAGTCCAAGAGTAATCACTGCCATCAGGATGCCCACCCACAGGATATGCATGCCATTTCCCCCGGCAAATAAACTCTCACCTGTTTTTCTTGGTGGACGATTCATGATATGCGCCTCTGCTTTTTCGGCTGAAAGGGCCAGCCCGGGCAGTCCGTCGGTTACCAGGTTGATCCAAAGAATATGTACAGGCAGCAGTGGAATGGGCATGCCCAGCAGCGGCGCCATAAAAATGGTCCAGATCTCTGCGCTGTTACAGGTCATGATGTATTTCACAAACCGCCTGATATTATCATAAATGCGCCTGCCTTCCTTAACCGCTTTAACAATGGTTGCGAAATTATCATCAAGCAGGATCATGTCGGATGACTCCTTGCTTACATCAGTGCCGGTAATACCCATGGCAATCCCGATATTGGCCTTTCTCAGTGAAGGAGCATCATTCACCCCGTCACCGGTCATAGCCACAAAATGAGTTTTTGCCTG
>JAEYUA010000125.1 GCA_023433755.1 Bacteroidota bacterium | reverse complement strand
CGAAGCGCCAGCGGCAACGCCTCTCTACCAGAAAGATGAAGAAAGTGGTAAACTGATTCAAAGCATCCTGGCCAAATATCCCCAGCATAAAAGAGTATTGTTCCTGCAGTCGAAGTATGAGAATAATGAAGTGCTTTCCGCAGCGGAGCTTGCGGACCTGAAACGTTTCGGGCAGATGGTAAGATGAGCGTTCCAGGCCTGTAGCTTGATCTTGGTACACGATCATCAATGAAATAATGATTTCATCTTAAACTTAATGGAAACGGACATGCACGTTGACCTCTACTGCAACATCTACCTGAATTTCTTTAGGCCAGGCATGAAAGGTTCAATGAGGTTGAATGATTACTGAATTCCCAGGTGGGAGATGAAAGGTTCGAGGGGTTGAATGTTTACTTAATATCCTTAATGCAGAATGACAGGATCGATGAGGTTGAATGATTCTGAATTTCCTTCGTGCAGGATGACAGTTTCCATCAAGAGTCACTGGATCATTTTATTCCTGATGATCTCCATAAGCTGGGGCTTATAGTTCTCCCCGATCTGAATTTCAGTTGTCACATCCTTCAACCTCACCAGGTTTCCTTCAATGCCCGTAATCCGGCCAATAGCAATTATGAATGATTTATGTACGCGGATAAAATCCTTTGAAGGCAGTCTTTCTTCCAGGTCTTTCATACTGGTATAGACCATGGTTTTCTTATTGGCACAATAGATGGCCACATAATTCTTCATGCCTTCTATGTAATCGATATCGGGTAGGTTGATCTTGAGTAGCTTTCCCTTTGATTCGGTTTTTACAAAAATATAATCATCTTCTTCCTGGGTGGCTGCGGTAACAGGCTCCTCCATTTCCTTGGCTGCCTTTTGCACTGCCTGCAAAAACCTGGGCAAACGTATTGGTTTCAGTAAATAATCCACCACATCCAGCTCATAACTTTCAAGTGCGAATTCGCTGTAAGCTGTGGTAAGAATCACTTTAACCTTTCCCTGGATGGCCTTGATAAAATCAATTCCGGACAACTCAGGCATTTGTATGTCGAGGAAAACAAGATCAATTTTTTGAGTGGCAATCAACTGGAGCGCTTCAAGCGGGTTGGTGGTATTGCCCGCCAGTTGCAGCAGGGGCGTCTGCTCCACGTAATGCACAAGTATGTCAATCGCGTGCTGTTCGTCGTCAACAATAATACATTTGATCATAACCGGGTGATGGTGAGTTCAGTTGTATAAAAATCGCCTTCGTCTTTCACATCCAGGGAATAATCTTTCTGGTAGGCCAGCTCCAGTCTTTTCTTGATATTGTCGAGACCAATGCCCGTAGACAATTCTTTTGGCCCTGTTTTCTTTTTATTCCTGCAATAAAAATAAAGTTGCCCGTTCTCAACGGTAGCCTTGATCGTAATAGGAGCAGCATTGCTTTTCAGGTCACCATGCTTGAATGCATTTTCAACAAGGGTGATCAGCACAAAAGGAATGATAGTGGCTCCATTTACCACTCCCTGCACATCAAACTGCACATTGAGGTTGTTGCTGAAACGAAGCTGGTTAATTTTGATCACATTTCGTACGTGTTCGATCTCATCCTTCAAGGGCGCTTTTCCGTCCTTCGCATTTCCTTCGCTGAGCGCATAACGCATGATGTCGCTGAGGGTAAGAATGCCTTCTGACAATTCTGGTGAATACGGCAGGGATTTAGCGTACAAAAAGTTGAGGGTATTATGAAGAAAGTGCGGGTTGATCTGGGCTTTCAGAAAATTGAAATTGGCCTGGGACTTTTCAATTTCAAGCTGCATCTTCTGTGCTTCGAGAATCTTACGCTGCTTTCTTTCGTCACGCAGGTAAGTGAGATAGGAGGCCAGCAGTGAAAATCCCAACTGGAACACAATGGAAAAAGCAAATGACAGAACAAGGAGGCCAATAGGAATCTGCTTTCCTTCCAGTTGTGCCTTCATTTCATCTTCTCCTGACAGAAAATAAAAAGATCCCACGCTGTATGCTGCCAGGAAAAATGAAGCAATCAGGCCCAGTTTTAAAAATGAAAACGCAGCACTTTTTTCCGCGAAGCGTTTATAGAAACCATTAAGTGTATAATAAAAAAATACAGCGCTGAAAAGAAAACTGAATAGCTGGCTCACTACAAACTGCCAGCGTAACATGCGGCTCCAGTCCTGGGGTTTATCTGTTGGCGCAAGAGAAGCGAATGCAATGCCCACCAGCATAAAAAAAATATAAATGGCCAGTACCACCCAGAATACCCGCCAAAACTGAAATCTCTTATTAATATCCATATTCATTGCAAATCGTATCGCAAAGTCTACAATTTATCAAACTTATGCGATGAGCCTGGTCATAGAATGTTCAAATCATAAAGCCGGGCCTTTGGGGTTGCCGGCTTTATGATTCATTTATTATTTACTGTCCGATACCAATTCCTCCGCCTCCGCCTTGTGTTCTTTTCGCTTCTTCTTCAGCTCCTGTGGTACGGTTGCGTGCTGCTTTTACCTGGGCGCTTCCAAAACGGAATACCAGGCTAAGTTTAAATTGTTGCGCTTCCCAGTTGCTGCTGAAAATAGATCTCTGCCCGGCAAATTCTGTTTCTCCCCTGAATTGAAGCGTTCCAAAAACATCACTCATAGAGGCTTTCACCGTACCGCGGCCTTTCAATACCTGCTTTTGAATACCTGCATCCACACTCCACAGGGCGCGTCCGCGGAAGCTGCCCATATATATGGTGGGTGCATTATAAAATCCAGTCAGCTCGGCGGTCCAGGCCTTGGTCTTTCCAAATTTCAAACTGTTCTGGGCAAAGAAACTGAAACCGAAAGCATCAAGATCCACTTTTCTTCCCTCACCGAAATCGGCTTTGTACCTGCTGTAGTTGGTGCTGATGTTTCCAAACACTGTATAGGATTTATACATGAAAGGATAGCTGATGTTCAGGTTAACCACATCCTGGGTAGCCAGGTTTCTTTTGGTAATGAAGGATTTTGATTTTTCCGCTGTATCAATCCATTGCGCGAACATATTTTCCACATGGCTATAGTTCAGCGAGGTATTAAGCCTGTATTTATAAGTATGCGTAATGCCAAAACTATTGGTGTATTGCGGCACCAGGTCCACATTTCCTTTCTGGAAAGAGTATTCATCAAGTTTAAATTCAAATGGGTTCAGGTCCTGGTAAGCCGGCCTGTCGATACGCCTGCTGTAGGTGAGGCTCAACTGGCTCATGGGATTTTTATTGAACGTGATGCCCGCACTGGGGAAGAGATTGGTATAGTTGCGGTTAAAACTGGTGTCATATTTTTCATACACCGCACCATTTTTGCGCTGGCCTTCCGACACACCTTCTGTAATAGTATTTTCGAGACGCAGCCCTGCCTGGATCATAAAACCTTTGAATGGTTTATTATAGTTGACATAAGCTGCATTGATGTTTTCGCTATAGTTAAACAGGTTGCTCCGGTCTTTATCCAGCACCATGGTATTGCCATACACATCGTAACGCTGGAAATCATTGTCGGTCCTGATCATGGCAGCCTTACCACCAAAACCCAGTTTACCTCCTTTGAAGTTTTGTTCCCAATCAGCCTTGATAGAACTGATCCTGATATCAGACGGGGCAATCATGCGGTAAACAACTGTTCGCATCATATTTCCATTGGCATCGTAATAAAAATTGGGCTGGTATTGGTCATTCTCAATTCCATAATCGCCATGATCCGCGTTAAGTGTCAGGCTTTTTCCATCGGAACCATTGTAAGTATAGTTCAGGTTGAGATTGATATTATCCCTTCTCATTTCCGAATTATTATCAGCTATCAGCGTCCTGTCAAGAGTATTGGTTGGGATGTAGGTGATAGGAGTAGTTGAATAATTGGCGATGCGTGGGTTTGCAATCGTACCATTCACCATTGCACCAAGAGTGCTCTTTTTATTCAAAAAGAAATCTGCACCCAGTTTATAATTATGCGAGTTGTTTGTTATGGTCATTTTACTAACCTGGTCGAACAGGGTATCCAGTACGGTCCTGTTGATAGCCATCCGCTGGCGCATTTTGCCCTGGTTGGTATTATAATTACCGAACAGGTTCATTGTCTTATTGCGATAGTTCAATGCAAAACCTCCATTGTATTTGGGAAGTATTCCAATATTATAGCCGGCAGTTACAGAACCATTCATTCCTAATGACTTATTCTTTTTGAGCCTGATATTGATAATACCCGCATTACCTGCCGCTTCAAACCTGGCAGAAGGATTGGTGATCAGTTCAATGGCTTCGATATTATCAGACTGGATGGTTTTGAGATAGCTGGCAAGATCCTGTCCGCTTAAAGGGGTAGGCCTGCCATCGATAAATACCTGCACACCATTTTTGCCGGCCAGGCTCAGGTTCTCATCCTTATCTACCAGTACCCCGGGTGATTTCCGTAAAAGTTCAAGGGCATCAGAACCTACCGCATTGATGGTTCCTTCCACATTCAGAATGGTTTTATCGGCCTTCACTTCCACGATGGGTTTACGTGCTGTGATCACGAGGTTCTGCATATTGCCTTCAGCTTTCACCAATTTAAGTTCAGGTGCCGTGCCTTCGGTTCCATCATAACTAAAAACACCCGATACTGCCGGCTGGTAACCTACAAATGAAGCGCTTACACGGTACTTACCTTCGGGTACATTAATGAAGGCGTATTCGCCCAGCTCTTTGGATACAGCCAGTTTGATAACAGCCGAGCCGGTATCTTTCAATAGGCTGATGGTAGCGCCAATTACGGGCTTACCCTCCGCGTCTTTTGCAGTTCCGCTGATTTGCTGGGCATTGGTGGTGAAAGCCATGGCAGCCATCACCAGCATGAATAAGATTCTCATAAACTTGAAATTTGAAAGTGGTGTCAATTGGTTCTGTTTCATCTGGGCACAAACCTACCATCCCGCCCACGCAGGGAGAAAAATGTTATACGAAACAGGTCTTGGGAATGACAAACCCCTGCCCCCTTGAAGCTTCAAAATGGAAGAATCGTTAAAAATGCCCAACCGCTCATTCGCGGTTATACATCCAGGTCCAGTTACGGAGCTGCCAGCCTGCATGCGTGCCGACCTGGCCGGGAAGCAATCGCCACCCCCAATTGTTTTCCCCAGAAGCAGGCGTATTCATGCGGGCATGCCCATCGAGATTGAGTACATCCTGCATGGGCAGGATCACAATGCGGGCTACTGATCCATAGGCCATCCTCGCCAGCACGGGGTTGATCTCGGCCGAAGATACCGGGCGACCTGCATAACGTTCTATAGCCAGCAATGTTTCCTCACCTGCTTCCTGTGTGAACCAACCGCGGGTAGTGTTGTTATCGTGCGTGCCGGTGTATACTATGAAGTTTTCACTGTAATTATGGGGGATGTGAACCGAACGGTTCATGTCGTTTCCAAAAGCGAATTGAAGAACCTTCATACCAGGAAGCCGGAACTGGTCTCTTAACTCATACACAGGCGCATCAATTTCCCCAAGATCCTCCGCCACAAAAGGCAATTCTCCCAATTGTTCCTGCATAACTTCAAAGAAGCTGGCGCCCGGACCTTGAATCCATTGGCCATTCTTTGCTGTTTGCTCTCCGGCAGGCACTTCCCAGTAGGCACTGAAGGCACGGAAATGATCAAGCCTCACTATGTCAAACAATTCAACATTCTTTTTCAGTCGGCCCGCCCACCAGTTATAATTCTCTTCCCTGTGCTTTTCCCAATTGAATACCGGCATGCCCCAGAGCTGTCCATCGGCGCTGAAATCATCAGGCGGAACACCTGCCAGGCCTGTACGGTTGCCGGATTCATCCAGCGCGAAAAGTTCACGGTTCGCCCACACATCCACCGAATCATAACTGATATAAAAAGGGAGGTCTCCAATAAGTTCAATGCCCGACTGGTTCGCATATTTTTTCAACGCATGCCATTGCCTGGAAAAAATAAACTGCAGCCATTTGATCTTACTAATCGTTGCACTCTCTTTTTGCTGCAAGTTTTCCAATACTTCCGGGTTATGAAATTTATAAGCATCCTCCCATTCATACCAGGGCTTACCGCCATTCTCCGACTTAAGCAATACATATAAAGCAAAATCATCCAGCCAGTCCTTTTCTGCTTCCATAAAATTTTCAAACTCATTCCGAAGCGGATGCTGTTCATGTTTCATGAAATTTTGCCAGGCTTCTTCAAACAATAAAGACCTCACCCGTTCAGCCTCTGCATAATTGGTTTTTGCTTCAGCAGGAAGCTGGAACCTGTGCAAACCCTGCGGATCCAGCAAACCCTCGCGGGCAAGCAATACGGGACTGATGAATAAAATATTCCCCGCCCTGCTGGATATGGAACTATAAGGTGAATGACCCTGTCCTTCTTCTATGGGATTTAAAGGGAGAAGCTGCCAGTATTTCTGGCCGCTGCCCTGCAGAAAATCAATGAAGGCAAAAGCTTCCGGACCCATATCACCAATGCCATAAGCGGATGGCAGCGAAGAAACATGCAATAAGATGCCAGCTCCCCTTTCATTGGCTGCCTTCTGCCCTTTTAAGATGGCGAAAGGAAGATCAGTAAAGAGTTCTCCTG
>JAEYUA010000121.1 GCA_023433755.1 Bacteroidota bacterium | reverse complement strand
CTGAATACGGCAAAAGAATTCAAAGAAGTTTTACAAAGACCTATCAAGAAAGTTCCCTCTCTCAGGGATGTAACAATTGTGAATCTTTTTTACGAAAACTCCACCCGCACCCGGATCTCTTTTGAACTGGCGGAAAAAAGACTTTCGGCTGACACGGTAAATTTCAGCGCTTCAGGTTCCTCCGTTTCAAAGGGAGAAACCCTCCTTGATACCGTAAACAATATCCTCTCCATGAAGGTGGATATGGTGGTGATGCGGCATAGTGCCAGTGGTGCACCTCATTTTCTTGCCCGCCATATCCCTGCTGCCATTATCAATGCAGGAGATGGAATTAATGAACATCCTACGCAGGCATTGCTCGATGCATTTTCAATAACAGAAAAACTGGGCTCACTCCAAGGCAGAAAGGTCGCCATCATTGGCGACATCATGCACAGCAGGGTGGCGCAAAGCAATATCCACCTGCTCACCAAAATGGGAGCGGAAGTAACAGTATGCGGACCTCCCACACTTATTCCAAAATACATGGAGGAGTCATTTGATGTAAGAGTTGAATATAACCTCAGGAAGGCGCTTGAATGGTGTGATGTGGCCAATGTGCTGCGGATTCAACTGGAGCGCCAGAACCAGGTGCTGTTTTCATCACTGAGAGAATACAGCCTGGTGTATGGTATCAATAAACAATTACTGAACAGCCTATCCAAACCGGTTACCATTATGCATCCGGGCCCGATCAACAGGGGGGTGGAACTTGATAGCGACGTGGCAGATAGCGATCAGTCCATCATCCTGCAGCAGGTTGAAAACGGTGTGGCGGTAAGGATGGCGGTGCTCTATTTATTGGCAGGAGAAAGAAATTCAGCTTAATTTTCCGAATCAAACCTTTCGCATGCGTATTGCATTATTCCCTGGCACATTCGACCCCGTTACTTTCGGCCATATCGATATTATTGAAAGGTCCCTGCCTCTTTTTGATAAATTATATATTGGTATTGGCATGAATTCCAATAAGGCACCCATGTATTCTGAAAAAACCCGGATGGCCTGGCTGGATGAGATCTTCAAGGATGAACCCAAAATTGAGGCGGTGATTTATGACGGCCTTACTGTTGAATGCTGCAAGCGTATTAAAGCAAATTATATTCTTCGGGGTATCCGTTACGTGAATGATTTTGAATACGAAAAGGCCATTGCGGATATGAACCGTAGCCTGGATGCCCATATCGAGACCATTTTTCTTACTTGCCTTCCCAAATTCACTTCAGTGGCCTCCACCCTTGTAAGAGATGTGATCCGGAATGGGGGGGACGTATCACAATTTGTTCCCGATGCCGTGCTGCGAACAATCCGGCAGGATGCGGGACTTAAGCTTGTTTAAATATTTTTAGATTCCTGTAGTTTAACCGTACCTGCATTGACCACATCAATGATGGAAGCATGAGTGTTTTTCATATAGGTACCCAGGTTTTGCAACTTTACCCATTCACACATATCAATATCCTCCTCCAACTGCGGCTGCAACACTTGCTGGCCGGGAGATGAAAAAAGGTACCAGTGAGACTCTTTAAGAATATGCTTTCCTTTTTCATGGTAGGTATGATAGGTCACCAGGAGAGAGCCTTCGTTGTTGATTTTATGAAGGCCTGTTTCTTCTTTCACTTCCCTTTCCGCGCAAGTGGCAAGGTCTTCTCCCTCATCCAGTTTTCCTTTTGGCAGATCCCATTTCCCACGGCGGTGGATCAGCAGTATTTCATGCGAAGGAGTATACACCATGCCGCCTGCGGCCTGGACCAGCGATAATTTCTTTTTGAAAGCATTCAGTAAAGCTTCCACATCACTGTGCAGAAAAACTCCCGTCCGGATCTGCGGGGCTTCCATTTCATGGATCATGGCTTTAACGGTATGCGCATCAAAATCATCAATGAAAACGGTTTCCTCATGGTGAAGGTATTCTTCAAGTTCAGAACCGATTGAGTTGGTCAGATAAAGTGGCTTGTGATCAAAATAAATGGTATACATCAGCAATGATTGAATACAAATCTAACAGCCGGCTGCCAATAGCCAATGGCCCGTGGCCTTACCTTCTTTATCTTCGCTGCATGACCGATGCTATTGTAACCGCCGAAAAACTTTTACAGGCCGATGCCGTCAGGTTAAGTCCCGACGAGCCTTTCACCTGGGCCAGTGGCTGGAAAAGTCCTATTTATTGCGATAACAGGAAGATTCTTTCCCAGCCTTATATCCGTGATTATATCAAAAGCGAATTGTGTAATGTAGTATTTGAAAAATTCGGTGATGCCAATCTTATAGCAGGCGTGGCCACTGCAGGTATAGCCTGGGGGGCGATGGTGGCTGACCAGTTGAAGTTACCCTTCATCTATGTGAGACCCAAACCAAAGGAGCATGGCCTGGGTAACCAGATAGAAGGAGGTTATGAAGCAGGACAGAAGGTGCTCGTGATAGAAGACCTGATCTCAACAGGCAAAAGCAGTTTGCAGGTGGTGGAAGTTTTGCGCCGGCAAGGACTGGAGATCACTGGTATGGTTTCCATATTCAATTACGAATTTGACCAGGCCAGGAAGGC
>JAEYUA010000056.1 GCA_023433755.1 Bacteroidota bacterium | reverse complement strand
ATATTGTTGTAATGAAACACCAGGTCAGACAACTGGGGATAGAGCTTGCTTTCCGTAAAATATTTATTGATCTGCTGCAGGTACGCGAGCAGGGTGTACTTTTTTAATTCAAAATCAATATAACCTTCGGCAAACCAGGTTTCGGAGAGTTGCTTCATAGTTTAAAAGATTTGGTTCCCTAATTTACTAAATAGACATTTCAAATCATATACCTGTTTATCTTTATTCTGTAATTTAATCATATGCATAAATATCTCCTCATTCTTTCTTTAATGTTCTTTGCCTCCTGCAACACCACCACCTTCTTTGTGGTCCGTCATGCTGAGAAGGAAGCCAACACCATGTCATCTGATGTTGCACTTTCCGATGCCGGCAAACAAAGAGCGGAGGCCCTGAAACAATTATTGAAGGATAAAAAAATAGGCACCGTTTATTCAACCAACTATATCCGCACAAAAACAACTGCCCAGCCACTTGCCGATGCGGTGGGTGTTACCATCCAGGTTTATGATCCGCGTGATACCACCTTCATCCGTCGCATCGTAAACATGGGCAATAAGGATAAGGAAGGTAATATGCTGATCGTTGGCCATTCCAATACCGTGGATGATATTGTAAATGGCTTAATAGGCAGGAGAGTTGTACCCGGCGATTTACCCGAAACACAGTATGGCGACTTGTTTGTAGTGAAGAAAAGAGGAAAGAAATTTACGTTGGATACTAAACGTTTCGGGCAGTGATTTTTTTAACCGCCAAGAAAGAAGGGCGCCAAGGAATTTTACCGCAGAGAACCCGCCTCCGCTGAAACTTCGGCGGACAAGCCAGCCTTCGCTAAAGCTACGTCTGGCGAAGAAGGAGGAAAAGGAGATTGTACAGAGAAGTTTCGAAATGTAGACTACTGACTACTAACAATCGACTTAATATCTCATACATACAGTACTCTAGTACACTGACTTTGAACTTTCAACTTTGAACTGATTTCTTGGCGCCCTTCTTTCTTGGCGGTAAATTCTTACGCTTCTCTCTCAAGGTTGAAATTTTCTAGTTCACGCGCAACAGCAGTAAGAAAAGTAGCACCCAGGCTGCCATCAACAATCCTGTGGTCATAACTCATCGACAGGTACATCATATGCCTGATCGCGATGCTGTCGCCGTGTGGTGTTTCCACCACCACCGGTCTTTTCTTAATAGCTCCCACCGCGAGTATGGCTACCTGTGGCTGGTTGATGATGGGAGTGCCCATCAGGCTGCCGAAGGTACCAACGTTGGTGAGTGTAAAGGTGCCGTCAGCAATATCTTCCGGTTTCAGTTTATTATTCCTTGCATTATCAGCAAGCTGGTTTACCTGGCGGGCAAGTCCTACCAGGTTGAGCTGGTCAGCATTCCTGATCACGGGAACGATCAGGTTGCCGGAGGGCAGGGCAGTAGCCATACCAATATTGATATCCTTCTTTACAATGATATTGTTACCATCGAGTGAACTGTTGATCAACGGGAATTTTTTGATGCACTTTACAATAGCCTCAACAAACAAGGGTGTAAAGGTGATCTTGGTATTCTCTCTTTTTTCAAATTCCTTCTTCACCCGGTTGCGCCACATCACCAGGTTGGTCACATCCGCTTCAGTAAAGGATGTAACATGCGGACTGGTATGTTTACTGCGCACCATGTGATCAGCAATCAGCTTACGCATCCGGTCCATCTCAATTACTTCCACATTTCCCTGGTAGCTGGCAGGGGCTGAGGGCTGCACCTTGTTCATGGGGATGACCATCTGTTGCTGTGGTTCACTGGCTGGTTGTGCGGGTTGTACTGCTTTACCCGATTTTTTATCACTTACAAATTGAAGGATATCTTTTTTGGTTACACGGCCTTCATTGCCCGTACCTGGAATCTTTTCCAGCTCGGTCATGCTCACACCTTCCTGCGCGGCTATGTTGAGTACCAGAGGTGAATAAAAACGGTTGCCATTCACAGCCGCCGTTTCTCTTGGTGTATAGGAACTGGTGGATGATACGGGTTCCTGGAAACTTTCTTTGGGCTCGCTGGCTGCAGGAGCCGGAGCCTGTGGTGCAGGTTCCTGGCTGCCGGAAGCGGATCCGGTTTTTACACGGGCGATCACGGTCCCGATTGGCACCACATCATTTACATTGAATAATACTTCAGCTATCACACCCTCGGCAGTGGAAGGCACTTCACTATCAACCTTGTCGGTCGCGATCTCCAGCACGGTTTCGTCCATTTTCACAGCGTCCCCGGGCTGTTTATGCCATTTCAGAATGGTTGCTTCCATTATACTCTCGCCCATCTTAGGCATTACCAGGTCAACAGTAGCCATATAGCAATGTGGTTTTTATTGATGTTTCTGCAGGTGATTGTATGCTCACCGGCGCGCCAAAAATAAGCAATGCGCCCTGAATCTATTCATTCCCTTCGCCGGCAGTGATAAAGCGGTATAATAAACTGAGAGCAGCATGCGCTGTCATTTCAATATTTCTTTCCCTTTCATAGCGGAAAAAACTTTTCAGGGTTATGGTTTTTTCTTTATTCCCAACCGCGATCCAGACCGTACCCACAGGCTTTTCATCTGAGCCGCCACCCGGACCCATAATGCCCGAAGTGGCGACCAGGTAATCCGTTTTCAATTGATTCAACCCGCCCGCAACCATTTCTCTTACTGTTTCTTCACTCACGGCTCCAAATTTCCGGAGCGTAGAACCTTTAACTCCCAGCAATTCTTCCTTGAGTTCATTGGCATAACTGATCACACTCCCCTTAAATACTTCAGATGAGCCGGAAACAGAAGTGATTAGATGGGCGATATAACCCCCTGTACAACTTTCTGCTGTGCCCAGCGTTTTTTTCCTGGACCTGAGCAGGTCATTGACAGCTTTTTCAAGTGCAGTATTCTCATCAGCCACTTTCCATTTTTTCACAAGCAGCTTAAGTTTTTCGAATTCTTTTGTTACGGTTTCTTCCGCAATGGCCTTGTTCTCATGCCGGCAGGTAAGCCGTAGTCTGACCAGTCCGTAAGAAGGCAGGTAAGCCAGTTTCACTTCACCAGGCAAGGCATTTTCAAAATCCGAAATATGCTCCGCCAGCATGGACTCGCCAATGCCTGATGTGAGCAGGGTGCGGTGAACAATTGCAGGAAGGCCAGGCAACTGTTCCAGCGCCGGAATCACAGTTCCGGTTATCAGTCCTTTCATTTCATGGGGCACACCTGGCAGGGAAATGTAAATGGTTTGTTTTTGCGCCGTATCCAAACTTTGAAGAAGGGAGGGATGCGGACCAAACCACATACCCGGCGCTGTTCCTCTTTTGTTTTGCAATACCACGCAGGCTTCTGGCACTTCGGCCTGTTTCAGGTTTCGTTCTATGAGCGGGCGGTTTAGTTTGGTGAAAATATCTTTTACATTTTCCAGGGCGGCTTCATTCATTACAAGACGGGTATTGAAATATTCACAAAGCGTGGGTTTGGTGATGTCATCGGCTGTGGGACCGAGTCCGCCTGTGATGATGACTACATCATTATTTTTTCCTTCTTCCTCCAATACTTTGAGGATATCTTTTTTGGAATCACCAATTGCCACCCTTTTGCTGACCCAGATACCAATACGATTTAATTCCTGGCCAATGAATGCACTGTTGGTATCGATGGTCTGCCCGATCAGTAGTTCATCACCTATCGTAATTATTGAAGCATTAACTTCTCTCATGAATGAAACACTTAATTTTAGCACAATGTACGAACCATGAAAAAACTGATCAGTTGTTTCCTTTTTATACTCTTCATTGCAACCACGAAAGGCCAGGATGCCGCAGCCAGGCTGGAAGCGGCTTATAAAATATTTGAAAACGATCCCCAGTTAAAAAGTGCCCTGGCTTCACTGTATGTGATCGATGCCAAAAGCGGTAAAACGGTTTTTGACAGGAACAGCAGGATAGGACTTGCACCCGCTTCCACGCAAAAGATCATCACTTCCGCGGCAGCGTACGAAATGCTGGGAAAGGATTTCAGGTACCAGACGGTGCTGGGTTATTACGGGGACCTGGAAAATGGAAATCTTGCCGGCAGTATCGTGATCCGTGGATCAGGTGATCCCACACTGGGAAGCTGGCGGTGGAAACAAACCAGGGAAGAAGCGGTCATGCAAAGAATGGTTCAATCGGTCAAAGCTGCCTCCATCAGGTCTTTTCAAAACCTGGTGAGTCATGAAACAGGCTGGGAATCCGAAACCATTCCCGGTGGATGGGTATGGGATGATATCGGTAACTACTATGGCGCGGGTGCTGGTATCGTCAACTGGAGGGAGAACCAGTATGATCTTTTATTGAAGAGCGGTGCGGATACGGGTTCAGTTGTTTCCATTTCCGGAACCGTTCCGGCACTCTATGATTTCAATATTGTTTCCCGGCTCGTGGCAGCTCCCAAAGGCACAGGGGATAATGCTTATATCTATTTCCCGCAATCTTCTACCATGCAGGTTGTTCGTGGAACCATCCCCGTTAGTGAGAACCGTTTCGTGATATCAGGCGCCATGCCTTCTGCGCGGCACCAGTTCATGAGAACACTGGCAGATTCACTTTCCAGGTCCGGCATCAGCGGAAGTACCAGTTACGCTGTGGTTGATCGTTTCAATATCAACCAGCCTGCCAGGGAATGGAAGGTGATCCATACTGAAACTTCACCTCCGCTGGATAGTATCAGTTATTGGTTCCTGAGAAGAAGCATCAACCTTTACGGGGAGGCGCTGGCCAAAACAATGGCGGAAAGATCATCAAAACTGGCGTCCACGGATAACGGATCGGGAGTCATCAGGGATTTATGGGCTAAAAAAAATATTGGCATTGACCGGTCAGAACTCAACCTGCATGATGGGTCAGGATTATCACCCCACAACCGCACCACTACGCATGCCCAGGTAAGGGTGCTGCAATATGCACACAAACAGGACTGGTTCAATGGATATTTTCACGGTTTCCCGGAATACAACGGGATGAAGATGAAAAGCGGAACCATCAGCGGGGTGAAAGGTTTTTGCGGTTATCATGTTTCCAAAACCGGGACAACATATATATTTTCATTCCTGGTGAATAATTATAACGGTTCGGCATCAGCGCTGGTCCAGAAAATGTACCGTGTGCTGGATGTGTTGAAGTAAAATAGAACCGGCAATACAATCAACTTAAAACAACTGCATGAAGAAGAAACAGCATTATGGAAATCACACCCGTCTTTCAAAATCCTTCCACGGTTTTACTCTTCCGGCGCTCCTGGTTCTGGTAATCGGCGTGATACGCAACATTATTTACAGTACGGAAGAAAACCGTTACGATGCCTGGTTATTGCTGTTGGTTACTATATTACTAGGAAGCCTCTATTACCATAGCCGCATCTTTGCGTTGAAGGTGCAGGACAGGGCAATTGTGACGGATGTGAAGCTGAGGCATTTTATCCTTACCGGTAAACCATTGCCTGAAGGCCTGCGCACACAGCAAATCATTGCATTACGATTTGCATCTGATGAGGAATTACCTGCACTGACAGAAAGAGCATTGGAGGAAAAGCTATCCAACAAGGAAATTAAAAAACAAATCCGCAAGTGGAAGGGGGATTACAGGAGGGTATAGGGAGGGAGTTCAAAGTCAGTCAGAAGTCAGAAGTCAGAAGTCAAAAGTCAGGACCTTCCCTTTACGTTTTTTTGCGCTTAGCAATTTTCCTGTCATCATGTTCGTCAAAGCCATTGGCCAATGGCTAACAGCTAATGGCTCATAGTTCCCTACTTCCCGATCAATTTATCCAAACTCACTTTACCCGGCCCATTGAACAGGATCACTACAAAACAAACCAGGAACAGCAATGCTAATTCACCACCTGTTTTTGTATAATTCATTTTATTGGCGCTGAAGAACGCGAACGACATGGCAATGATCAAAGGAATCGTTGCCAACCGGCTAAATAAGCCCAGGATAATGAACGCAGCGCAAAAGAACTCGGCAAACACCACAAGTGAAAGAGAGGTGGTAGACCCGATACCCAGGGGGTCAGCAAAGGAATGCGACTTCTGTCCAAAATGCCGGATCTTATCATACCCATGGTTCACCAGCATTAAACCGCCCACGCCTAACCGGAGTAAGAGCATGGCAAAGGAAAACGCGTTATCGGAGACCCTGGTGCTTAATAATTTTTTCATGCGGAATTGAAATTGTGCCGCAAGTTTACGCAAAATCAAATTCAAAGATTGTCAATCCCTGTTATTTTGTTAAACGTTCCCTGCTGTTATGCTTTTGTTGCGTTCTTTGGAATGCTATTTGGCCGCCCTTAAAATATTTAGAATCTTTACAACGTTATGCACCTAACGGTTAAAGGACCTCTTATGAAGAAACTTTTCTTTCCGCTCTTCCTTTCTGCCATCACATCCCTGTCTTATTCCCAAAAAACATATTACTATAGTGATCCGCAGGAAAGGTTCAATGAAGCAAAGGAGTATTTTCAAAAAGGACAATACAATCTTGCTTATCCCATTCTTAAAGAATTGCAGCAATCCATCAGGGAGACTGACAAGGTGAACAACCCGGTGGTAACCCAGGAGATCAATTATTATACAGTGGCCAGCGCCCTTATGCAGAATGAGGACCGGGCGGAAGCGGAAGCGCTTGAATATATAGAGATTACGAAAAACAACGCCAGGTCGCAGATGATGAGTTTCCAGCTTGCTGAATATTATTTCCGCAACCAGCGGTTCTCCGATGCGGTAGGATTATATGAGCAGGCCAATATCGCCAACCTTAACAACCGCGAGGTAGCCGATATGAAATTCCACCAGGGCTATTCCTATTTTACCATGCAGCGATTTGCCCAGGCCAAACCATTGCTTGATGCCATCCGCCAGGTACCTGATGATCCCAATTATATCGATGCCAATTATTATTATGGTTTCATTGCCTTCCGCGACCGCAATTTCAGCCAGGCACTTGAAAGCTTCAGGGTGGTGGAGAATGAACCCAATTACGAATCCATTGTTCCTTACTATATCGCCCAGATTTATTATGTGCAGGGCCGCAAGGATGAAGCCATGACCTATGCCGAGAATAAGATCAAACAAGGCAAAACCCAGTATTACGATCTCGAGCTCAAACAGCTCCTGGGGCATGGTTATTTTGAAAAGAAGGACTGGAATAAAACCGTCACTTACCTCGGCGATTATGTTACACGATCCAACAAAGTGAGAAGGGAAGATCTTTATGAATTATCCTATGCACACTACCAGACTAACAACTATAATAAAGCCATTGAAGGATTCAAACAACTGAGCGGCAAGGAAGACTCACTGAGCCAGCACGCCATGTACCTGCTGGGTGATTCCTATCTCAAGACCAACCAGAAAGCCAGCGCCCGTAATGCTTTTCTTTTCAGTTCATCCAATAACAGCAACCAGGAGCAGAAAGAGATATCAAGGTTCAATTATGCCAAACTTTCCTACGAACTGGGCTACCAGGATGAAGCTTTGAAAAACCTCCGCAGTTTTTTAAATGATTACCCCAATTCAACCTACCGTGACGAAGCGGTGGAATTATTGGTGGGCGCATTGGCCAATACCAATAATTACCGCGATGCCCTGGCCCTGCTCGAAGGCATCCAGTCACCCTCGGCCAGTGTGCGAAGGTTATTACCAAGAATTTTATACGGCCGTGCCACGGAACTGATCAACGATGGCAGGCTTGCAGAAGCCGATGCCATGCTGGACAGGGCACTGAAAGATCCAAACAACGGTTCTGTTCTTCCCTTTATCAATTTCTGGAAGGGAGAACTGGCTTATCGTGCCAACCTTATTGATGATGCCATCCGTTTCTACCATGCTTATTTGAATGCGGGGGCACCCACATCCGGCGAAGCCAATGCCCGCAACGTGAGGTATAATCTTGGATATACTTATTACCGTAAAGAGAATTATGCGGTAGCTAAAACCTATTTTGAACCGCTGGCGCCATCTGTTTCACTCAGCTCTGATCCATTGACACAGGATGCCTACATCCGCACGGCTGATGTTCATTTCATGAACCGGAACTTTGCGCAGGCACGCACCATGTATGATAATGTGATCAGGTTCTCCTGGCCGGCAGAAGATTATGCCACGTTTCAGAAAGCCATGATCGCAGGCATCAACAATTCTACTGAAAAAGTAACCCTGCTCAATACCATGATGCGGAAGTTTCCTCAAACAAGTTTGCAGGGAGATGCCAATATGGAGATTGCCAATACTTACCTGGCTGAAGAAAGGTTTCGTGATGCCATGCCTTACCTTAATAATGTAATCAATGCAACTGGTAATACCAGCCTGAAACCACAGGCCCATCTCAAACTCGGCGTGGCTTATCATAATTCCAATAGTCCCGACCAGGCTATTGACCAGTATCGTTTGATCCTGAATAGTTATACCAATTCACCTGAAGCGGAAGCAGCGCTGAATAATCTAAGAGTGATTTACCTGGAGCAGGGCAAGCCAGATGCTTATGCTGAAGCAGCCAGGCAGGCGGGCAAACCTTTGTCTGTAAGCACAGAAGATTCGCTCACTTATGCCGCTGCGGAATTGCAATATGATAACGGGCAAATGAATGCCGCGTTGAATTCGTTCAAAAATTATCTTCAGAAATTCCCGACTGGCAGTTATTCCACCGACGCTTATTATTATAGCGCAGAGATCTATGGCAGCATGAAGGACTGGAATAACGCATTACAGAATTATGGTGCGGTGGCAGAGAGAGCGCCCAATGTTTTTGCTGAACGGGCCATACTGCAGGCGGCACGGATCCATTTCTTTGAATCAAAGAATTACGCTGAAGCTGAAAAATATTATGCACAACTGAAACAGATCACCGCAAGCCAGGAGAACAGGCTGGAGGCGATGAGGGGTTTGCTGCGCAGCCAGTACCAGCAGCAAAAATGGAGTGAGGCTGTAACCAATGCCCGGGAGCTCATTGCGCAGAAGGGAAGCAGTGCTGATGATAAATCACTTGCGAATATGGCTATAGGTAAGTCGGCTCAAATCGGTGGTGAATATGATGTGGCCATCAATGCATTCAAGCAGGTTGTGGCAGTGAACAAGGCTGCACTGGCTGCTGAAGCCAGGTATGAGATCGCCAACACCTGGCTCATGACCGGCAGGCTCACTGATGCCGAGAAAGCAGGTTTTGAAGTGATCAATAAATCCGGTTCCTACGACTGGTGGGTAACCAAAGCCTATATCCTCCTGGGTGATGTTTATTTCAGGCAGAAAGATTATTTCAATGCCAAGGCCACCTTCCAGAGCGTGGTGGAAAACAGCCTGAATGCTGAACTGAAAGCAGAAGCCCAGGCAAAACTCGATAAAGTAATCGCCGAGGAAGCCATCAACAGCAAGGTCAATAACTGATAAACAAGTTGTAAAAGCCAATCAATGAAATCAGCAATCACATCTTATCATATGAAGTTCACTTTGATTTTTTTCGCCTCCTTATTTTACCTGGCCGGCAGCCAGGCGCAGGATACCAGCGGTAAAAGAGGAGTGAACATTACATCTACTTTTAAACCCAGCCTGAAAGAAGCCGCCAAGATCAATTTCAATGCTTCGCCTCCTGTAACCGACACCACCCGGCCGGTGCTGCAGTACAACCTGCCTAACCAGAACCTGAATTTCAGCTTCCAGCCAGGTTCTCTAAAGCCCCTGGCATTGCAGGTAGATACAGGTGGAAAATGGTCGAACGAAAGTTATGTGAAGCTGGGTTATGGTAGTTTAAAAACGCCTTATGCCCAGGCAGGAATATCATTTGGTAATGGGCAGGATGCCGGACTGAATATTTATGCAAAGCATCATTCCTCGCAGGGTAAAAGACCTTTCCAGGATTACAGTAACAGTGCCATTGATCTGAATGGATTTTTCAGGGCTTCCAGGAATATGGAATGGAATGTCCGTTTTGGTGGTTTCCAGGAAGTTTATAACCGCTATGGTTTTGAACCCAGCACACTTAGTTTTCCCAAGGACAGTATTGAAGTGCGCTACCAGACCTGGAGAAGCCGCGTGAGTTTCAGGAATATCAATCGTACAGAATTTGGCCTGAGCTATGCACCGGAGATCAGGATGGATGTGTTCCATGACCGCGCCAATAATTCGGAAAGCAATGCATACCTGCACCTTCCCTTGCAGAAATCCATTGGTGAAAAATTCGCAATTGACCTGGCATTTACAGGTAGCCTTAGCCGTTACCGCCCTGACAATAAAAAAGCGATATCGAATAACTATTTCGCGTTTTCACCCTCTTTCCATTTCAAACAATCCAATGTGAATGTACAGGCAGGTATCCGGCCATCATGGGATAATGGTGATTTCAAACTGTTCCCCAATGTAATGATGGAATTCAATGCCAAAGAACTTGATTTTTCTTTCCAGGTGGGTTGGACCGGGCAGATGCGTAACAGCGGTTTCCAGTACCTGGCAGCCTACAATCCATGGATCTTTGCACCGGACACTGTTTATAATACCTGGATCGAAGAAAGATATGCCGGCATCAAGGGAGCAGTAGGGGATCATTTTAATTACAGCGCCAAGATCGCGCTCAACAAGATCAACAACCAGCCTCTTTTTGTAAATGATACGGCTTATGGTAAATCATTCATCGTACAGCGGGAAGGTGATCTCAAGATGATGAGCCTTGGTGGTGAACTGGGTTATACCGTGGGTGAAAAATTCTCTGTGCTTTCCAATCTTAGCATCAATACTTTTAAAACCAAGGATCTTGACAAGGCCTGGGGTTTGCTGCCGCTTGAATGGAAGACTACTATGAAGGTACAGGTGCTGAAAGACCTTTATGTGAACAGTACGCTTTTTGCTTTTGATGGTCCCTGGTCACTTACAAAAGACGGCCGGAAGAACCTGCCCATGGCCATGGATCTGAGTGCGGGCGTGGAATTCAAGGTGGTAAAGAATATAAAATTGTGGGCCCAGTTCAATAATATTTTCAATAAGGAATACCAGCGCTGGAACCAATACCCGGTTTATGGGTTCAACTTTTTGGGCGGAGTTGTATTTTCGTTCGCTCAAATCAAATAAAGTGCTTTCATTATTTACAAGATACCTGGTTCAATACGGTCGCGTGTGTATTCCACATGTGGGCAGCTTCGAACTGGTATGCGAGCCGCCGAAGCATGATGTGGCGGACAAATCCTTCTCAGCTCCTGTGTATAGCATGAAGTACAGCAGCCAGGATGATGTAACGGAACACCAGTACAGGTATTTCTCATTTAAAGAAAACCCGGGAAAGGATGCAATTCATTCATTTGGAGA
>JAEYUA010000050.1 GCA_023433755.1 Bacteroidota bacterium | reverse complement strand
GCTTTACAGTCTTCGATCCTGTTTGTAAAAACCAGGTTGCTGAAAATCTTTTCTTTCTGACCGGGTAGCAGCTTTTGTTTATCAACGAGTTTTTGAAGGTCGGTGCTGATTTTTATGGAAGCTTTTTCTACCATCCCTTCGTTTACATCATACAATATGGTTCTGAAACCGGCGGTAGCTACCACCTGCGCGATTCCGCTTCCCATTGTTCCTGCCCCACAAATACAGATGGTTGTCATAATAAAATATTGCTGTAAAGATAATTGGCTTCCCAAATGATATTACCTTAACATAAAGAAATCAAAGATGGAACATGTTTCTGCCGCCCGTTCAGGTTTTGCTTCAGGCCGTTTGAGCAGCATCAGTTTTGCAGTTGCGATCCTCCTCTTTCTCCTGCCCTTTGTTGAGATCAGGTGCAATGGACAGGAGTTCGCAACCAATACGGGCCTGGGCCTTGCCCTGGGTATGGATTATAAAACCACAGGCCAGGCAAAATCAATGGAGAACATGTTTAATTCCGGTAATGAACAGGTGACCACCACCAGGAAAACGGAAAAGCAGGATGGTAAAATGTATGCAGGCGCCCTGGTTGCTTTGTTGCTGGGCATAGGCGGACTGGTACTCAGTTTCGTAAAAAAAGATCATGGTAAGATCACGGCAGCCATAGGCATACTCGCAGCACTTGCGCTTTTGTTTGTGATGGTACAATTACAGTCTGATATTGATGGGCAGTCCCAATCAAAAGAAGAATCCATGTTTGACCAGAAGGTGGATGTTTCAGTTTCTTTCACTCCATGGTACTGGATATCCGTGCTCTGTTTTGTACTTGCTGCCTGGTTCGGGTACCGGTTGTTCAAAGATGGTGAAGGAAGGGACCGTGTGCCGCGCAATGCGCCACAGCTTGATCTTGAAAATCCGGGCGACCAGTCAGAATTTCCCAAGGCTCCAAGCCAGTCTGAACTGGGGTAAAGACAATAGCTAATGGCCATTGGCAAAGTGCTCTCAGCCTTCTCCTGACATGGTACCCGTCATCATGGCAATAAAATAATTGGCTGCATAGAGGGCCAGCATCACCAGTAAAATTTCTCTTGGGGCCTTATCATAGGAGAGCGTATAACTGTAGGTAGATTTACTCCAATTGAATTTGGGTTCAAACTGCAAAAGGCTTTCACCCATATCATTCTCCAGTACATAGATATTTTGAAAAAACCCTTTTGACTTGAGCACATATTCCTGGCCATACGGGAAACTGATAACAACCTGGCCCTTCCAATTCATTTTCAGGGTGGCTGTTTCTATTTCGTTTTTTGTTACGTTGATCCTGGTACCAAAGATTCCCTGGGGTCTTATTTCATACTGGCCGGAACCCGGGATCTCCAGGTCTGCTTTAAGAAAAAAGGAATCTTTATAATCCAGTACACCTACAACCTGGTCGTTTAAAAACAGGGTGAATGTTTTTTTATCAGTGCATTTTACATGCATAGCGTTGTTTTTTGCCATAGGCCAATAGCCATCAGCCAATGGCTTTCCTAAAATGCGCTTCCGAACTGTTTCAGAAAGCGTACATCATTTTCGCTGAACAGGCGGATGTCATTCACATCGTATAACAGGAGTGCGGGCCTTTCTATGCCCATACCAAAGGCATATCCTGTGTATTTTTCAGGATCGATGCCGCAATTCTCCAGCACTTTGGGGTGAACCATGCCGCACCCCAGTATCTCCACCCAACCCGTATGCTTGCAGATGCGGCAACCCTTGCTGCCGCAAATGAAACAACTGATATCCATTTCTGCGCTGGGTTCCGTGAAAGGGAAATATGATGGACGGAAGCGGATTTTTACATCGCGTCCAAACATTTCCTGCACAAAAAAGTAAAGCGTTTGTTTGAGGTCGGCAAAACTTACATTCTCATCAATGTATAAACCTTCCACCTGGTGAAAGAACATGTGGGAACGGGCGCTGATGGTTTCATTTCTGTACACGCGGCCCGGACAGATGATGCGGATGGGAAGGTTTTCCTTTTTCATTGCGCGGATCTGCACATTGCTGGTATGTGTACGCAGCAGCCAGTCAACACCACCATCTGATGGCTGGTGAACATAGAAAGTATCCTGCATATCGCGGGCAGGATGGTTTTCGGGAAGATTGAGCGCGGTGAAATTGTGAAAATCATCTTCTATCTCCGGACCGTCGGCCACTGAAAAACCAAGCCGCTGGAATATCGATACAATACGGTTGCGAACCAATGTAATCGGATGCCTTGAACCAATATTCACCGGGGTGCCTGGAAGAGAAAGGTCAGCAGTTTCAGTGGTGTTTTCAGCAGTAGCAGTAAGTTCACGTGCTTTTTCAAATTTGGATTCGGCCTGCAGTTTGAATTCATTAAGCACCTGCCCGAATTCTTTTTTCTTTTCATTCGGAACATTTCTCATCTCACCAAAAAGAGTTTTGGTAATCCCTTTGGTGCCTAAAAACTTGATCCGGAACTCTTCGAGTTGCTGTGGATTGCTGATCTCGTAAGCATCTATTTCATTGCGGTACTGCTCTATCTGGGTTAACAATTCCTGCATGCGGCAAAGATAGGAGCCAATGGCCAATGGCCATTAGCCATTGGCTTGTGGCCTAAAGGTCCGTGGCATTAAATGTATCCCCCTGGTTAATATCTCCGGTCTGGAATCCTTTTTTGAACCAGTACATTCTTTGTGCTGATGTGCCATGCGTGAAGGATTCGGGTACGACATAACCTTGGGCCTGTTTCTGGAGGCGGTCATCACCAATGGCATTGGCGGCACGTAGTGCTTCTTCAATATCACCGCTTTCCAGTACACCTTTGCCCTGCATATAGTGCGCCCAAACCCCGGCATAAAAATCGGCCTGCAGTTCCAGCATTACCGAATAACGGTTGTATTCCTGTTCACTTACCTGCTGGCGGAGTCTTGCCATTTTATCAGAAGTGCCCAGAAGTTTCTGGATATGATGGCCCACTTCATGGGCAATTACGTAGGCCATGGCAAAATCACCGGGTGCTCCAAACTTTTCCTGGAGTTCATTGTAAAAAGAAAGATCTATATATACATCCTGGTCTGCCGGGCAATAAAATGGACCGGTGGCCGAGCTGGCATTGCCACAGGCTGATTGGGTGGCGCCGGAAAACAGTTCAAGCCTGGGCTCCTGGTAATCCCGGCCCATTTGAGAAAAGATATCATTCCATACATCTTCTGTATCCTTCAGTACCACGCCAACAAAACGGGCCTGGGAATCCTGTTCCGCCTGTTGGGCTTCGGTCAGTTGCTGGTTCTGGCCCGGCAATGGCAGTTGGGATATATCGCCATCGCTCAATAAAAAATTCACCACAAGGGCAATAATGCCCAGGATACCACCACCTATAGCTATACCCCCACCACTGATACCTCTGCGGTCATCAACATTTGAACTTCCCTGTCTTCCTTGCCAGCGCATAAATTTTATTTTATTAAATGTAAAAAATATGCCCGACTGTGGCGCAATCAAAAATTGCATGGCTTTTGCCTTTATAGAAGATCACCCTAAAATCCGAAACGAATGAGGAAAGTGTTACCCGTGGTTATGATCGTTCTTTTATTTTCCTGCTCTAAAAGAAATGATGATCCCAATGCCCTGAACAATGAGGACCGGCTTTTTATCTCCAGCCTGATCCGGTCACACCAGGTTGAAATACGTGAAAGTCAATTGGCGCTTAACCGCAGTCAGCATCCGGCAGTAAGGATGTTTGCAAGCGCAGCCATTGAACAGTATACGGCTGCACGGCAGGATGTGATGGAGGTTGTATCCCGTGTGGGTTATGATCTGAAGGACACGGCTTCCGTTTCAGTACGGTATGATGACCATGCAGAAAACCTGGCAGGTTATGATTTTGATACAGCTTTCATGAAAAGCCGGGTCCGGAGTCACCAGGTGATGATGGAATTATACCGGAATGAAATTAATAATGGCAACCATACCTATGTTCGGAATTACCTTGTGAACAGGGGCCTTGAACAGGTAAGAAGCAACTGGCTGAAGGCCGATAGTATTGTGAGGACATTCTAAGTTAGAATGCTGCAAGCTGCAAGCTTCAAGTTAGAACCTCGAACGCAAAGTAATAATCAGTCAGTTTTTAGTGGATTGACAATATTATTACCCAGCAACCTGGTAAACATTGATACTGTAGGTCTTGCAGCTTGCTACTTGCAGCTAAAAAACAAAAGCCCCCGGTCTCTGGGAGCAAGGGAGGCTTTGTTTATATTTTTTAAATAGAAGTCTTACTTGATATCCTAAAATTTCATGCCATAGTTATTCCTGGTCAATAAATAGGGGAATTGTTCGCTTTTGTGGAAACCAGGACGTAATTTTCAACAATCCAATTTATTCCTATGAATCATTTAAAGAAAATTCAGCCATTGGTCATCAACCTGGTGCAACAATTTAAAAGCAAGGGTTATTCCTGTCGGCAGGTGAAAGAAAAGGAAGCCACCCTGACCATCTTCAAACACGGAAAAAAAACTGAACCCAATAAATAATCTTACACTAAAAAGTTTCCCATCGTGATGCACATGAGAAAGCCCGGTATAACCCGGGTTTTTTTATGCCAGTACTTCCCAGGCAAATCGTAACAAAGTGAGTAATACAATGCCCAGGAAGAAAAGCCTGATGAACCTGTTGCCACGGGCAATTGCCATGCGGGCCCCTAAAATTCCCCCGAGCGCATTGCATGCTGCCATGGGCAGTGCTACGCCCCAGATAATCTTTCCCTGTATACTGAATAGGACGATTGATCCCAGGTTGGTAGCCAGGTTGACCAGTTTTGCCTGGGCTGAGGCGTGTAAAAAATCAAAACCAAGAATGGAAATACAGGCCAGAATCAAAAAACTTCCGGCACCCGGCCCGATGAATCCATCATAGAAACCAATTACGAGGGAAATGGTTATTCCAAAATATAGGCGCTGCTTCCTGCTATGTTCCTTAAGCTGTTGTTGCCCAAAATCTTTTTTGGTATAAGTATAAATGGCAACAATGATTAGTACCACCAGTAAAACCGGTTTCATAAAATCATTGCTCACCACTGTCAGAAGTTGTGACCCGGCAAAGGAGGCGAAAAAAGCAACGGTGCACATGGCAGTTGTAAGCGCGGCGTTGAGCTTTACCTTTTTAAGATATTGTATGGCCGCGAACAATGTACCACTGAACGAAGGGATCTTCACAGAGGCAATTGCAGTTACCAGAGGCTGGGGAGCCAGTACCATGATGGCAACAGGCGTCTGAATCAGTCCGCCACCACCCACAATGGCATCTACAAATCCCGCCGCGAAAGCAAACAGGCAAAGCAGTAAGATTTCATGGATGGTAATTTCCATTGCCGGCGAATATAGCCGTGAAATCCTTTCCTGCGAAATGGATCAGAAACGAACCATCAGTCCCAGGCCCACCAGCGATTTAAGCTGCAATGCAGGTGAAGTGCCGTTTTCGCCAAAGATCCTGGTGTCATCATCATAGATGATGTCAACATTCCAGGTGGCGGAAAGAATTCTTGAAAGTTTTACGGACAGGATGTTGGACATAAAAACATCGATCTTTTCCGGGTTGTGCCTGTAATTGGAAAAAAGGTCGAGCCTGGCTTTGTAGGCCAGCGTTGGACTGAATTCTTTTACATAATTGGCAGAAACGAAGGCTCCGAATTCGGCATTACTGTGTTCACCGGGCTCCACTCCATAAAGGCCTTTGGCGGAGAGTGTATCATCTTTTACCACAACCCATCTTGCCGTGAGAGGAGAAATGAAAAGTGAAAAATCCTTATTGGGTTTATAATCCATACCGGCACTTAAAAGAATGTAGGCCGGTGACAGGAAGGCGGAAGAAAAAGTTTTTACATCATCAGGAAAGGTATAACCATTCAATAACTGGGTGCGGAAATTAAAAAGGCCGGCAAGATTCCATTTGCTGGATACCTGGTAGCCATATTTGCTCAGCAGGTCTATCCGGTCATCATTCTTGCGGCTGCCAAGAGAGGTGGTACGCAAATAACCCAGGTTGAAATCCAGGGTATTATCCCAACTTGTTTTTTCTTTTTTATAAAAAGCGTAAAGGCTGGCTATTGTATTAAGAGATATGGAAAAATTATCACCGCCGGCAGCCCAGTTGTTGAGCGAGCCCTGGGAAACATTGAGGTTGAACAATCCGCCTTTTCTCCAGGTGCGGCCCGTGGTGTCTTCTTCTTTAGTGATGCTTCTTTCTGCATCAGCCTTGAGTTTTTTAACTGTCTCATCCTGGGCCTTTAACTGGAAGCAAAGGAATAATATCGGAAGAAGTAAAATTTTTTTCATGATTTTTCATTCTATGATTAACAGTTCATGTTCTCCCTGCAAATCTACCACATCAAAGCTTATGGGATGAGGTTATCAAAACTGCTATCAATTAATTCGCTTTCGCTACTTTTATTTTTTAAAGCCATCAACATGATCAAGAACCTTTACGGGCTTTTTTTCCTCGGCCTGTTTTTTATCTCCTGCAATAATTCTGAAAAATCTGAACCGGCGGGTTCCGGAACCGAAGAAGTGAACCTGGTGGATGGTCATCCTGGCTGGCTGCAGCAGGGAAATATCTATGAGGTCAATGTAAGGCAATATACCCCGGAAGGAACCTTCAAAGCTTTCCAGGCTCACCTGCCAAGGCTGAAAGAAATGGGTGTGCAGACGCTATGGTTCATGCCCATCCAGCCAATAGGCAGGGAAGGCAGGAAAGGGATATTGGGTTCATATTATGCCATTTCGGATTACAGGACAGTCAACCCGGAGTTTGGATCTATGGATGACTGGAAAGCGCTTGTAAAAGCGATCCATGACCTGGATATGAAAGTTATTATTGACTGGGTGCCGAACCATACAGCCCCTGATCACCCCTGGGTGAAAGCACATCCTGAATTTTATATCCGCGACAGTGTTACAGGTATCCCCGTCCACCAGCCAGGCACAGACTGGACCGATACAAGAAAGCTTGATTTTAAAAATGAGCGGATTGCCGACAGCATGATCGCTGTAATGAAATACTGGGTCACGGAAACCGGTATTGACGGTTACCGCTGCGATCATGCCCAGGGCCAGGGAGAAGCATTCTGGAAAAAATGCAATGCAGAATTGAAATCGCTGAATAAGGGTTTGCTTATGCTGGCCGAGGCTGAAGACGAATGGGTTTATGATGCGGGTTTCGATATGAGTTATGGATGGAAATTTTTTCACAAGGCGGTATCAGTTGCGGCAGGCAGGCGCCCGGCCAATGCGCTTGATTCGGTTCTGAATGAATGGGATTCTGTGTTTCCACCCACGGCCACCTTCCTTCATTTCACCAGCAATCATGATGAGAATAGCTGGAACAAGGCCGACTATGGCACCATGCCCGGCGCCTCCCATGCACCATTTGCCGTGCTTACACAAACCATCAAACAATCCGTGCCGCTGATTTACAGCGGGCAGGAAGAACCGGTACTTGACAGTATATCATTTTTCTATAAGGATACCATCAGTTTTTCAAGGCTGGAGAGAGCGGCTTTTTACAAGACCCTTCTTCACCTGAGAAAGAATAACAAGGCCCTGTCGGCCAATGCATCTTTCAAAAAAATCAAAACCGATCATGACCAGTCCATGTATGTTTTTGAAAGAGAAAAAGAAGGCCATAAAGTGCTGGTGTTGCTGAACCTGAGTAATGAATCAATCATTTTCAGGTGGAATGACCAGCCATCTGCGGCTGAGTGGATCAATGTGTTTTCAGGGGCTAAGGAACCGGTGATGAAGATCGCAGGTATTGAACCCTGGGGATATGCCGTTTACGAGATCAGGTAAAGAACAACCATCAATATTTTATAATGATTGAATCCATAATAGATTTTCTTGATCCTGTCAATCTTAGTGAGATCTCCCTTG
>JAEYUA010000232.1 GCA_023433755.1 Bacteroidota bacterium | reverse complement strand
TATAGTTAGCCGTGTCACCCAGTGCTTTTTTATCAATTTCAGAAAACTGCGAGGATATCGTTGTAACGGCATCATCCACCCCGTTAAGCCTTACATAAACTCCATTGGTGGAAGCAGCCAGTTGTTTTAATAATTCTTCATTGAGGCGGGAAACCACTACCTGGCCCTCATTCTCTTTAACACTGCCGGTAGAATCGGTAAGCGTGGAGCCCTCTTCGGACCCAATACCTACGGTATTCACCATAATGCCTCTTTCAGCCAGCCTGCCTGCAGTGGAAACTGCATTGTCATCATGGGTTTCACCATCGGTGATCAGGATCACGGTCCTGAATCTTTCCTCCTGGTCACCAAAAACAAATTCTGCCTTATCCAGTGCATCACTGATATTGGTACCCTGTTCTTTGATACTACCCGGACTGGCAACTGATACGAACATTCTTGTTGCACCCTTGTCGAATGTCAATGGTGTGCGGATATAACCATTGCCTGCAAAAAGCACAAGGCTTGTGCGGTCATCCTGCAAACGGTCGATGAATTTTGAAATGAATTGTTTTGCCCTCGTAAGCCGGTCTGGAGCAATGTCGGTAGCCAGCATACTATTGCTCACATCCAGAGCCACCACTACGTCAATACCTTTTCTTACCTCACCTGATGATTCCGGAATCCTTGGATTGGCAAGGGCAATACATCCCAACGCAAAGGCAAGCGCCAGTAAAATAAATTTAAAAATGGTTTTTGTTGATGAATGATTCCGGTACAGGGCGCTGACCAGTTGCGGATCACCTATTCTTTTTACAGATTTCGATTGCCGGTAACGGTAGGCCAGGAAAATCAATACCAGCAGGGGCAACAATGCCAGGAGGTAAAAAGCCTGGGGATATTGAAACTGGTAATTCATTGAGCAAGGTTCAGCGCAAATATGGTGCTAATATGGCCATGGGCCAATAGCTATTTATTCCCTTTCATAAAACCCAGTTCGTCCAAAATACCTTTCAGTATGGCCATTCGAACGGTAACCATATCAATATTGGGATCCCTGGATTCCAGGTTGAGCACAAAAAAATGCGGATGCCTGTTTTCCTCTATCCAGCCCACGATCCAGCCTATTTGCTTATCCCCATTCCTGCCCCATCCTGTTTTATAGGAAAGCTGGTACTCCGGTTTGTTCTCAAACAACATGGCCTTCTTTACTGTTTCCTGGTTTCCCTGGTGGAATGGAAGCTGGTTGAAATAAAGTTTTTTTACCAGGCCCATTTGCTCATCGGGGGTAATGGTCAGTGAATTATCGAGCCAGAAAGAATCGATCGTGGTGTTTATTTTTTTTGATCCGTAAGAAATAGTGTCGAGCCAGGACTGCATGGTATCCTTACCAATTCGCCGTGCTACTTCCTGGAAATAAGGCACGGATGAAACTCGGAAAGCTTCAAACATGGTGAGATCCTTATTCCACTCCGGCCTGCGCACAGCACCGTCCCATTTGATCTGCATGTTTTCATTCACAATCACACCGGTTTGCAAGCCAACCAGCGCATTTACAATTTTGAAAGTGGAAGCAGGCAGGTAGGCGCTGTCCCTGTACCTGGAAAGATTGTAAATAGTGAATTTACCGTTCCCGTTATTAAACATGCCGAAGGTTCCTTCCACTTTGTTTTCCCTGAAATATTTTTCAAGTGAATCATTTACATCCACATTATTGGGAGAGCATGACCAGGCCAAAACCGAAAGCAGTAAGAACAACACGATACGCATGATTCAGTGAAATTTTCGGCGAAGTTAAGCAGCCGGGTTCAGTCTTTCCGTTTCTTTAAAATGGCAAACTGGTAAGCTTTTGCTGCAAAGCTCTCTACAGTTGGTATATCGTTGCTGCCGCCAGAAGTGCGGACAGGCCTCGAAGCGTTGCTGTAAAATTCAACAATAAGGCTGTCACCTTCCCTGCGAAAGGAATTCAGAATAGTGGTTCCCTCTACAGAAAAAGAGCCGGCAAGACGGTTGCCCACCCAGTAATGATCGAGCATGATACCATTACGTTCATCAATTACCCAATGGCCTTTGACCGTATCAATTGCCCTGAGCAGGTAGGGCCGGTTATCGGATTTTTGATCACCATAGATCAATTGCCAGTGCCAGGTACCGGCCGTATCGGTTTTTTGAATAACCAGTTGCATATTCACTCGCTGCGGTGTTGGATTCCCGGGTTTGAACCATTGCAATTTTCCCTCCCAGTGACCAGAAAAACTTCCAGGAAAATCCTGGCAAAAGCTAAAGCTTGTAAAAAGAAAAAACGCAGCCGTTGAAAAGAATTTTTTCATGATAAATTGATAAATACCGTGAGCCCGGATCCTATGTGTTGATTATACCGGAGCCAGTATACGGCAACAAAAAAAGCAATACCGGGTGATATTGCTGAAAGAAAATTTTATATAATCCGGTTTAGATCCAGATCCCGTTGGAAAGCCTGGTTTTTTTATTACCGTTGCAGTCTCTTTTAGTAGCTGCACAGGAACTGATGGTAACCAATAAAATGGCCAATACGCCAAAAAGAAGAAGCATCCGTTTCATATGTACGATTTTTAGTGAATGAACAATGTTAGTTGTTCAAAGGCAGATTGGGTAGAATTGGTTCATCGTAGGTAAAACGGAAGACTGCGTTATTTAGTATGCAGGAGGCTAAAATAGCAGTCAAATCTTGTTTTTCATAGTTATTCCAGTTAAATTGTAAAGTAAGGTTCTTTCTTATACACCAAAAATATAATGCATGAAAAAGATTTACCATCTCCTGCTTCCTGCTATCCTGGTCATTAGTTCCTGCAATAATGATAAATCCAAGGTAACCACTACAGAAAAAAATGATGATGGCACTGTCACCAAAACAGAAGTTGATGTGAAGGGTCTCAGTTCCAAAGCCGATGAAATGACGGAAAAGATGGAAGCGCTCAAAACCATGAAACCTCTTACCATTGAAGAGATGAGGGCTTTGTTACCTGAAACCTTTGATGGCGTCAAACAAACCAATTATAATGCCTCCGCTACCATGGGTTATACCATTGTAGCAGTAGATTATGAGAAGGATTCCAAAAATGAGTTGAAAGTACAGTTATATGATTGCGCTGGTGAAATGGGAGCTTCTTTCTATGCTTCTGCTTTCTGGACCACCATGAATTTTCAACAGGAAAATGATGAGGGTTATACCAAAACCGTGGATTTTATGAACGGCAAGGCGATTGAAGCCTACAAAAAAGATAGAAATGAATCCACTCTTACCTACGTGGTAGGTGACCGGCTGATGGTAATACTCGAAGGGAAAAATATGAACCCTGAAGAATTGAAAGCCGCCGCGCAAAAACTGAATATTAAAGTTTAAAAAAAGTCCCGGGCCTCCGGGACTTTTTTTATTTGATCACTTCCAGTTCTTTGCCGATGCGGGTGAACGCGGTAATGGCCTGGTCAAGATGTTTTTGTTCATGCGCTGCGCTGATCTGAACCCTGATCCTCGCCTGTCCTTTGGGAACAACCGGGAAAAAGAACCCGATCACATAAATTCCTTCATCCAGCAAACGGTCTGCGAACCGGGCTGCCAGTACGGAATCGTAAAGCATGATGGGCACAATAGGATGTTCCCCCGGCTTGATATCAAAACCGGCTTCCGTCATTTTGGTGCGGAAGAATTTTGTGTTCTGCTCCAGTTTATCTCTCAGCTCCGTTGTTTCACTCAGGAGGTCCAGCACTGCGATACTTGCTCCCGTTATTGAAGGGGCAAGGGTATTTGAAAAAAGATAAGGGCGGCTGCGCTGGCGCAGGATGTCAATGATCTCCTTACGGCCGCTGGTGAACCCTCCGCTTGCGCCCCCCAGGGCTTTCCCCAATGTACCAGTTATAATATCGATCCGTCCCATTACCCCCCTGTATTCATGGGTTCCCCTGCCGGTTTTACCCATAAAACCTGAAGCATGGCTTTCATCAACCATCACAATGGCATCGTACTGGTCGGCCAGGTCGCAGATGCGGTCCAGTTGTGCAATGGTTCCATCCATGCTGAACACACCGTCTGTTACAATGATGCGGCTGCGCAGGTGGGCCGATTCTTTCAGTTTGGCTTCCAGGTCAGCCATATCATTATGCTCGTAACGATAGCGCTGGGCCTTGCAAAGTCTTACCCCATCAATGATGGAAGCGTGGTTTAGCGCATCGGAGATGATGGCATCCTGTTCGTTGAACAGGGGTTCAAACACACCCCCGTTGGCATCAAAGGCCGCTACATAAAGGATGGTATCTTCCATGCCAAGGAAATCTGCCAGCTTTTTTTCCAGTTGCTTGTGAATGTCCTGTGTGCCGCAGATAAACCTTACCGAACTCATTCCATAACCATGGCTGTCAATATATTGGTGTGCTGCAGCAATGGTTTTAGGGTGGGAAGAAAGTCCGAGGTAATTATTAGCGCAAAAGTTCAGGACCGTTTTACCGTTCACAGTGATCTCGGCACCCTGGCGGGAGCTGATCACTCTTTCATTCTTATATAATCCAGCCTCCTTAATGCCGCTGAGTTCAGCCTGGATACGCTGTACAAATTTTTCATTCATGCGGCAAAGATAGGTGGAGAGTCCATGGACCATTGACCATGGACCATGGACTTTTTTTTACATTCCTGTAACATACCGGCATCTACCTTCGTCAAACCATTCAAACCAACGCCATGAGAAAGGTCATTTTAAACAAATGGTTCCTGCTGACCGCTGTTCTTACCATCAGCCTTTCGGCCTTTTCTTTCATTGCCTATAAAAAAGTCAGACAGGCCTGTACGGTTACCGATAACTGCAGCGAGCCCCCTGTTAACCCCGCAGAAAAAGGAGAACTCCTGATTGACGCTGTTTCCAGGCAATTCACCTCTTTTGTTGCTCTTCCTTAAAAAATTTATAGCTTTCTGTAACTTTTGATCTTTACAGGCGTAATACTGTAGAATCAAGCTGTTGACCCCTGTTTATGACTGAAAAAGAATACAATGAATGTGTGACCCAGTACGCGGATAACGTGTTCAGGTTCATCGTTAAAAACCTCCGGCATGAGGAAGATGCCCGGGATGTGGTGCAAAGCGCCTTTGAAAAATTATGGCGCAACCGCGACCAGGTAGATGGAACTAAAAGTAAGTCCTACCTCTTTACGGTTGCCTATAACCAGATGATTGATCACCTGAGAAAGGCTAAAAGAGTTTATTTGAAAGAAGAGTTCAGGGAGGAAGCCAGGATTTCGGACCGCCAGGTGAACAATACAAGGGCGGTACTCCAGGATGCGCTTGCCCGGTTGAGCGAGACCCAGCGGTCGCTGGTAATGCTGAAAGATTACGAGGGCTACAGCTACGAGGAAATTGGCAGGATCATGAACCTGAATGAAAGCCAGGTGAAGGTTTACCTGCACCGTGCCCGCCTGCAATTAAAAGAATACATTGTAAAAGTTGAAAATGTCATTTAACCCTAACGATAATAACAACATGATCCACCTGGGCAACTACGAGGAATACTACATCCTCTACCTGGACAATGAGCTGACAGATGCCGAGATGCAGCAGGTAGATGCTTTTCTCCTGGTGAATCCAGATCTGCAGGCTGAATTCGAGATCCTGGCCAGCACCAAGCTGCCTGCTGAAGATTTCAGCTTCAATAAAGAGAATCTTTTTGCTGAAAACATGAGGGTGAATGCGATTGATGAAGATCTGCTCCTTTACATAGATAATGAACTGCCTGATGAAAAGGCCAAAATCCTGGCGCTGGAACTGGATGCCAACAAGGATTACCAGCTCCAGCACAGCCTTTTGATGAAAACAAAACTGGATCCTTCTGAAAAAATTATTTTTCCCGGCAAGGAAAGCCTTTACCGCAGAACAGAAAGAAAGATCTTCCAGCCATGGATGCGCATAGCAGCAGCGGTTGTAGTAGTAGCGGCTATGGGAGTTATCTACTTCAACAGGCCTGGTTCCGATCTTACACCGCCAGAAGTTGCAGTGGTGGAAAACAAAAAGCCTGAAGAGAAAAAGGTAGAAAATGATAACCGGGAAACAGAAATCATTTCACCCGAACTTCCGGCACAAACCAGGGCTGATGTACAAAACATGACAGCCCGGAAAGAAAAAACCACCAGTCAGGATATTAAGGTACAGGAGCCCGAACAGCACCAGCAGGAGAATGAAAACCTGGTGGCGGTAAGAAGAGATGATGAAAGAAAACCTTTGGAGGCCCTGGACCCCAACACTGCTACAGGCTTCACCGGCACTATGAATGTGTCAATGGAAAATGCAATTTTAAATAATGCTGTAACTATTTCTTCACCTGATCCGTTGAACAATACAAACGCTGCAACACCGGAGAACGCGGTTGCCAGCAACAGTGAGAACAAAGGATCGGTCAAAGGCTTCCTGCGCAAAGCCACAAGGCTGATCGAAAAAAGAACAGGCATCGATGCCACAACTGATGGTGAGCTGCTGATCGGGGTTCTTGCTGTAAAACTTAAATAATCACAACAAAAAAATTCGTAGAAATGAAAAAATTATTACTTGCAATTATTGCATTCGGTGGCGTCATGTCCTGTTTCGCCCAGGATTCCACAGCCGGTGAAACCGTTGACACCATTAAGGTTGGCGGTATGATCATCATTAAAAAGAAAGACAAGGATGGTAAGGACAAAGGCGAGGTAGTGATCTCCAACCGCAAAAAGAAAAAACCATCCAACGTCAGCACTAACTGGGGCATTATTGACATTGGTTTCGCCAACCTGCACGACCAGACCAATTACGGTTCTGCGGAAGCCCAGGCATTTGCACCCGGGCTGAACAAGGACAACCTTGAGCTCAGAACAAAATCCATGAACGTGAACGTATGGTTTTTTATGCAGCGCCTCAATGTGATCAAACACGTGGTGAACCTGAAATACGGGCTCGGACTTGAACTGAATAATTACAATTTCGATAATGAAACCGTACGCCTCAATAAAAATCCAACAACTTACATTCTCGATCCTTCACTGGAAGGTGTAAAAAAGAACAAACTGGCGGCTGATTATATTACTGTACCCATGATGCTGAACATCAATTTCACTCCCGGACGCAAGAAGGGATTTGGCATAAGCGGTGGTGTGAGTGCCGGTTACCTATATTCTGCACGCCAGAAAATAAAAGACAATAATGACAAGTTCAAGGAGCATGACAATTTTGACCTGCGCAAATGGAAACTCTCCTACATCGGTGAACTGGCTCTAGGACCTGTAAAACTTTATGGCTCTTATGCTATGAAAAGCATGTGGGAAAAAGGCCTGGACCAAACGCCTTACAACGTAGGTATCCGCCTGAGCAACTAATCATCACCACGTAATTTTTCTAAGAAAACCCCTGCTATATTTGCAGCGGGTTTTTTTATTTTTACAAAGGGACGTTAAAGATATCAACAGGAGAAAATAAAAATATTTTATCCTCCGTTAACCCTATGAAACGCTAAACCTTGAGTTATGAAAACCGCCATTGTCCTATCCTGCCTGCTTGCGGGCAGCTCCATAACTTTACAGAACACCAGTTTCAAACCTTCCCATTCCGGTAAAACGGATCATTCCATGATCAAAGCGGCGAAAAGGAATTACAATCCTTCCAAACCCGTGGGCCCGGTAAGAATTGTAGTTGACAAGTCAAGCTATGAACTCTACGTTTATGATTCACAGGGTTGGTTTGCCACCTACCCCGTTGTGTTTGGCAACTCCAGTCTTGATGATAAAAAAATGGAAGGTGACAAGAACACTCCGGAAGGCAGTTTCAAAATTGTGAATAAAAGATTGCATGATAAATGGGACCGTTATATGGGTCTCGATTACCCTACCAGGGAAAGCATGGAAAAATTTCACGCCAGGAAAAAAAGGGGAGAGATTCCTTCTTCTGCCACACCCGGTGGTGGCATCGGCATTCACGGCACCTGGCCTCATGAGGATTACCAGATCGACCGTTTCAAGAACTGGACAAATGGATGCATCTCGCTCAAAAATGATGATGTAAAGGATCTTTACAGTTACGTACCGATCGGTACGCCCATCACCATCAAAAAATAATCAGGGAACCGCCTGTAGGAATTTTCTTACATTATTCTGCCATTTCAATGGATCTGCATCCAGCAGTGAGCTATGGCCTGAACCTGGATAGAGCACCAGTTGTTTTTGTTTTGAAGGGATGCCGCTGTACATTTTTTCCAGCTCTTCTTCATCCATATAAATATCCCTTGTACCACACTGGATCATGATGGGTACCTCCAGTTCCTCTGCATAGTTCTTTACATCATGACTAAATCCGTTGAAGCCCTGTTCGATCCCAATCCAAATTGTAACCAGGCTCGCAAAAGGCTCAGAAGGAAATCCAAGATCCGTGGCCCTTGCACCCAGGTGTCCACGCAGGCTGCCAAAAGGCATATCGGCGATGATGGCTGAAGGACGGAAGTTTTTATCCGCAACTGCCTTGATACATATGCCCGCTCCCATGGAGATGCCATACAGGATGATCTCCTGGTTCCCATTTGAACGAACAAATTCATAAGCCGCGGTTAGTTCCCGGGTTTCTTTAACTCCGAAACTGATGGTATTGCCCTCAGTTTTACCCTGCCCACGGAAGTCGATCAGCAGTATATTATAACCCATCTGCCTGAACTGCTCCGCGAAACCGGCGAGGTAGGATTTATTACCGGATATCCCGGGGCAAATGATCACACAGGCTTTAGCGGAATCAACCTTACTGTACCAGGCGTCCACGGTAATGCCGTCCCCGGTTTCGAAGTTTACATTTTCATATGGAAAGAGCGGCGGTATTTCAGTTGTATCCTTATAAAATTTGGGTCCGACAAAAATCTTCCAGGTTTTAGTGAATATGTTGGAGGATGTGTTGCGTTCAGGAGGCGGGCCGTTCCGGTAATGACTGAGATTGTAAGCGTAAAAAGCTGCACTGATGTTTACCAGCACCAGTTGTACGAGTAAGACCCATACAAGTAATTTGAAATAAGAACGGATGGTCCTGGTTCGTGGATTCGGTTTGGTTTTGGTCATAGAAGGCCGACAAATGTATAAGGAAACATCGAGAACTTTTTTCCAGCTCCGGAATTTACTGCCATCACTTCTTTCTCTATTATCCAATCACATCATTATCAGCATTCTCCTTTCCCTGCGCAAAAAAGCTTTGACCTTGAAACGATCTTTCAATTCTCAGATCTTACCCTTTGCGATTTCCTCTACCACAGCCGGATCGAGAAGGGTGCTGGTATCACCAAGATTTTCCATTTCTCCTTCCGCGATCTTGCGCAGGATGCGCCGCATGATCTTTCCGCTTCTTGTTTTGGGCAGACCTTTTACAAACTGGATCTTATCGGGTTTGGCAATGGCGCCAATGATCCTTGAAACCGTTTGCAGGATGTCACGCCTGGCAGAATCATCATCGGTATAGTGATGGCTTTGAAAAATAACGAAAGCATAGATGCCCTGTCCCTTGATATGGTGATTATATCCCACCACAGCGCTTTCCACCACACCCGCATGCATGTTGATGGCGTTCTCCACTTCCGCTGTTCCAATGCGGTGGCCGCTCACATTAAGTACATCATCTACCCTGCCGGTGATCCGGTACTGGCCGGCTTCATCACGCAGGGCACCATCGCCAGTGAAATACATACCGGGATAGGTAGCAAAATAATTGAGACGGCAGCGTTCATGATCTCCATATGTAGTGCGGATGATGGAAGGCCAGGGCGCTTTGATGCACAGGTTACCCGAAGCAGGATTACCTTCCACTTCCTTCCCATTCTCATCAACCAGTACCGGCTGCACACCAGGCAGAGGTAGCGTAGCATAACTGGGTTTGGCAGGTGTTATACCTGCAAGGTTTGAGATCAGTATCCCACCGTTTTCTGTCTGCCACCAGGTATCAACAATAGGACATCTTTTTTTGCCCACATGTTCATTATACCAGTGCCAGGCTTCTTCATTGATTGGCTCTCCTACTGTTCCAAGGATTTTGAGTGTTGAAAGATCTTTTCCATTGAATGGTTCCAGCCCAAAACCCATCAGTGAACGGATGGCAGTTGGAGCAGTATAAAGAATATTCACCTTGTGCCTGTCAATGATATCCCACAAACGGCCCGCATCAGGCCAGGTAGGAACACCTTCAAACATTACTGAAGTGGCGCCAACTCCCAGTGGTCCATAAACGATATAGCTATGGCCGGTGATCCAGCCAATATCAGCGGTGCAAAAGAAAATATCGCCGGGCTTGTACTGGAAAACATTCACGAAAGTGTAGCCAGTCCATACCATGTAACCTCCGCTGCTGTGCACTACTCCTTTTGGTTTACCGGTGCTGCCCGAAGTATATAAAATGAAAAGCGGATCTTCTGCATCCATCTCTTCTGCAGGAAAACTGACCACGTTATCTTTCTCCACCTGTGTTTCCGCATGTTCCATCTCATCTTCCCACCATACATCTCTTCCTTTGATCATGGATACGGCTGTCCTGGTGCGGGTATACACAATCACTTTTTTTACCAGCCGGTTGCCGATCAGTGCATCATCAATCACGTTTTTGAGCGGTATTACTTTGTCGCCCCGGTAGGCCCCATCGCAGGTTACGATGTATTCAGCCTTTGCATCTTCCAGCCGGTCGGCTATGCTTTGCGCAGAAAATCCGCCAAAGATCACACTGTGAATAGCACCGATCCTGGCACATCCCAGCACTGCATACACCAGTTCAGGCACCATACCCATGTAGATGCAGACCCGGTCACCTTTTTTCACCCCATTGTTTTTAAGCACCTGTGCGAACTGGCAAACCCTTTTATGCAGGCGGCTGTAGGTAACTACCCGCACTCTTTCTTCGGGGTTATTAGGTTCCCAGATAATGGCTGGCTTTTCACCTGATTCTTTCAAATGTTTATCAATACAATTCTCGGTGATATTAAGCTTGCCGTTGAGAAACCATTTAACATTGGGTTCATTGAAATTCCATTCAAGAACCTTGTCCCATTTCTTACGCCACTCAAAATGAGAGGCGATATCCGCCCAAAAATTTTCTGGATCTGAAACACTTTTTTGATAATCAGCCTGGTATTGTTCCGGTGAAGTGATCTGGAAAGGGTATGACATGGCAATAAAGTTATAATCCCGGAGGCACTTTCAAAAATCATTGATCACAGGCGTGTTCCTATTGCATGCATGTCCCTTATCAAAAAATATCTAAGTACTGTAAAAAAAATCCCTGTGAAGAACCAGGGAATGTGCCGATAATTTCAGATAGGCAAACTGAAGTAACAAGCCGGGTACTTAGCGGCATGAAATTTGTTCCCGGCAACACAAGGGTAGCGTGGGCCCGAGGCTCCTATCACTGCAAGATTAAACCTTCAGGCCCATTACATTCTGGAGCATTGTCCCCGCGCCATTATGTAATTTCTACCCTGTTATTTGAAATGATCGTGCAGAAGTGATCACTTCTGCACACCTGATCATCATGATACTTTTTCTTTAATCAAAATTTCTTTAGCTTCTTCAACAGCATCATCTGTTTCCATTTCAGAATGAACGTTGTTTGGATCCTGCATCCGGTAAGCCTTTTTGAAATTCTTTAAACGTACCTGTATATTCTTATCCTTTGATCCGTAATTCATGAAGTCACGGATCATTTCCAGCACATCATAATCGATATATACTGTATGTTCTGCATTGATCACCACCTTGCTGTTCTCGGGAAGGTGAGCCAGTGTTTGTTTAATGGCAGCCTTGTTGAGAAAAGACACTTCCTGTGCCAGGTCAATAAAGATGGTTTCTCCTTCGTGGTGCCTTTCCTTCTTGAAGAAATAAGCCAGCTTCATATTCCCTTTCAGCAGGAAGATGATGCTAACCAGCAAACCGATTCCCACCCCTTTGAGCAGATCGGTCATAACAACGGCAACAACGGTTACCACAAAGGGTACAAACTGGTATTTGCCGGACTTCCACATGTGTTTGAATACTTTCGGACTTGCCAGCTTCAAACCGATCATGATCAGGATGGAAGCAAGACAGGCCATTGGAATCTTATTCAGTAAAAAAGGGATAGTGATCACTGTTACCAGCAGGTAAAAACCATGGGCGATAGTAGACACTCTTGACTTGGCGCCGGCATTGATATTGGCTGTTGTTCTAACGATCACCGAAGTGATGGGAAGACCGCCTACCAATCCTGAAAGCATATTACCGATTCCCTGGGCTTTCAGTTCCCGGTTGGCGCTGGAATACCTTTTCATAGGGTCCATTTTATCAGCCGCTTCCAGGCATAATAAGGTTTCGATACTGGCCACAATAGCTATGGTAAGACCAACAATCCAAACCTTGGGATTGGCAATAGAGCCAAAGGCCGGGCTGGTGAATTGACCAAAAAATTCATTTACCGTTGAGGCTGTAGGAAGGGTCACGAGGTGATCACCTCCGATGGCAAGAGCTGAACCTGAGCTGATAAAGGCTTCGTTGATCAGGATACCAACCACTACCACCACCAGGGCCCCTGGGACCACTTTCAGTTTTTTAAGAAAAGCAAGTTTATTAAAGGCCACCAGTATGCCAATTGATACCACGGTAATGATGATGGCACCCAGATGGGCATAGTTGATAGCTGTCAGGATTTCTGCGAAAAAATTATGTTCCGCTCCTTTTTCAAATGAAAAGAAATCTCCTTCATGTGCCTTGTCATAACCAATGGCATGCGGAACTTCCTTCATGATGATGATGATACCAATGGCGACCAGCATCCCTTCTATCACACTGGTTGGGAAATAGCTGGAAATGGTTCCTGCTTTTATTAGTCCCAGTATCAACTGAAACAGCCCGGCGATCATAACGGCTACAAGGAAAGTTTCATAACCCAGGTCATTGATGGCGACAAGCACGATGGCGATCAAACCTGCTGCCGGACCTGAAACACTAACATGGGAACCACTTAAGGAACCGACCACTATACCCGCGATGATACCGCAGATAATTCCCGCAAATGGAGGAGCACCGCTGGCCACCGCAATACCAAGACATAGAGGTAGGGCCACGAGGAAGACCACCATTCCGGACAGGAGATCTGATTTTATATATTGAGATTTGATTTTCATGGTTGAATGATTTGAAGAATAAATTCAGTTAATACTCGGCTGTTTCCAGCTTCTTGCTGCTTACTTCGGATACCGTGAGGTTTTTGAAAAAATCCACCTCGCCATTATCTACGTTGTAAACTCCGCCTACAATACCAATCTGTCCTTTCTGAAACATCTCTTTAACGATAGCGCTGCCGGAGAGAATTTCCTCGAGACTGTTCTCCACGTTGGCATAGGCCACCTTATCGGAGAACATGTATTCTTTATCATCCAGCATGGCCCTGGTAATGGAAGGCTGGATCCTTTTGAGCAGGTCAGTGATGTGGCCGTCGGTTACACCCTGCTTGGCACTTTTGATAGCCCCACAGGCTGTGTGGCCGAGCACCATCAATACTTTGGAGCCAACATATTTCACTGCATATTCAATACTGGCCATGATATCCTCATTCACGATATTGCCGGCAACCCTGATGCTGAAAAGATCACCGAGGCCCTGGTCGAAGATGAGCTCAACGGAAGTGCGGGAGTCCATGCAGCTAAGGATCACTGCGAATGGATACTGGCCTTCTCTGGTTTGGTTAATTACTTCAAGATGGTCATGATCTGTGGTGAGGTTCGCAACAAATCTTTTATTCCCTTCTACCAGCAATTCATAACCCTGGTTTGGTGTAAGGTTCTGCAAGTATTCTTTAGAATGCTTTTTCATTTTATATAATGATTTATGGATGGCTGCTGGCAGGCAGCCAAATAATTTAATAATGTACGAATAGGGTGTACAGGTAAGTCAATAGCCGTAATTCCCTGAAACCATATCCAGGGCCTTAGAACTCAGTGTAAAATGATTAAGCCTGGTTGGGAGGCGGAACAAGGAGCTCACCATGAAAAGCAACATAGGTTGTTGCCTTTTCGCATTTGTGGAATTGCGAAGCCAGGGAGAAAAAATATTCAGAAATGTGCTGGTCGTGAAGGTATTCTTCAGAGAATGAAGAGGAACTGCTTTTGGAAGTTTTTTCTTCCGACCCGCCAAGCGGATTGGGAGCTTCTTCCTCTGTGCCAGCAAAAGGTGCCAGTTGGATGCCTGAATCAAATTGATCCAGGTTCTGTTTGAAAGCATTTACAAAAGGGGCACTAACAGTAAGCCACACCAGCGCCGCAATCATAAAGAAAGCGGATCCGCGCTGCAGCAGGTTGTATGTGCATCTTTTTTGCTTCATCCGGAGTGGCAAAATAACAAAATAGAGGGCAAACGCCAAACCTTTTCTTTACCGTTTATACAAATTTAATATTGAGAAAAACTCCCGTAATGAATACAGGTATGGCTTTCGGGAATATGTTAAAAAAAGCCTGAACTGTTCTGACTGCCTGCCCGGCACAAGACTTTAGCTATCAGCTTTATCTTTAAATTGCAACATGTTCTCTTACGAAAAATTATTACAGGAAAACAAGGCATGGGCATCGAGAAAAATAGCAGAAGACAAGGATTATTTTGAAAGGTTATCCCAATTGCAGGCACCGGATTTTCTCTGGATCGGGTGCAGCGACAGCCGGGTACCCGCCAATGAAATCACGGGAACGCAGCCTGGAGAGATCTTCGTTCACCGCAATGTAGCCAACCTCGTGGTGAATACTGATGTAAACCTGCTGTCTGTGCTTGATTTTGCCGTTACGCATCTCAAGGTGAGGCATGTGATCGTATGTGGACATTATGGTTGTGGTGGTATCAAGGCGGCCATTACCCAAAAAGATTACAAACCCGTTTTGAATATGTGGTTACGCAATATCAAGGATGTGATTCGTCACCACAGGGCTGAACTGGAAGCTATCAGCAATGAAGATGATAGAGCTGACCGCCTGGTAGAACTGAATGTACAGGAGCAGGTGAACAACCTTGCCCAAACCACAATCATCCAGAAATGCTGGAAGCAGGAACAGCGCCCACATCTGCATGGATGGGTGTACGGCCTGAAAGACGGCATCATAAAACCCGTTTTTGAAATGAAAGCAGGTACGCATATTGATCCTCTTTATGAGTATAATGATTTGTGAGGGAAGTCCATGGTTCATGGACTCTCAAAATTTTTCAACTGTTTAAATGTATTCCATATGAATTGTCCTAATTGTAATGAAACACTGGTAATGGCAGACAGGCAGGGCGTTGAAATTGATTATTGTCCCAAATGCCGGGGCGTATGGCTCGACAGGGGTGAACTTGACAAGATCATAGAAAGATCATCTGATTATATGGGACCTGCCAGTACAGGAACCAATCCATCCAATCAATATCCGCAACAAGGCGGACATTACAAGGACCCTCATTTTAAAAATGATCCTTACTATAAAGGGAAGAAAAGAAAAGGCTTCTTCGGAGATTTTTTTGATTTTGATTGAGGAAGATCATGGTCCATGGTCCATGGTCCATGGTCCATGGACTTTTCCTTAATTTTCAGCCATAAACCATTAACCACATGCAAGAGCCTTCTTCCCGGGGCATCTGGAAAGTTATTACTGCTTCTTCCGTTGGCACATTGATCGAATGGTATGACTTCTACATTTTCGGTAGTTTGTCCACCATCATTGCCGCTAAATTTTTCCCTTCAGAAAACCCCACCACGGCTTTGTTATCGGTGCTGGCCACTTTTGCTGCCGGTTTTATCGTGCGTCCGTTCGGCGCACTTTTTTTTGGCAGGCTGGGCGACCTGATTGGAAGAAAATACACTTTCCTGCTCACGCTGATCCTGATGGGCGGATCCACTTTCCTGATAGGCCTCATCCCCTCCTATGCGAGCATTGGAGGATGGGCTCCTGCTCTTGTTTTGATCTTGCGTTTATTGCAGGGTCTTGCCTTAGGCGGTGAGTATGGCGGTGCAGCCACCTATGTTGCGGAGCATGCGCCGGCTTCCAGGAGAGGATTCTTTACAAGCTGGATTCAGACTACCGCCACGCTGGGCCTATTCGTTTCACTGGGTGTGATCCTGCTGGTAAGACGCATCACGGGAGTAGAAGAATTTACTAACGGCGACGGATGGCGCTATCCATTCCTGCTGTCCATATTGCTGGTGATCGTTTCCATTTTCATCAGAATGAAAATGAAGGAATCACCCTTGTTTGCCAAACTAAAAACTGAAGGAAAGACCTCGGTAAATCCATTAAAGGAAAGTTTTGGAAACAAACTTAATTTCAAAATGGTTTTGCTGGCTTTATTTGGCGCTACCATGGGACAGGGAGTAATCTGGTACACCAGCCAGTTTTATGCACAGAGTTATTTACTCACCAAATGTAAAATTGAATACGAAGAAGCCAATACGATTTTGCTCATTGCGCTCGCCATTGCCACTCCCTTCTTCGTGATCTTCGGTTGGCTGTCCGACAAATGGGGCCGCAAGAATATTATGATGATCGGCATGCTGCTGGGTATATTTTTATACCGGCCTATTTTCCAGGAATTGTATGTATTATCTGATGTAAATGGGAAGACTGCAGTTTCCCAAACAGGGTCTACGGCACCAAATGTAAAAGATGTAATCACTTATTCTGATGGCAGTGTTTTAAGAATTTCAGAATCTCCCGGGGCAGCACCCAAACAGGAGTTGATACCCGGAGAAAGTTCACGCTGGAAAATGATCGGGTTGATTACACTGATGGTACTGTTTGTTACTATGGTGTATGGCCCCATCGCAGCCTTTCTTGTAGAGATGTTCCCGACAAGAATCCGCTACACTTCCATGTCACTTCCCTATCATATCGGCAACGGTGTGTTTGGCGGACTGGTACCCTTCATTGGGCTTTTGCTCACCACCATCCCAGGTGCTGATCATCTTACCGGGCTTTGGTACCCGATAGGCGTAGCCACTATATGCGTAATCATAGGAGGATTGTATTTATCCAATAAAATTGACAGGGATGTCACAGACTAATATGAAAAAATTGAACAGTATTAAAAAATGGCTGGGACTGATCTGGATGGTTCTGGGTCCTGCAGCCATCATCATCCTGGTACTAAGTGCTTTCCAAAATATTGACTCTTCGCTCAAGGGAGATATTCACCAGCCACTCCCCTGGATTATCATCATCTCCATCTTCACACCCATAGCCATAGGCCTCACCATTTTTGGGTGGTACGCGTGGAAGGGAGAGTATGATGGAGACAGCTTAGTTGATAGTTCAAAGTCGGTGAACTAAGTTCTGAGTGTCGTTTTTGAGTCGGTAGTCGGTAGTCTGTAGTCGGTAGTCGGCAGTCGGTAGTTCAAAGTCATTGAACTAAAGAACTGAATTGCTAATATTTCCACTTGAACTTTGAATAAGACTACTGACTACAGACTACAGACTACAGACTCCCACAGCCACTCCATTCTCTCAGCCGCCAACTTTGAACTTTGAACTACCGACTACCGACTTGGGACTAGTAAACCACACCTTCCTCTCGGCCTCCGACTTTGAACTTTCAACTTTGAACTGACTACTGACTACAGACTACAGACTCCCACAGCCGCTCCATTCTCTCAGCCTCCGACTTTGAACTTTGAACTACCGACTACAGACTTCCGACTACAGACTACCGACTACAGACTATCTTTGCCCCATGTCCATCACTGTAAAGAACCTCACCAAGATCTATGGTGAACAAAAGGCCGTGAACGAGGTATCCTTCAACATCAGCCAGGGAGAGATCGTAGGTTTCCTGGGGCCTAATGGCGCGGGAAAATCCACCACCATGAAAATGATCACGGGTTATCTTGAACCTACAAGCGGGGAAATTGATGTGAATGGTATAGATGTGAAAAAAGCACCGCTTGAAGCCAAAAAAAAGATCGGCTACCTGCCTGAGTCGAACGCGCTCTATTATGATATGTATGTGAAGGAATATCTTGATTTCATAGCGGATATTCACAAGGTTCCCCAAAAAAAATCAGCCATAAATGAGGTTATCGGGCTTACAGGCTTAACGGTGGAAAGTAAAAAAAGGATCGGCCAGCTTTCGAAAGGTTATAAGCAAAGAGTTGGACTGGCAGCGGCCCTGATTCATCAACCTGATGTCCTCATACTTGATGAACCTACCAGCGGACTTGATCCCAACCAGATTATCGAAATCCGCAATGTGATCAAAGAACAGGGACGCGATAAACTGGTTTTATTTTCTTCTCACATCCTGCAGGAAGTAGAGGCCATCTGCGACCGCGTAATCATCATCAATAAGGGACGCATCGTTGCAGATGACAAACTAAGCAGTCTTCAGAAAACAACAGCAATGAATATTGTTAAGGTTGGATTCAAAGAAACATTGGAAGCTTCCCTGCTGGAATCCATCCGTGGTGTGAAAAGGACAGAAAAAGCAGATGACAACAACTGGCTGCTGGAAACTGATGAGCCGGAACAGGTGCGCAAACAACTCATGGAATTGTCTTTGCAGCATAACCTCAACATCGTTTCTTTGCAAAGCGAAAACAAGTCGTTAGAGGAGGTTTTCAGAACATTGACCCAATGAGCGGCAAGCTGCAAGCTTCAAGCTGCAAGACCTACCTATTCAAAGATTGTAATGATTCGTAGATTATAAGTCTTGTAGCTTGCAGCTTGAAACTTGAAGCTTGATTTCAAAACCATTTCAAATCAACAAACAATCCATATGAGCTATATCGCCGAAATATTCGCCAGACAGATTCTTGATTCAAGAGGTAATCCAACCGTGGAGGTAGATGTGATTACGGATGAAGGTGCCATGGGCCGCGCTGCAGTGCCGAGCGGTGCCAGCACCGGTGTGCATGAAGCAGTTGAACTGCGTGATGATGACAAGAAAGTTTACCTCGGTAAAGGTGTGCTGAAAGCCGTAACCAATGTGAATGATATCATTGCTCCTGAACTGGAAGGTTATGATGTGGCCGACCAGACCGGTATTGACCAACTGATGATTGAACTGGATGCGACAGAAAATAAAAGCAAGCTGGGTGCCAATGCCATGCTGGCCGTGAGCATGGCCATTGCAAAAGCAGCCGCTGAAGAAGCAGCCCTTCCCTTATTCCGTTACATAGGCGGTACCAATGCCAAAACACTGCCCGTACCCATGATGAACATCCTCAACGGAGGAGCGCATGCGGATAACAAGATCGATTTCCAGGAGTTCATGGTGATGCCTGTGGGCGCCACCTCTTTCAGCGAAGGACTAAGATGGGGTGTGGAGATCTTCCATGCACTTAAAACCGTGTTGAAGAAAAAAGGTTACAGTACCAATGTGGGTGATGAAGGTGGATTTGCTCCCAACATCGGTTCCAATGAAGAAGCCATTGAGACCGTTCTCACCGCCATTGAAGCGGCAGGATACAAAACAGGTTCACAGATCATGATCGCGATGGATGCAGCCAACAGCGAACTCTATAAAAAGGGTAAATATGTTTTCCATAAAAGTGATGGCAAGAGCCTGAGCAGCGAAGAGCTGGTGAAATACTGGGAGAACTGGGTGAACCAGTATCCTATTGCTTCCATTGAAGACGGCATGGCAGAAGATGACTGGGAAGGATGGAAGATGCTGACCGAAACAGTTGGTAAAAAAGTGCAACTGGTTGGTGATGATCTTTTCGTAACCAATGTAAACCGCCTTAAACAGGGTATTGATAAAAGCATCGCCAACGGGCTGCTGGTAAAAGTAAACCAGATCGGCACTGTTACGGAAACGATCAATGCGGTAACTATGGCACAACATAACGGTTACAATACCATCATGAGCCATAGAAGCGGTGAAACCGAGGACACTACAATCGCGGATCTTGCGGTAGCGTTGAATTGCGGCCAGATTAAAACCGGGTCCGCATCCAGAACCGACCGCATGGCCAAATACAACCAGTTGATCCGTATTGAAGAATTGCTAGGGGCTTCAGCATACTATCCTGGCTCCCATCTGAAATTCGGCAAATAAAAATACCCGGGACAAAGCCCTGGTCTTTTGTTGAATATTCAAAATGTTGGGGCTTTGAACTTCCGGTATTGCATCTTAAATTTATATCAATGAGCTTCCTTTCCCGCATACCCCCTTTTCTCAGGAACAAGTTTTTCCTGGCTGCTACCGGTTTCGTGGTATGGATGCTATTTTTTGACCGGAACGACGTTTTCACACAAAGGGAAAGAAAAAAGGAACTGGCAGAAATGAAGGCCAGCAAGGCCTATTTTGCCAGGCAGATCGCTGAGAACCGTGAAATTTCCAATGCCTTGCAATTCAATGCTTCAGCTATCGAAAAATTTGCCAGGGAAACTTACCTGATGAAAAAAGATAATGAAGATCTTTTCCTGGTGCGGCCTCTTGAGGACAAATAATCCGGATTTCCATGCAATAACCAGCTAATGGATTTCGTTTATAAACGGACGAAATTTATATAAGGCATCGTTGGATTTAATTACGAATCATTGGTTATTATGCACAATTACGCACCGGAGGATCTCATCCTGTATTTATACAAGGAAACGTCCCCAGAAGCCACCACCGCTATCGAAAACGCACTGAAGGAAGACTGGACCCTGAGGGAAAAACTCGCCGTCCTGAAAACTTCAATGGAACGTCTGAATGGAATCACCGTTTCTCCCAGAACAGAGATCGTGCTGAATGTATTGAGAGCTGCCAGGGAAAACGATGTGGTGACTTCTAAATAAAAAGAAGTACAAAGGTTGAAAGGTGAACCGGTCCGCCGGTTGGCCGGTCAACTTTTTTTATTTTAAGTCCTTGCATAATTTGCGTGCTCACTCTCATTCATGACAAGGAAAGAAAGATTCAAAGCCGTTATAGATTATTTCCAGGTTACCAGGCCGGAAGCAGAGACCGAGCTTATTTATGGCAATCCTTATGAACTGCTGGTTGCTGTGATCCTTTCCGCCCAGTGCACTGACAAAAGGGTGAACATGACCACCCCGGCACTTTTTGCAGTTTATCCCACCGTATTCGACCTCAATAAAGCAACGTACGAAGACCTCTTCGCCATCATCAAAAGCATTTCATTCCCGGGAAATAAAACCAGGCACCTGATGGGAATGGCCAGGCTGGTGGTAGAAAAATTCAAGGGAGAAATACCCATGACCGTTGAAGAACTGGTGCAATTACCAGGCGTGGGCCGGAAAACCGCTAATGTCATCACCTCGGTTATTGACCAGCAACCCAACATGGCGGTTGATACTCACGTCTTCAGGGTATCAGCGCGCATTGGACTGACCCACCTCGCCAAAACTCCCCTGCAAACGGAGATGCAATTAATTCAACACATCCCAAAAGAACTGGTACACAAATTCCATCACTGGCTGATCCTGCACGGCCGGTATGTTTGCATAGCCCGCCTGCCCAAATGCAGTGCATGCGGACTCAAGCCTGTGTGTAAATATTACCACAGTGTTATAAAGAAGGCGGAGCTTGAAGGTGAAAAAGCAAAAAAGAATTGAACAAGTACATTTTACATCATCCTGGTATTTATTAAAATTCTGTAAAGGTTACATGGATGCAGGCTATATGCCTAAATGGTTCCCATGGCGCAGCAGCATCCTGATTATATGTATAAGTTCAAGAAATCCAAAGGATTTGTATGCTCATCCCGGCAATTGAAATGATACAATTTAGATTATCACCTGGATTTCTTCTCTATTGATGATTTGCGGAGGTGTACCTGATATATAACCAGATGCCTGATAAAACCACTTTAACGAACCGCTTTCCGGAGAGAGCAGGCAGAGTTTGCTTTTTTGGCTCAGAGGTTGATCTATATAAACCTCAACCACCAAAAAATTCCAGTTAACATGTCGATCACTGATTTCAAAAGTTACCTTTCATTACAGCCACTGCTTGCTGTATTGAAAAAAATGATAGCCGAAGGAAAGCCCGGGGCCAGGAGGCTTTACCAGGGACTGATCCGGGATATTGAGTCGCGGCCCGAATTGCTCGCACCCATGGAAAACACCCAAGCCATTGAAAAGGAAGCGGAACTGGTGGAAACCCTGCTGTCAACTATTTTTCCTCCCTCTACTTCTACCAACCAGGGCATCTATGCTATTTCGCTACCCTTCCGCACCGATATTGTGTATGCCTCCCCGGTATTCAAAGAAATCTTTTTGAAAAACGGCAGCATCAGTTTCGAGGATAAAAAAACGAATCTTGACCTCAGCCGCATCAGCATCAACCTGGCTTATGACCTTATCCTGAAAAAGTTTTATAAAAACGAAACCACTGTCATTAACAGTTCCATTCATGCCTATAAAGATGATAACGGGCTTACCCGTTATTATGATCTTAAGATGAATGCGCAGTTTGTAGAAGTGGCACTGGCAAACGAGGATTTCAAACTTCCGGAACTCTCCAGCCCTCATACCATGGATACTTCATCACTGGCGGAAGTGCTGCCCCTTTCAGCATTCAGGTTTGAAGGATTGGTGGTAATGGAGATTAATGATGTAACGCAGGACCAGGTGATCACAGAGATTAAAACAGCCCTCATCAACATCAATACATTCACTGATGTGAAGGTATTTGATGAGTTGCAGCGTCATGTGCAAAGTCTAATAGGTTTGAAGAACCTCGAGATCGGCATCACACCATTCTATAAAATGAATGGTTATTATCTCTACACGGAAGCCCTTTACAGGAATAGCCTTCTTTTCAAAACAGAAGAAGTGATCAGGCGCAAGGATGCGATCAGTGAATTGTGCAAGCAGGTTTTCGAGGAATCCAGCCAGCCACTGCTTTACGAGATCATGAATAAAGCCAGCACCGTTAGCAATAAGCTGCTGAAATATTATTATGAACAGGGAGCCCGCAGCCTGATCCTCTGCCCGCTGAAGACGGATGAAGGCCATATGATTGGTATGCTTGAGATCCTCAGCCTCAAATCCGGCCAGCTACAATTGCAGCACCTGACAAAAATAAACCTGGCACTTCCCCTGTTTTCACTGGCCCTTGAAAAAAGTGGCGAAACAATGGAACTGCAGGTAGATAAAATGATCAAGGAGCATTTTACAGCCATCCAGCCCGCAGTAGAATGGAAGTTCACCGAAGCAGCGTTTAATTATTTGCAACTGCGACAGGAAAGTGAGCTGGCCAAGATGCCTCCCATCAGTTTTGATGAAGTATATCCATTGTATGCTGCCATCGATATCCGCAATTCTTCTACTGAAAGGAACCATGCCATCCAGATGGACCTGCTGGAACAACTGAACCTTGCAAGGGAAGTACTCGCAAGAGCTGTGAGGGTGACTGAGTTTCCCCTGCTGCATGAGACCCTGTTCAGGATCGATAAATATATTTCTGCCGTTTCAGATACACTTTTATCGGACGATGAACTGATGATCTATGAATTCATGGAGCATGAACTGGCATCGATACTGGTAAACCTGAAGATCTCCAACCCGGAAATGAAAAAATGGGTGGATGAATATTTCGCTGCGCTCGACCCCCAGCGGAAATTTGTTTATCACCACCGCCGTGAATACGAAGAAAGCATCACCCGCATCAACGATGTGCTGGACCGTTTTGTAGATCTTGAACAGAAAGAAGCGCAGGAAGTGTACCCGCACTATTTTGAAAGATATATTACTGACGGTATTGAATTCAACGTGTACGTGGGCCAGTCGCTATCTCCTCACAAACCTTTCAATGAACTGTATGTCCGCAATCTCAAACTCTGGCAATTAAGGTTGCTGGCCAGGGCCGCAAGGATTTCGAACACGCTGGAAAAAAGACTGACACTGCCGCTCAGAACCACGCAACTGATCCTTGCACATTCCATCCCCCTGTCGATCAGCTTCAGAAGAAAGGAAAGGAAATTTGATGTGGATGGCGCTTATAACATCCGTTACGAGATCATCAAAAAAAGAATTGACAAGGTGCATCTTAAGGACAGTGAAGAAAGACTGACACAACCTGGAACCATTGCCATTGTGTATTCCCAGAATAAGGAACTGGAAGAATACCTGGGTTATGTTGAATTTCTGCAGAATGAAAAAATGCTCGGCGATCAAATCGAATATTTGGAACTGGAAGATACCCAGGGTATCAGCGGGCTGAAAGCGATCAGGGTGAATGTGAATTTTGATGAAGAAGGATCAGGGAAGGTGCAGTTGTCGAAGACTACTTCGGAGCAGTTGTTGAGGAAGTAGTAGCCATTGGCTCTTGGCCTTTGGCCTTTGGCTGTAACCGCCATGACCCGCCTTCGCTGAAGCTATTGGTGGAAAGCACAAAGTTGCCGTTGGTGTTTGTCTTTAGGTAGCACTATTCTCTCAACCTCCCACACCAACAACTGACCTAAGTACTCCTAAATAATATCCCTGAAAACGAAACCATGTTTTACCAAACGGGCAGCTCGGAACGTAAATTCTTATCGCATTATTTAAGATAGAATCAACTTATTAGGTAATGAAGTGGCTGAAATTAGTTGTTGGTTTAAGCGTACAAGAGAATATTGCTCTTCAGAGGCGAACACCAACGGCAGTCGAACTTTGCGTAATCCCTGCGTCCTTTGCGTCCTTGGCGGTTTAATCAGTCTCTAAATACTGAATCAATTTATAATACAAAAAAAGCCGCTTTCACATTGAAAAGCGGCTTCAAATCATTTCACGTCTCACGACTCACGATTCACGTCTCAGAACTGGAACCCAAACGTCACCCTCGGCAAAATCTTTTCCTCTTTCGAATGTGCCAGCATACCCGTGATCACGAACCTCCTGATAGGTGCGAGCCAGATACCCCCTCCATAACCCACATGCCAGTCATTTGAATTCTCACCATCAGCCCATACCCTTCCTACATCATTGAACACCAGCATTCCGAAAGAACCGGGGAAGAGGTAAGTATTGAAATCAAATAATTTTACCCGTAGCTCTGTATTGTTGAACAACATGCTGCGTCCTGCAAAACGATCTCTCCTGTAACCACGGAGGTTTTCTGTGCCACCGAGATACATAGCCTGCGGGAATTCATAATCACCATAATTCTTAGCCCATCCCAGGCGGGTGGCAAGCACCAGCTTGGTCTTGGATGCAAGACTCATATAGATCCTCATGTCCATGCGGGCCTGCAGGATATTATTGGATAATTCATTCAATCCAAGCAATGGTCTCACACCAAGATCAAGCAAAAGTCCTCTTGTGGGTATGGTAGGATTATTCTTTGAATTGATGTCAAGCTTGAAGTCTGCTCCCAGGAAAGTTTTCGATCCATAAAGCGTTGCATTATCAGTTCCGGGGAAAGCGGTTGAAACAAACCTTCCCAGGTTCTGAGAAGAATCAAGGCTGAAATTCTGGAAACTCGGACCCACATTGATACGCATCCAGGACTGCAGTTGCTTTTTGAGGTAGACCGATACATTAATGAAGTTATACCGGGCCCTGTAATACTGGATGCCTTTCGGATGATCTTTATTGTATGCGGTTTCATTTCCCAATCCAAAGAAATTGGTAACGTTCACCGGCGCCCTGAAATCCGCATCGATGATTAAATCACTTGACCCGATGGCGTCGATGATATCAGCATTGTATTTGAAATGCCAGGAACCGGTATTGAAAGCTCTCGCGCCCGAAATATAATGACGCATGCCATAAGGTTCTTTACGGAAGCCCTGACGGGTGTACATGATCTCGTAACCCGCGAAAATGCCATCATCAATATTGTATTCAAACTTCCATCCCGGGTTAAAGAAATTGTATTTGAAATTAAGCCGGTTGTAGCTGTTCACCTGCGGATCTGCATTGATATGCTCCCTGAACCGAGTGCTTCCGGAAATTTTATTCTGCTCGAAAGAGGCATCATATAATTTCACCTTACGCCCGGTGCCATCATTGATAAATTCATCATTTCCGGAACCCCCGATAATCCTGATCTTGATATTGGATGGACCACCTGTGATCACAAACCTGTCATCATCATTCAGTCCGAATAAACGCAACTCCCTGGTGACATCCCGTGTGAATGTACGGTCATACATAACCGAAGAAATACTGCTGTCCTTTGCAATCTTGTTAACCACCACCCTTACAGCGCCATCATCAGATTTTGTGATCGTGAACAACTCGCGCTGGTTGGATCCTACTATGGTCA
>JAEYUA010000313.1 GCA_023433755.1 Bacteroidota bacterium | reverse complement strand
TTTCATAGGTTTCATTGAAAAGCCGGCCAGTATCGATGGTGAAAAGACTGATAGGAATGGAATGCCGGGCAATGATATCGGTCAGCACCTGGTCTTCCTGGCCGAGTGAAGTGGAAAATTTTACCTGTCCCGGAAATAAAACAGCCGTTTGCTGTAAAGCCTTTTCAACAGTACAGGTATCAAAAATATTCTGAAGCAAATGCAGTTTTTCCATATCAAATTTTAAGCATAACAAGGCCCTTAGGTGACCAGGTCTCCTTTCATATAGCTGCAAGAAAAATTACTGTTCGTCAGGTATAGGTGTGTATCTCAGGTAAGGCTTCACCACTCTTACTCCTTTTGGAAATTTTTTGATAGCATCTTCCGTGGATACAGCAGGAACAACAATAGCATCTTCGCCCGGCTGCCAGTTGGCAGGCGTGGCAAGGCTATGCTTTGATGTTAATTGCAGGGAATCTATTACCCTTAATACTTCAAAAAAATTACGTCCCGTTGAGGCTGGGTAAGTGATCATTAATTTGATGGTCTTATCCGGACCAATGACAAATAAAGACCGCACCGTTGCTGTAGCTGAAGCATTCGGATGGATCATATCATACAGTGTGGCTACCTGCCTGTTCTCATCAGCGATGATGGGAAAATCAACTTCACAGGACTGCGTTTCATTAATATCCTTTACCCAGAGACCATGTTTTTCAAGCGGATCAACTGATACAGCGAGCACTTTTACATTCCGCTTTTCAAACTCATGCTTGAGTAATGCTGTTCGGCCCAGTTCTGTTGTGCATACCGGTGTAAAATCAGCAGGATGTGAAAACAGGACACCCCAGCTATCCCCGAGGTATTCATAAAAATCAATGGGTCCTTCCGTGGTGGAAGCTTTGAAATTAGGCGCAGGATCTCCAAGGCGTAAAGACATAAGGATTCTGTTTAGCTGAATAATGGGGTGAAATTAGGGGAAAGATAATAGCCTACCAAATTAGTAGAGTATGATTTAAATCAGCCATTGGCCAATGGCTAATGGCCAATGGCAAAATCCTCTTTACCTGGCGTTAGATCGCTAAGCGTCTTATTTTCAAGTATATGCAGTGTCGCATCCCTCACATTTTCCATAATATCATGCAGCCCGCAATTCTGCTCGTCGCAATTTTCGCATTTGCGGTAAAAGTACAGGCTCACGCAGGGCAGCATGGCAATGGGACCATTTACAATGCGCACTACTTTAGCGATAGGTGTTTTAGATGGGTGCTCTTTCAAAAAATAGCCTCCTCCCTTCCCCTTTTTGCTTTCAAGGATGCCAGCCTTTTTCAACTCCAGCAGGATAACCTCGAGGAATTTAAGCGGGATTTTTTTTTGTTGCGCCATCTCATAGATCAGCACGGGACCCTTTTCGTACCGGTCTACCAGCATGGTCAATGCCCGGAATGCATATTGTGCTTTATTGGAAAGCATATCAGGCAGATTCCGGTTGAAGAGTTACAGTATATCCTATGTGGGAATTTTTTTTGAGCATGGCAGCAACCCCGCAGTATTTTTCGAGGGAAAGGTCAATAGCCTTCTTTACTTTATCAAGATGTTCCTGCTCCGCAACCAGTTTATAGTGAAGGTGAATTTCTTTAAATACCCTTGGATGTTCGTCAGTCTGATCGGCCTCTGTTTCAATTTCCAGGTCGGCGAAAGGCACCCTCATTTTTTCAAGAATGTCTACCACATCAATACCTGAACAGGCTGCAAGTCCTGTAAGCAGCAGGGCTTTCGGACTGAATCCATTTTTACCATCCACTTCAATTTTAGCCTGGCCCTGGAGGGAATCAAAGGCCTGGCCGGTTTTCCATTTGGTTGTTGTTTTCATCTTCTCAATTTTTACTGAAGTCCTGTTTGGCCGTATTGATGCTGTGCCTTTCATTCTGCAGCGCATTATCCAGCGTCCACTCCACTCTTTGCTCAAAATCGTGCTGCCGCACCGGGCAATCCTTTTTTACACAGATCGCGCATTGGAAATAATGACAGCCATCTCCATGCACGAACAGCTCAAGGCTTTCGCCAAAATTACTTCGTATGAGTTTCGCGAGCTCATCTATTTCTTCGTGCGCCTGGTTCACATTCAGATACCAGGGAACAGTAAGGTGGCAATCTACATGCAATACATTGCCATACTTAATCACACGCAGGTTATGTAAATCGATCCAGTTATCTTTTTTGTTTTCGCCAAGCACCCTCACCATTTTTTCAAGAAGCATCATGTCTGCTTCATCCATAATACCTGCAAGGGAAACACGGGTGATACGGTAACCGGTAATGATAATATATACACCAAACACCATGGCAACCGCGCTGTCGATCCATACATAACCTGTGTATTTGATGAGCAGCAATCCCCCAATAATAGCGATGGTTGACCAGGTATCGGTCTGCAGGTGTTTTCCCGAAGCCGTAAGAGCCAGTGAACCGCTTTTCTCACCCTGCCGGCGTGCGATGAATCCTAAAACAAAATTGACGAGTGCTGTGCCGCCAACCAGGATCATACCGAGGTCAAGCTGGTTTAATTCGCCAGGGTAAATAAGTTTCCGTCCTGCATTATAAATAATAAGCACACCTGCGGAAAGAACCAGTGTGCCTTCAATTGCTGCTGAAACAAATTCAGCCTTGCCATGTCCATAAGGATGATCCCTGTCCCGCGGTTTAGCAGAAACATACAGGCTGTAAAGACCAATAAATCCCGCCACCACGTTCACGATACTTTCCAGGGCATCTGTAAGAATTGCCACAGAAGCGGTAAGATAGTAGGCTGTGAATTTGGCGATCAGTAAAAAAGCAGATACGATCGCGATCCACTTCTGGAGCCGGATATTATGCTGCTGAGCGTTACTGGTGGGCGAAATCATTATCGTGAATGGTGAATGGTGAATGAAAATCCAAACTACCCATTGTTAAACAAAAGTCTATAAAATATCGGGTAATGCAGGACCTATATTCACCATTCACCATTGACGTCCCTGGGATTTCTCAAATCGCCGCCTGGTACCTGTCCGCGATAAAATCCCAGTTAACAACCTTCCACCAGTTGGCAATGTAGTCAGGTCTTTTATTCTGGTAACGCAGATAATAGGCATGCTCCCATACATCGAGACCGAGCAGCGGGAAACCTTTGATCTCGGATACATCCATTAAGGGATTGTCCTGGTTGGGAGTGGAACCAATACGCAATCTTTTATCTCCATCCACTACCAGCCACGCCCAGCCGCTGCCGAAACGGTTCTTGCCCGCATCGCCAAATTGTGTTTTGAAGGTTTCAAATGATCCGAAGCTTTCATCAATAGCTGTCGCAAGTTTTCCGGAAGGTTTTGTATCGTTCTTTGGTGACATGCATTTCCAGAACAATTCATGGTTGTAATGACCTCCGCCATTATTACGCATAGATGTGGAATATTTAGAGATCTTTCTCAAAACATCTTCCAATGGTTTGGAAGCATCCACGTTTTCATTTTTAGCGGCTGTTTGCAGGTTGGTGGCATAACCTGCAGCATGTTTGCTATAATGGATCTCCATGGTTGTACCATCGATTGCTTCATTCAAAGCATTATAGGAATAAGGGAGGGGTGTCTGCTGAAAACCTGTGTTGAACTTTGCAGTGCCTGAACTTATTTTGGCTCCTGGTGAACAGGCTGATAACAAAGAAGAACCAAGATAAACACCCAGTCCTGCTTTACCTGAACTCACTAAAAAATTTCTTCTGGTTAAAGGTGTCATAGATTTTTTTTTAAAATTAAGCATCCTTACCTGATCGCCTGAGGTAAGTCCTTACTTTTTTACCAAAGCGGTAATAAAATTCCTTGCTGAAGAGTTGGGAATCCCGCATAGCCTTATAGGTAAGGAACAGCCCGATTGGCAAGAGTATGAAAGTGGAAAGCCACATACCTAACCAGGGTTCCATGGTCGCGGTTTTGGCTGATTTCTCTCCACTGGTGCTGCTGAAATAAAACACCATGAAAAAAACAATTGAAAAAATCAGAGGGCTGCCCAACCCGCCTTTACGGATAATAGACCCAAGCGGAGCGCCTATCAGGAATAAAACAAGACAGGCCACGGAAAGGGAGATTTTCCTGTGCCATTCAATCCGGTGCTGGCGAAGATTACCACGCTCCGCTTCCAGTTGGGTGAGCAGTATGTCGCTGGTTACTCTTGCATTGCTTACGCGGTTCACCACTCTTTGATTCACTACACGTTCAACACTGTCGGGTATTATCGCTTCAAAATTTTTCGCCTTTACAACCGTATCCTTCAGTTGAAGATTACTGTCTATCCGGTTGGCAAATGGCATGGATGCAAAAACTTCATTGCGTACACGGTAAGCTGTTTTCTCACTTGACTTTATTATGGAATCAATGGCCACATCAAGCTGCCGCATACTGAGCATGCGTGCATTATTTTTATTAACGCTGTCGGCCGTACGTTGCTGCAATCCCAGGTTACCGATATCGAAAAGCCTTTTGTATTCTTTGAACCCAAGCCTGATGTATTCATTTCCGGAGGCACTTGATCTTTCTTCATAACGCCAGCCATCCTTGAGATGAAATTCTATATAACGGGGATTTTCCGCCGCCCTCATCACTCCTGATTTTGCCACGATAAAATGATCCTGTGGTGAATTGGTTTGTTCATAAATGATCACATCCCGGATGATGCTGTCTTTTTCTTTCTGTCCTACTTTGATGGCAAAATTTGGGATCTTATCATAAAACACTCCTTCTTTCAGGTCAAAAGATGGATTGGCATGAACAATATCAGCCAACAGGGTCCTTGATTTGAGGTTGGCAACGGGAATGATATTATTGGAAAACATGAAAGCAATGCCGCAAATGAGCAGTGTAACAAACAAGAGGGGTCTCATGAACCTGAGCAGGGAAATGCCGGCCGACTTGATAGCAACCAGTTCATAACTCTCGCCCAGGTTACCAAAGGTCATGATGGATGAAAGCAATACCGACAAAGGCAGTGCAAGGGGAACAAGAACGGCACTCTGGTACCAGATGAATTCGAAAAGGATGTCGGTACTGATACCCTTACCCACAAAATCATCCACCCATAACCAAAAGAACTGCATGATCAGCACCATCAGCGTAATAAAAAAAGTGGCAATGAAGGGACCAATGAATGCTTTTACGATCAGTATATCGAGTTTCTTGATCACGTGCTGATGATGAATCCATAATTTTAAATATGGAAGTCTCAAAAATACAGCTTTCGGATGCTGAGTCGGAAATGATGCAGAACGCTGATCTTATTTTAACGAAGAATAGGGTAATGCAGAAAATGAGCGGGCTGCTGGAGCAGGTACAGGAGAGACAGCAGGATTGTATACAGGCAAATGAATGGATGGAGAAAGAGATTTTCAGAACACCACCGAAAATATCAAGAGGTGAAAATTACCTGGGCCTGCCCTGGCTGATCCTTGATTTTCCGCGTATCTCGGGGAGCGATGGTGTTTTTTTTATCCGCACCATGTTCTGGTGGGGACGTTTTTTCAGCAGCACCCTGCATGTTTCGGGTATATATAAAGAAAGAACGGTTACCCAGGTGATGGAATCCTACCACAGATTGTCGGGTTATGCCATTGGCATAAACGAAGACCCTTGGGTTCATCATTTTGAACCTGGCAATTACCAGCCTATTTCAGAACTACCGGAAGATGCTTTTGCAATCATTTGCCAGGAGCATGACCATCTCAAGATCGCAAAACCTTACCCACTGGAAGAATGGAACCAGGCTGTATCAAAATTATTTGACAGGTGGAAAGAATTGCTGGAGGTGAGCGGATCAGTTACCTAAGCGGTGAAAAAGGTCTTTCACCTGGTGGTTCCATAGCATGCTCTGGTCTTTGATTTCTTTTTTATCTGCAAAATCTTTAATCACCAGAATGGTCTGGTTGGTTACTTCGGATTTTTCGATCCGGAATTCAAAGTATTCATCCTTTGGTGCATGTGACCAGTGAAAGCGTACAAATTTTTCTTCTTCGCTGTCTACAATTTCCGCGGTTTCTTCGGTACCGTCCCATGAAAAGCTGAAAAGGCCGTCTTCATCATCTACTTTATCAGCGAACCATTCCTGCAGGCCGGAGGAGGTTGCCAGGAAGTCATATAAAATGGTAGGTGAACATCTCACAGGATATTCAAGTGTGTACAATTGCTTTTTACTCATCTTTTGGTGTTAAGAACGTCCAAGGCTTGCAATAATAGAAAATTAATTGATGCCTCAAAATTTTTTTGGGCCTTTTTGGCGATGAATTACGGGCATCCGACCGAAATAATTTAATATTTAGCCAAATTTTTTTTGGTCATATGGTTCCTTTCCCTAATTTGGATGACAATTCAGTTAAAAACTGGGTCCGTGAAAACCGAAACTGTGATGGATTTTTGGGATAAACTCCAAAACTAACTAAGCCAACAATCTTGAAAATAACCATCTAATAAAACCAATCCTATGAGTATGCGTCAACTCAAGATCACGAAGAGTATTACTAATCGTGAATCTCAAAGTCTCGAAAAGTACCTGCAAGAAATCGGTAAAGTCGAGCTCATTACCCCCGAAGAAGAAGTACGTTTAGCCAGATTGATCAAACAGGGAGATCAAAGGGCATTGGATCGTCTGACCAAGGCCAATCTTCGTTTTGTGGTATCGGTAGCTAAACAGTACCAGAACCAGGGGCTTTCACTTCCTGATCTTATCAATGAGGGTAACCTTGGGCTGATCAAAGCCGCCCAGCGTTTTGATGAGACCAAGGGTTTCAAATTCATTTCTTATGCTGTATGGTGGATCCGCCAGTCGATCCTGCAGGCTTTGGCTGAGCAGGCGCGAATTGTGCGTTTGCCATTGAACAAGGTTGGACTGACCAACAGGATCCAGAAAGCATTCAGCCAGTTGGAGCAGGAGTTCGAAAGAGAACCTTCCGCGGAAGAACTGGCAGAAGTGTTAGGTATGGAACTGGAAGAAGTAACCTCTTCTCTTGGTATCAATGCCCGCCACGTAAGTATGGACTCTCCTCTTTCCGAAGGTGAAGAAAGTTCTTTGCTGGATGTGCTGGAAAATCCAAACGCGGAAAAAACCGACGCGGAACTGGACCACAGGCAATCGCTGAAGCTGGAGATCGAAAGATCGCTGCAAACCCTGACCGAGCGTCAGAAAGAAGTGGTTTGTTTCTTCTTTGGCATTGGTGTGGATCATCCTCTGAGCCTGGAAGATATTGGTGAAAGATTCAGTCTCACCCGCGAAAGGGTTCGCCAGATCAAGGACAAGGCCATCACCAAATTAAAGACCCAACAAAAAAGCAATTTGCTGAGGAGCTACCTGGGATGATAAATTTTTACTAACCAATTTTTATAGAAGGCTGTTTCGAAAGAAGCAGCCTTTTTTATTTTTCAGGGAGAGGAATTTGAGTTGAGGGTGAAACGTGAATGATGAATGCATGTACCCACCATTTTAAGAATCAAACATTATTCGATTGAGTTGCCGGAACATGCCGGCTACATTCAAAAGATGTCATTTGAAAAGAATAATCCCTGACCTGATTTATCGTCTTCAACATCGAATCAATTGGTGGAATTCATAAACCATCCTAGAATTGCTGCATCATGAATCCATCGTTTACATGATCAAAACCAATTGTAGCAATTCAAAACAATTCTAGAACCACAGCCACCGAGCCCCAGCGGGGCGATATATCAGTAGAAAAAACATGGGCACATGAATTTGCAAAGCCCCTTAGGGGCGGCATATCAGTCCAACATGCGCCATGTACAAACAATCAACCTCATAGAATAATACATTGCTGCATCATAAATCCATCGTTTACATGATCAAGACCAATTGTAGCAATTCAAAACCATCCTAGAACCACAACCTGCGAGCCCCAGCGGGGCGATATATCAGTAGAAAAAACATGGGCAAATATGAATTTGCAAAGCCCCGTAGGGGCGGCATATCAGTCCAACATGCAGAAATAATAATTACCTGCTTCCACAGAAAATGATCAAATTCTAAAACCACCGCTATAAAAAATCAAAAAGATATTTAGGATCGTATACAATCCCATATTCCTTCAATAATCCAATGTATTCATCCTTGAAACTGACTTTTTTATGGTGTTCGAACTGATTTTCTACATAATGTGCAACAGCAGGTGCCTGAGACTTGCTATAAGAAAATGCGCCAAACCCATTTTGCCAGGAGAAGTCTTTCAAACCAAAGCGCTCTTTGATAAAATATGAAGAATTGGATTTGATTTCATTTACCAGTGATGAAACGGATTTATCGGGTTGTATGCTCACAAATACATGGGCATGATCCGGGTTACAATAAATTGAATACAATTTTTGTTTTTTCTGATGAATAATTCCACTCATGTACTTCTGTAATTCATCCCGGTATGGTTCAATGATTAAATTTTGTCTGCCAGAAACAGCAAAAATTATCTGAATGTAAAGCTGAACGTATGTGTTTGCCATTTTGTGAAAATATCAATGCCTTGAATTTTCTGAATGTGAAAAATCCCCATAAAATTTGTTTCTTTTCCTTTGGAGAGGGGACTGATATGCCGCCCCTACGGGGCTCTGATTCATCGTACCTGCTGCCTATTAACTACTGATATATCGCCCCGCTGGGGCTCGGAGGCTGTAATTCGAATTGTTTTCCATGATCAACGATATATTACCTGGTGCTACATTATGTTCAATTCATTTGATCATAAATAAATTTCGGATTCCGTGGTTTGTGAAACACCGTTTGACATGTCGCACCGATGGGGCTCGTCGTAAAACATTTATGTATTCATTTCTGGCTACTAACATTTCGCCCCGCTGGGGCTCGCAGGCTGAGATGCAGAAATTGTTTTCATCAGCATTGTTGGATGTTTCAGAAATGGTACGGGCATTAATTCAATTGTTTCAAAATCAAAACCTGAATTTTCAGAATGAATCGATTTGCAGGGTGAGGGACTGATATGCCGCCCCGCTGGGGCTGGGAGTCTGCGGTGCAAAATTTGTTTTCATCAACAACGGTGGGATGTTTGATGTTCAGCGATGATGTGGGTATCAATTCAATTGTAGCATAATCAAAACCGAAATCCGAGAGAGAAATTTCATCACATTAAAATGTTTAAATATTGACATGCCGCCCTTAAAGGGCTCGGAAGCTGGGAGATCTGTATCATTCATTTGCTATTTTGAATTGTCGCCCCGCTGGGGCTGTGAGGTTGCGGTGCAGAATGTTATTTCATCAACAATGGTGAATAATATGGCAATCCAACAGTTTCCATTAAACGAAAAATGTTTTTTTAACAGGCGGCGCCCTTGCGGATTGGTGGTTGTGACGCAAGAATGATTTTTATTAACAACCGTGAATGGTTCAAATATCCTCCGCCGGCCTTCATCCGAAACCCAACAAAAAAAAGCGTGAAGCAAACATCTGTTTCCTTCACGCTTTCTGATCTATTACGCAACCTATCCTGCTAATCCTAAAATCCTGAAAATCCTGCTCACCTCTTCATCCCCGGCATCATCCTTCCCATCGGCATTTTGTTCATGCTCTTCATCATCTCACGCATCTGCTCGAACTGTTTCATAAATGCATTCACTTCACTGATATCCTTACCGCTTCCTTTTGCAATTCTTTTCCTGCGGCTTCCATCAATCAGGTCAGGATTGCCTCTTTCTTCAGGTGTCATTGAATTAATGATGGCTTCAATTCCCTTGAAGGCATCATCACTGATATCAATATCCTTAATGGCTTTTCCAACGCCCGGAATCATCGCCATCAGGTCCTTGAGGTTACCCATTTTTTTGATCTGCTCGAGCTGTTGCTTGAAATCGGCGAAATCAAACTGGTTCTTTCGGATCTTCTTCTCCAGCCTCCTGGCCTGCTCCTCATCAAACTGCGCCTGCGCTTTTTCAACGAGGGTAGTGATGTCACCCATCCCCAAAATCCTTTGCGCGAGCCTCTCCGGGTAAAATACATCCAGGGTATCCAGCTTCTCACCACTGCTTACAAACTTGATCGGCTTGTTTACCGTGTATTTGATTGACAGGGCTGCACCTCCTCTAGTATCTACATACAGCTTGGTCAACACCACACCGGTAAAATCCAGGCGGTCATTAAATGCCTTTGCTGTGTTCACCGCATCCTGCCCCGTCATGCTGTCCACCACAAACAGGATCTCCTGCGGATTCACAGCATTTTTGATATTCGTCACCTCGGTCATCATGGCCTCATCAATGGCCAGCCGGCCTGCCGTATCAATAATGACCACATTCTTATTCTTACTCCTGCTTTCCCTGATGGCATTCTGCGCGATCTCCACAGGGTTTTTATTTTCCGCCTCAATATGAACTTCCACCCCGATCTGCTCACCCAGCACTCTTAACTGCTCCATCGCGGCGGGGCGGTACACATCCGCTGCCACCAGCATGGGTGATAATTTCTGTTTTTTGAGATAATTGGCCAGCTTTCCACTGAAAGTGGTTTTACCGGACCCCTGCAAACCTGCAATCAGGATCACAGCCGGCGCTCCCTTTGCATTGAATGTAGCGGCTTCACCGCCCATAAGGCTTACCAGTTCATCCTTCACAATCTTGACCATCAACTGGCTGGGACTTACCGAATTGATCACTTTTTCACCTAGCGCCTTGTCTTTTACCGTATCGGTAAATTCCTTGGCGATTTTGTAGTTCACATCCGCGTCCACCAGTGCCCGGCGAATCTCTTTCACCGTGGCGGCGATATTGAGTTCGGTGATCCTTCCCTGGCCTTTCAGATTCTTAAAGGCACCGTCTAACCGGTCTTGTAATGATTCAA
>JAEYUA010000295.1 GCA_023433755.1 Bacteroidota bacterium | reverse complement strand
CCGCCTGCCTGCGGTGATGGAAATACTGCCATGGTTTTATCCCTATGAGCATAATCATACCTCAATTCCATATGCATCAATAAGGGTAGTTGAAATATTTGTAATTTTTCAGCATGAAAACCATCATCACCGCTACGGACTTTTCAGCGCCTGCCGAGAATGCCATGCTGTATGCAGCCGCACTCGCCAGCAAAGTACAGGCTTCCCTGTTGCTGCTTCATGTGTACCAGATACCCGTAAGCATGGCAGAAGTTCCTGTCTTAATGATCTCCGCTGAAGAGTTGAGACATGCGGCTGAAGAAGGTCTGAACCAGGCGAAGGCCACAATTGCCGCTTCCTATCCTTTGCTTGAGGTGAATACCGAGAGCCGCCTTGGTGAAGTAACGGATGAACTGAATGAACTTTGTAAAACCATAAAACCCCTAGCAATTGTAACGGGAAAACACGGCAGCTCCGGTTTGGAACGTTTATTTTTCGGCAGTACTTCCTTATCTATTGTAAGGCATGCAAATTATCCTGTGATCGTAGTGCCTGACCAGACCAGCAACCGCGAGATCAGGAACGTGGCGCTTGCTGTTGATGACCTGAAAGACCAGCTCCCCAAAGAAAAAATAAAAGACTTTCTCCAGTTAACCGGCGCCCAGCTTCATATCGTGCATGTTCAAAGTAATAAAACCGCTTCCAGCGAATTGAATGAGATCGTATCCTTCCTGGGATCAAAATGTACCACCATTCACAGCGATGAATTTTTCACGGGAATCCAGAATTACCTGGTGGAGCATCATATTGACATGCTGATCATTCTTCCTCACAAGCATAGCTTCATGGAAAGGCTTACTTTCAGAACACACACGGAAGAACTGCTTAAAAAATTAAGCATCCCGGTGGCCTGCATCATGGAAGATTAAAACTCTGCATTTTTGGGAGTGCGGGGAAAGGCGATCACATCGCGGATATTGCCCATGCCTGTTACAAACTGCACCATCCTTTCAAAACCTAATCCAAAGCCCGCGTGTGGCACGGTGCCGTATCTTCTTGTGTCGAGATACCACCAGAGCTCACTGGCCGGCACATGCATTTCTTCCATTCTTGCCACCAGTTTGTCATAGCGTTCTTCCCTTTGTGAACCTCCCACGATTTCACCAATGCCGGGAGCGAGGATGTCCATGGCCGCAACAGTTTTGCCATCATCATTCTGCCTCATGTAAAACGCCTTGATCTCTTTGGGATAGTTAGTAACAATCACCGGTTTTTTGAAATGTTTTTCAACGAGGTAACGTTCATGCTCACTCTGCATATCAATACCCCATTTTACATCGTACTGGAATTTTTTCTTTTTATATGCGGGTGATTGCAGCAGGATGTCAATCGCCTCGGTGTAAGTGATTCGCTCGAATTTATTGTCAACCACGAACTGAAGTTTCTGCACAAGATCCATTTCGCTTCTTTCCTGCTGTGGTTTCTGTTTTTCTTCATCCAGTAATCGTTGGCGAAGGAATTCAAGGTCGTCGGCATTATGCTCCATTGCATAACGGATGATGTACTGGATGAATTCTTCGGCGAGATTGGCATTGTCTTCCAGGTCACTGAAAGCCATCTCGGGTTCTATCATCCAGAACTCCGCAAGGTGCCTGGCAGTATTGGAATTTTCAGCACGGAAGGTGGGGCCAAATGTATAGATATCACCAAACGCCGTAGCTCCCAGTTCACCTTCCAGTTGTCCGCTTACCGTAAGATTGGTTGCCCTTCCGAAAAAATCTTCGCTGAAATCAATGCTTCCGTCTTCTTTGCGGGGCGGGTTATCAAATGGCAGTGTTGAAACCCTGAACATTTCTCCTGCACCTTCGGCATCACTCGCGGTGATGATGGGTGTATGGAGGTAGACAAATCCTTTATCATTAAAAAACTTATGGACTGCGAAAGCCAGAGAATGACGGATGCGGAACACAGCTCCAAAGGTGCTGGTACGGAACCTTAGGTGAGCGATCTCCCTTAAAAATTCCAGGCTGTGCTTTTTCGGCTGCAGCGGATATTTTTCAGCGTCACTGTCGCCAAGAATTTCCAATTCATTTGCCCTGAGCTCCATCTTCTGGCCCTTGCCAAGAGATTCAACCAGGATGCCGCTTACTTTTAAAGAAGCGCTGGTAGTAATGCGTTTTAGTATTTCATCATCAAACCTGCCGAGCTCCACTACAATCTGCAGGTTCTGGTTGGTAGAACCATCGTTGAGTGCTACAAACTGGTTATTCCTGAAACTGCGGACCCAGCCCATAACGGTGATCGCCTGCTCTTGTGGTTGAAGTTGTATTACTTCCCTGATCCTGGTGCGATGATTGAACATAATGCTAGTGATTTGAGATTGATTCCAGCCGGTGCGGAGGGCAGCAAAGATACCGCCTCACAGGATTTGCTAAAACCCTATTTTACAGGGCTGTCAGCTTACAAAAATTTTGATTTTCTGTATTTAGGCTGTAAACTTGCAGCGGAAACAGTTGAGAGCTCATACCTTTTATCTCACAACACCGGCTTTTTTTCAGATCCCATTCATAAACAAATCAATAACAAACCAGACTGGTTTATCCGCCTGAAGCATCAAAAACAATAGTTTCTTATGTACGACATCTTGCAGTTGAATGATATGCTTGTTCCGGAATTGCTGGACATTGCTGAAGAATTAAAGATTGACAACGCGAAAAAGCTGAACAAACAGGAGCTTGTATACAAAATCCTTGACAGGCAGGCGGTGATCAGCAGCGAACAGAAAGGAAGTGCTACCGAAACTGGAAAACGCAAGCGTATTGTAAAAGCTACCACCGCTAATTCTACCGAAGAGGCGATCGTGGAAGAATCTGCCGAACCCAAGAAGCCGATGAAAAAAGCAGCACCCGCCAAGAAGGAAGAAAAACCCAAAAGAGGCAGGAAAAAAGAAGAAGATACACAGCCCCAACTGGTAGAGGAAGAAGCTCAACCCGTGAATGTAGTACCACCAGTGCGTGAGCAGCAGGAAGAACAGCCGCAGGGTGATGAGAATATCTCTGATCCCCCGCAGCAGGAAAAGGGCGGTGCGCAGGTAAATAAATTCTATCCTCCACGCCGTGAGCAGACTTTCAATATCGAGTTCGACGGAATCATCCTGGCGGAAGGTGTGCTTGAAATGATGCCCGACGGTTATGGTTTCCTCCGTTCTTCTGATTATAATTATCTCTCTTCTCCCGATGATATTTATGTATCTCCTTCCCAGATCAAATTATTTGGCCTGAAGACAGGGGATACCGTTTACGGTTCAGTGAGACCACCTAAAGAAGGTGAAAAATATTTCGCGCTCCTGAAAGTGGAAACCATCAATGGAAAAAGTCCCGAAGAAGTGCGTGACCGCGTGCCCTTCGATTATCTTACCCCGCTTTTCCCCCACGAGAAACTGAACCTGTTTACTACGCCAAATGATTTTTCTACCAGGCTGATCGATCTTTTCACCCCCATTGGTAAAGGGCAGAGGGGATTGATTGTGGCGCAACCCAAAACGGGTAAGACCATGCTGCTGAAAGCAGTTGCCAATGCCATTGCCGAAAACCATCCTGAATGTTACCTCATCGTTGTGCTGGTAGATGAAAGACCTGAAGAGGTTACCGATATGGAACGCAGTGTGAAAGCGGAAGTGATCGCTTCCACATTTGATGAGCCGGCTGAAAAACATGTAAAGGTTTCCACAATTGCACTGCAGAAAGCCAAGAGGCTGGTAGAATGTGGACACGATGTTGTGATCCTGCTCGATTCCATAACCAGGCTCGCCCGCGCACACAATACAGTGGCGCCCGCTTCAGGTAAAGTACTTTCCGGTGGTGTGGAAGCGAATGCCATGCAAAAGCCAAAGCAGTTTTTTGGCGCTGCCCGTAAAATAGAAAATGGAGGGTCTTTAACGATCCTGGCAACCGCGCTGATCGACACCGGTTCCAAAATGGACGAGGTGATCTTTGAAGAATTCAAGGGTACCGGTAACATGGAAATGCAGCTTGACCGCCGCTTGGCCAATAGGCGCATCTTCCCGGCAATCGACCTGGTATCTTCTTCCACACGCCGCGACGACCTGCTGCTTGAAAGAGATGTGCTCCAGAGAATGAACCTGCTGCGTGTTTACCTCAATGATATGAATGCTGAAGAGGCCATGTCAGACCTCCTTCGCCGCATGAGGGGCACCAAGAGCAATGAAGAGTTCCTGGCTTCCATGAACGGTTAAGCTGATCCATAAATTTTTTTCATAGGCAGGCCTCGCGTCTGCCTTTTTTATTGCCCGTGCTGCCCGGTCCTATTTTTGTATCTACTGCCTGAAACAAAAACCTTTAACATGAAACAAAACAGATTTTTCGCCCTTTTGATCGCAGGCGCCTGCACCTTTACCGCCTGTAATGATAGCGGGGAAAATACTTCAGCCACAGGCGATTCACTTAACACCAATGTAGACAACACCGCTGCAAATACAGCCAACTCTACAGGTGAATATTCAGCTTTTGCCGATGAGCTTGAAACAAATAGTTCACAGGGATATTATGTAAATCCAAAGACTGGCAAACCATATAAAAAATTATCAGTAAACCGTAACACCGGTGAAATCACTGATGAGAACAATGAGCCCGTTTGGCGTTATGTTGACAACCGCGACTGGTGGGTTTACGGCTTGAATGAAAGCGACTGGAGCTGGAACAAACTTGGTGAAGCCAAAATGGACAAGGACCAGCTTACTTACAAAGATGACAGTGGTAACTGGGTAAGCTATGATACTTACTGGAAATCAAAAGATGAAAACATTTCCAAAAGCTGGAAAACAAAATCAGGCGATACCAAGATCAAAGTAAGCAAGGATGGTGATATCAAGATCAAGGATGAGGATGGAAAAGTGAAGTATGATGCTGATGATAATAAAATAAAGACAGACAAGGATAATTAATCTTTCAAAGTTTGAGTTTGAAATGCTTCCTCCCGGGGAAGCATTTTTATTTACAGGGATGGGGAGATACATTTGTAAAGTGAGTGTGCAAAGGATCTCCATAAATGAATTTTTGTCCGGGTGCCGGAATCACGTAGTGTTGGATGTGCGGTCTCCTTCCGAATACAACCATGCCCATATGCCCGGCGCACTTTCATTTCCACTTTTTTCAGACGAGGAAAGAAAACAGGTAGGCACCGAATACAAACAGGTTAGCAGGGAGCAGGCCATCAAAACAGGACTTGATTTTTTTGGACCCAAGATGAGAAAGATGGTGGAAGATGTGGAGGCCATTCTTAAAAAACATCACGAGGACCGGCCGGTCAAAACCCTATTTGTTTACTGCTGGCGTGGTGGCATGAGAAGTGGGGCCGTAGCCTGGCTGCTTGACCTTTACGGTTTTAAAGTGTACACCCTGGCAGGAGGATACAAAACCTACCGCAATCATGTGCTGGCTTCTTTCAGCAAACCTTATCCCTTCAGAGTACTAGGCGGATTCACAGGCTCAGGCAAAACCGAGACCCTCCACCAGTTGGAGCAGATGGGCGAACCTGTTATTGACCTGGAAAGTATTGCAGCGCACAAAGGATCTGCTTTTGGAAGTTACCGGATGCCTCCCCAGCCCGGCCAGGAAATGTTTGAGAACCTTCTTTCTGTTGCACTGGAACAAACCAGCGCCAGGGCCGGTGATAAGGAAATATGGCTGGAAGATGAAAGCCAGCGGATCGGCGATCTCAATCTTCCCAATGCATTATGGGAACGTATGAGGGTTTCACCGGTTTATTTTATGGATATTCCATTTGAAGAAAGGTTGATGCACCTGGTAGAAGAATACAGGGATTGTCCTACAGAGAAACTGGTTAATTCCACCCTCAGGATCAGTAAAAGACTGGGGCCACTGGAAACAAAAACTACTGTGCAGCACCTCGACGAAGAAAACCGCGTGGAAGCCTTCCGGATTTTACTCCAGTATTACGATAAACGATATCTCAAAGGCCTGCACAATCGTACTGGCATATCAGCGTTATTAACTAAAATACCCTTTGAAACAGTGAGCCCTGCCAATGCAGGAGCCCTAACCAAATATCAGCCTGCATGAAAAACCTTCTTAGCCTTCTTTTGACAATTATCACATTGAGCGCTTCCGCCCAGAAGATCAGCGGTTTTTATTCGGGCACGCTATACAACGACTCCACCAAAATGACCCAGCGCTATGAGCTGGCCGTGAATGAATACAGGGGTAAGATCACAGGTTATTCCTACGTAACCTTTATCGCCAAAGACACATTTTACTGGGGCATCCGCAAGGTTAAGGCAACCATCATTGGCGATTCGCTGGTGGTGGAGGATGATAAGATCGTGGCCAATAATTTCCCGGAACCTCCTGCTAAAAAAGTCGGCAGGATCATCACCATTCCTTTGAATGGCCAGGACAGCCTTGTTAATCTCAACGGCACCTGGAAGACCAACCAAACCAAAATCTATTATTCAGTTCCGGGCTCCATACAACTGGAGCGCTCAGCAGATAGTTCACGCTCTCCTTTGATCAGTCACCTGCGCGAATTGAAGATCATCGAAAGCCCTGTTTACGCCCAGGAGGAAGTAAAGGAGGCAAAAGAAACAAGAGTAAAGGTGAAAAAAGAGGCCGCTAAAGTTGAAACGATTCCCGAAACCGTAGAAGAATTAAAACCTGTTTCAACACAACCGGTATTGCTTGCCTATCACCAGCGGGCCAATAAATTATTGCAGACCGTTGAAGTGCAATCAGACAGCCTGGTACTTGCATTTTATGATAATGGCGTGGTGGATGGAGATTCGGTTTCTGTTTATCTCAATGGCCAGAATATTATTTCAGCAATACGCCTGAAAACCGTTGCCACAAAAAAAACCATACAGCTTACAACTCCCGGTGATATTGAAATATTACTTGTTGCGGAAAACCTTGGTACCATTCCACCCAATACCGGCCTCATGACCATCACGGATGGAGATAAAATTTACCAGGTAAACTTCAGCGCCGACATGAAAACAAACGCATCCATCATTCTTAGGAGGAAGAAAGAATGATGAGTTGCAAGAAAAAGTCAAAATCAGTTTCGAATATTCTTTGCGTTTCATTTGCGCCTTGCCAGCCATAGTTGCCGTGAAAGTTGATGCCCTGCGTCCTTTGCGGTTTCTGCATTTCACCCTAAAATAACGGTGCAACTGACGCTTCACTGTTTATTCACAAGTATCACCACATCATCCTACTTTTGTTTTTACATACATCAATCATGTGGACCACAACACCCGATAGTCTTTACCGCAAATTCACATTCGCGGATTTCAGCGAAGCATTCGCATTCATGACAAGAGTGGCATTTATAGCTGAGAAGATGAACCATCATCCCAAATGGACCAATGTATATAACACGGTAGAAATCTGGCTATCCACTCATGATGCCGGCAATGTGGTTACCGATAAAGACAGGAAACTCGCTGATAAAATTGATGCTTTAGCCTGATGCAGATCACCGATACTGTTTTAATGATCCGGCCTGCATCATTCGGCTTCAATGCGGAAACGGCTGCCAATAATTTCTTCCAGCAAGATCCAGGGAAATCAAATCATGTACTCCAGCAAACTGCCCTTGAGCAATTTGATAAAATGGTGGAGCTGCTCCGCAACAATGGCGTCCATGTAATTGTTGAAGAAGATCTTACTGAACCCGCCTGCCCCGATGCAATCTTTCCCAACAACTGGTTTACTGCGGGCAATAACAGGCTTTCCATTTTTCCCATGTTCGCACAAAGCCGGCGTGCGGAAAAAAGGGATGATATACTCAAAAGACTCACAGAAAAATATCATGTGGAAGATGTGAACGACTGGAGTGAGTTTGAAGCCGAGGCCATGTACCTCGAAGGTACCGGCAGCATGGTGATGGATCACAGGCACCGCATCATTTATGCCTGCCTTTCTCCGCGTACGCATCCGGCTGTAGTGGAAAAATTCGCGGCTGCAAATGGTTACAGGGCGCTGACCTTCACCGCGCATGATTTAGAAGGCAGGCCAATCTATCATACCAACGTAATGATGTGCATCGGGGAAGATTTTGCGGTGCTCTGCCCGAAAGCGATTACCGACCATATTGAAAGAATAGCTGTAGCCCAATTGCTGGAAACCACGGGTCATGAAAACATTTATATCACCCCGGGCCAGCTAAGTGCATTTGCCGGCAATATGCTGCAACTGCAAAATAACAAAGGTGAGAAACTGATTGTACTGAGCCAGGCAGCTCTTGAAGTATTAAGCGATGAGCAAAAACTGCAACTCGAAAACCATGGCAGGCTTCTTCCCATTGATGTTTCAGTGATTGAGCAAGTGGAAGGAGGAAGTGTCCGGTGCATGATGGCTGAAATTTTCCTGGAGCCTCGCTGATCACGGTCTTACCACAATGGTCTTCTCCTGCTTTTCCATCAACCTGCCAACAGGCTCTGTATAATCCACCAGCCCGTTTTTCCTGAACAGTTCCTGTACATTAGGTAATGCATCTTCAGCCACCGCTACCAGCAAACCTCCATTGGTCTGCGGATCCGGCAATACATTGAAGGCCTCCATTACATTGACGCCTTTTTCAAACTTTACTTTTGCACTGTGGCTGTTCCAGTTACGTGAAGTGGCATCAGGAATGGTTTTCAGTGCCAGGTATTTTTCAAGTCCTTCCATTTTTTTCAATGAACCATAATTCAATTCCGCAGTGAGACCGCTGCCTTCCGCCATTTCCACCAGGTGGCCCAGCAAACCAAACCCGGTTACATCGGTCATGGCGTGAACACCAGCCAACTTTCCCAGGTGTTCTCCTATATTATTGAGTGTAGCGAGTTGTGCTGAAAGTGTTTGATAGTCTCCGGCTTCCAGCAGTCCGCGTTTAACTGCAGTTGCCAAGATTCCCACACCAAGCCTCTTGGTCAGCAACAAATGATCTCCGGCTTTGGCCGTATTGTTCTGTTTCAAATGAGCGGTTTGCACCTGTCCTGTAACAGCCAGGCCAAAGATTGGATCGGAAGAATCAATGGTATGTCCGCCTGCCAGTGGAATGCCAGCCTGCGTGCATATAGCCCTGGCGCCTTCCAGCACTTCTCTTGCTGCCTCCGTTGACAGCTTTTCAACAGGCCAGCCCAGGATGGCAATGGCCATCAGCGGTGTGCCACCCATGGCATATACATCACTGATAGCATTGGCAGAGGCGATGCGACCGAAATCATAAGGATCGTCCACGATGGGCATAAAAAAATCCGCAGTGGAGATCACAGAGAATGTTTCGTTGAGCTGGTAAACAGCCGCGTCATCACTGCTGTCATTTCCAACAAGAAGTTGTTCAGAAAAAAATTTATTGGGCGTTTGTATGATCTGCTGCAACACGGAGGGAGCAATCTTGCATCCGCAGCCGCCGCCTTTTGAATACTGCGTGAGTTTTATTTTTTCTGACATGGAAGCAAAGATAGCCGGCCGCCCTCATGTCAATGCCAGGCCACATCAGAAAACCAGGTGCTCCCTGTTTTTGATCTTTTCGTTGGTCAGTTCTGTTACAAGCTGAACGGGGCTAACGGTACGGATGGATTGAACAAGATTTTGCAGGGCATCATCCGGCACATAATCATCCTTGAGCAACCATAAAAAATCAAGGTGACGGAATTCGGGCAGCAGGTATTCTCCGTCGCGCTGGTTATTATAGAGGTAGTGCTTCAGGCAAGTGGATGGTTCTGCATATTCATATACAGGAAAAAAATATTCTCGGTTTTTTTTCTTGAGTTGGATTTCAAGGTCATTGTTCAGCCTGAAATCAATGCCAAGAAGATTATTGAGATACCAGCAAAACTGGTAATCCTTCACGGGAGCCATGATACCCAGTAGTTTGGTTTCCTCGAAAAAACCATCTGTAAGGTCTTTGGTGTCGAGAACCAGTTTCATAGTCAGCTTTTGTATATCGGAAATTACTAAAACTCCACGGCTGAAGAAAGTGTTTGCCCCTCCCTTGTGTATTGAACCGTTGTTTTATCGCCCTTCTTGAATTTGGCCAGCGCCTGCATATACGATTCCATTGAGCTGATCCTGTGTTCCCCCAGCGCGATGATAATGTCTCCTGCCTTTATACCCGCTTTTTGTGCCGGCCTGTTATCTGTAACATTATCTACTCTTAAACCGGCTCCGCTGAAGGTATAATCAGGCATCACACCAAGGCTCACACTGAAACGTGCCGAGGTGGTGGTTTGCACTTCCCTGGTTTTGGTGAATGCCAACCGCTCCGAATTTTTGTCCTGCTTTTCAATTACACTGGCGATATGTTTTACTATATGCATGGTGCCGTTATAATTGATCCTGTCAGCGTCGTCGGAAGGTTTATGATAGTCGGTATGCAACCCTGTGAAATAAAATAACACGGGAATATTCTTCAGGTAAAATGAAGTGTGGTCGCTGGGACCCGTACCACTTGAATCGAAACGGAAAGAAAGTTCTTTGGAATAAAGCGCTTTTTTGCCTTTCAGATTATATAAGCTTCCCCATGAGGGAGAAGTGCCATACCCTCCAACAGTTACCGTTTTGGAAGAATCATTTAACCGTCCCACCATATCCATATTGATCATAAAGTTGACCGAGCCGAGATCAATGGTAGGATGCTGGGTGAAATATTTGGAACCGTAAAGCCCCAACTCCTCACCCGAAAAAGCTATGAACAGGTAATTGTTTTTTTTATTCTTTGAATGATGCAGCAGGCGTGCCAGTTCAATCAGTGCAGCAGTACCGCTGGCATTATCATCGGCCCCGTTGTGCACCTGGTTCACCACGTTCCGGATCATGCTGTTTCCATCTTCACCATAACCCAGGTGGTCGTAATGGGCACCGAGAATAATAGTTGTGGGCGCGCCATTATCTATAAATCCAACTACATTATTTCCTACTCTTTTTTTATCGGCGATATCAATCTTGACACTGATATCGAGTGATGCAGATTCATCAGAAAGATATTTTTCGGCCACTTCCCTGCTTAGGTAGATCACAGGTATGCCAATGGTTTCTGATTTATCCCTGCCATTGAATTTTAAACCATCTTCATATTGTGAAGTGTTATAAATGAAAATGGCAGATGCTCCTTTTTTTTCTACCTGCCTGGCCGAATTGATAATTTCAGTATTGAGATCAAAATGCGGATTGGATGAATTTTCCTCCAACAGGTCTTTCAGATCAAAGAACCAGGGCATGCCTGGTTCCTGTAACACCATGGAAGGCCTGGCCTCCAGGCTGGTATTGGGACTGATAACGAGAGGAAAATAATGCTTATGCAATTGCAGGGGATTATCATTGATCGTCATGATGGTGGAAGAAGAAATCTCTTTTCCTTCATTGATTTCAAATGGCTGCAACCATGCCTGGCTTCCTTTGGGTATAAGCCCGATCCTGGCAAATTCACCGCTGATATATTCGGCAGCCAGCTTTTCTCCCTTAGTGCCGGTGCGGCGCCCTTGCAGACTGTCATCTGCCAGGTATTGGATATGGGTTTGAAGATGGGCCAGGAGTTGTTTATCCTCCTTTTTTAATTTTTGCGCGTCGGCAAATAAAGAAATAGAAAGAAAGATAAGAATGCAATACTTTTTCACAGCCATAGATTTAGAGTAAGGCGACAAAATTATCCCTTTGTAAAGAGACGAAATCTGAATTTTTTCAATTTGCTTATTTTCCCTAAGCCTTTGCTAAAACTTCCGATATCGTAAACCGCAGAGAATGGCATGGAGTTACCTTTGCGGCGCTGAACCGTGTCAAAAAAACTGATCCATATCGCACTTGTAGGGAATCCCAACAGCGGGAAAACCTCGTTATTCAATGCCCTTACGGGTATGAACCAGCATGTGGGCAATTTTCCCGGTGTAACGGTAGACAAGAAAACCGGGTCCACGAGCATCTCTGAGCATATCACCGGCAATATCATTGATCTGCCCGGCACCTACAGTCTTTATCCCAAGAGACTGGATGAATGGGTGAGCTATCGTGTGCTGCTCAACCAGGATAAAGATATCAGGGCTGATCTTTTTGTGGTGGTGGTGGATGCCAGCAATCTCAAAAGAAACCTTCTCTTTTGTTCCCAGATCCTGGACCTGAAAAAACCTGTGGTGGTGGCACTCACCATGGTAGACCTGGCTAAAAGAAAAGGCATACAGGTAGATCTTGCCGCGCTGGAAAGGGAACTGGGTGTACCCGTGATTTCCATCAATCCCCGTAAATCGAAAGGCGTAAGCCAACTGAAGAAAGTAATTGAGCAAACGGCCACCAATCTTTACAAGGTGCCGGCCCGTGATTTCATTGAAAATAAGGAGCTGGCCCTGGCCCCGATTGAAGCTGTACAAAACTCCCTGCCCGAACTGAGTGATTACGCGGCCATTCATTTTCTCATCAACCATGAAGAATTTGAACTGGGAGAAGGTTTACAGCAGAACATAGAGCAGATTGAAAAAGACCACCAGTTTAATCCCACAAAAACACAGGCTACCGAGATCCTTCAGCGTTACAGCCGCATCAAGCATATCATGAATGTGGCGGTTACTGAGCCTGACCCGCTGCAGCAAACCATACTCACCGACAAGCTCGATAATATTTTATTACACCGCCGCTGGGGTTACCTCATCCTGCTTGCTGTCCTCTTTATTTTATTCCAGAGTGTTTTCTGGCTGGCGCAGTATCCCATGACCTGGATCGAAACCGGATTTTCATTCCTGAGCGGATGGCTTTCTTCGGTTTTACAGGAAAGCTGGTGGAGCGACCTGCTTATTAATGGTATTGTAGCCGGACTTAGCGGCATCCTGATCTTTGTTCCGCAGATCATGATCCTATTCGGGTTGATAACAGCACTCGAAGACTCGGGATATATGGCACGGATCAGTTTCCTCACCGACCGTTTGATGCGCACGGTTGGTCTCAATGGAAAAAGTGTAATGCCCCTGATCAGTGGTTTTGCCTGTGCTGTTCCCGCCATTATGAGTGCCAGGAATATTGAAAACAGGAAAGAGCGGCTGCTCACGATCCTGATCACCCCTTTAATGAGTTGTTCGGCACGGCTGCCAGTTTATATCATCCTGATCGGTCTTGTGATTCCAAACACTTACCTGTTTGGGTTTTTAGGGGTGCAGGGACTGGTGATGATGGGGCTTTATCTTTTAGGACTGGTAGTGGCGCTCCTGGTTTCCTTCGTTGCCAAATGGTTCATTCATATCACTGAAAAAAGTTTTTTTATACTCGAACTCCCAACTTACCGCTCACCAAGGTTCAAGAATATCGGGCAGGCCATGGTGAATAAGGCAAGGATCTTTGTAATGGAAGCCGGTAAGATCATCATGGTGATCAGCCTCATTTTGTGGGCACTCAGCTCTTATGGCCCTTCGGGTAGAATGGAAGCGGTGGAAGCACAATACGCAAGAGAAAAAACCGAACAGGTAAAATCTCCAGATGAAATTGAATCCGCTTATTCCACTGCGAAACTTGAGAACTCCTACGCGGGTATTCTTGGGAAGGCCATTGAGCCCGCCATTGAACCCCTTGGTTATGACTGGCGCATCGGCATCGCGCTGATCACTTCATTCGCGGCGAGAGAGGTTTTTGTTGGGACCATGGCAACCTTGTACAGTGTAGGCGAGGATGAAGAAGGTTTGTTGCTCCGTGATAAATTAAAATCTGCCACAAAACCTGACGGTTCCCCGTTATTCACATTGGCCAGCGGAATTTCTTTAATGGTCTTTTATCTTTTTGCCATGCAGTGCATGAGCACACTCGCCATCGTGAAAAGAGAAACGAGGAGTTGGAAATGGCCGGTGATCCAGCTTGTGTATATGACCGCCCTTGCCTATATTATGAGCCTGCTGTTTTATCAGTTATTGAAATGATCCCAGGTAAGTTCTGAGATCCTGCGGATCAGGGTCCAGGCTTCGTTTCCCGGCTCCCAACTTTGGTCGTTGATGTTTTTTGTAAATACGGAAAGCAGGTACCTGTTGCCATTCCCATTCACGAAAAGGATTTCGCTCCGACTGCCATTGACGGCGCCATTTTTACTGGCTACAAATACCCCGGGTGGAATCTTTGATAAGGCAACATCATCCCAGTAATTTCTTCCCAGCAATCGCAACATTTTCCCGCTTGTTTCTTTCGAGATCATTTCTCTATCAACAATCTTTTTCAACAGCAGTGCCATTTCACGTGGAGTGGTTTGACCCCATCCATATTTTCTCCAGTCTTCCAATCTTCCATCGGTCCTTGAGTTGACGCGGGTATGTTTAAACCCTGTGCTGTCCAGCAATTGATTGATAGCGGTACCCGTACCTGCCAGTTTTTGCAGCCAGAGGCTCGCGGTATTATCACTCATGGTCAGCATCAGCATGACCACCTTGCTCAATTCAACTTTTTCGGAATCCTTAAATGAACCAAGGATGTCAACACCTGCATATAAAAGACTGTCACGGTAAACCAGTTCCTGGTGATAATCCAGTTCGCCTTTGTTTATCTTATTCATCACACCCAGCAGGATAGGAATTTTTACAATGCTGGCTGTGGGAAAAATTGAATCGGCGTTGATGGAAACGGTTTTATTGTTTTCAAGATTATGGATATACACACCGATATCTCCACGGAATCCCGAAACTGCTTTTTCAATTTTTTTCTGAAGTTTTTTGTCAGTGCGCTGTGCTGTTGCTGAAAGGGTAAACAGCAGCAGCATAAAAATTAGTTTGAATCTCATTTTGTGGCTTTACCAGGTTTTTTCTGACCGGATTTATCCTGGCTCATTTTCATATAATCAAGTACGAGGTGAACAAAGGCTTTGATGCCGGTTTTCATTCCTGCATCATCCACGTAAAAATCAGGCGTATGATGCGCTGCAGTTGTAGCAGGATCAGTACCAGCCGGCATTCCGCCGAGATAGAAATACAAGGCAGGAACCTTAGCCGCGAAAAAAGAATAGTCTTCGGCTCCCATCACCGCATTCATTTGGATGGCATTGTTGTTTGTTGCTTTTTGAAGAGAGGGAAGCATTTGCCTGGTGAGTTGCGGGTGATTGTAGGTCACCAATGTTTTGGAATCAAAAACTACAGTTGCTGTAGCGCCTCCCGCTTCCGCGATGTTTTTTGCAGTGGTCTCGATTTTTTTCCAGACATCTTTCTGCATGCCCGTATCCAGTGTCCTGATGGTGCCTGATAAAACTACCTGCTCCGGAATAATATTCTCTCTTACACCTGCTTTAAATATTGTGGTGGAGATCACAACAGGATTTTTAGTGAGGTCAGTCTGCCGGCTAACAATGGTTTGAAGCCCCTGTATAATTTGAGATCCGATCACAACAGGATCCACCCCCAGCCAGGGCTGCGCGCCATGCGATTGTTTACCATTGATGGTTATGGTGAACCAGTCGGAGGCTGCCATCATACCTTCTTCCCTGTATTTAATTTGGCCCACCGGCGTTTGTGCATTGATGTGCAGACCAAACATCACATCCACTTTTGGATTGTCAAGAACGCCTTCCTTTACCATAAGTGCGGCACCACCTTCTTCGCCGGCGGGCGGGCCTTCCTCTGCAGGTTGAAATACAAAAACCACTGTTCCTGCAAGATCATTTTTCATACCGGCGAGTATTTCGGCGGTGCTCATTAGTATGGAAACGTGGGTATCATGTCCGCAGGCATGCATCACGCCAACCTCCTGACCATTATATATGGATCTTGCTTTGGAAGCATAAGGAATATTCACTCTTTCTGTAACAGGCAATGCATCCATATCAGCACGAAGGGCGATCACCGGTCCTGGCTTTCCTCCTTTGAGTATGCCCACTACGCCGGTCTTTGCCACTTTTTCTTTTACCTCGATTCCAAGCTTCCGTAAATGATCAGCAATGATGCCCGCTGTCCGGGTTTCGCGGTTGCCCAGTTCCGGGTTCTGGTGAAAGTCATGTCTCCATGCAATGGTTTGTGGTTCTATCTTATCAACAGCAGCCTGGATCTGTGCATCGGTTTTGATTTGCGCGCTGGCAGAAATGGAAACAGTAGCCAGGCTTGCAAAAATGATTTTCTTCACGAGCTGAAATTTGGTTGAAATAAATGTAATTCATTCACCGCAGATAGGTTGATGGTTTTTTGAAGTGATGGTGTGATCAATTAATAATATGGTGGCTTGATTGAATTCTATAAATTTAACCCGCTATGATGCTAAGACACATACCATTTTTGCGAAGTGTTTTTTTATACAGCATCACTGCGTTTGGAGGACCACAGGCACACATTGCCATGATGATGAAAATGTTTGTCGACAAAACTCCTTATCTCACCAAAGAGGAATTACTGGAATACAATGCATTTTGCAATTTGTTGCCGGGTGCCTCTTCCACGCAAACCGTAACACTTATTGGTTATAAAAGAGGAGGGGTATCCCTGGCTATTGTAACCCTGCTGATCTGGATTGCGCCGGCCAGCATCCTGATGGGAGCTTTTTCTTTTCTCCTGCATTATATAGACCGGACGGCACTTCATGCTGATATTTTCAGGTTCATGCCTTCACTTGCCGTGGGTTTCCTGGCTTATGCTTCCGCGATGGCCTTTGGAGTTTCCATCCGTAATACCATCACATGGATTATCATGCTGATTTGCGTGGCGGCCACTTATCTTCTTTTTAAATCACCGTGGATTTTTCCGGCATTGATCGTGGCTGGGGGCATCGCCACCAATATCAGCCATAAAAGAATTCCGCAGGTGGAAACAAAACCCAAAAAGATCAAGTGGTGGAATATCTGGCTTTTCGCCATTGTGTTCCTGTTGGCTGGTATTTTAAGTGAACTGGCGAGGAAGAATGACTGGGAGAACCGCAAGTCCGTCCAGCTTTTTGAAAACACCTACCGTATGGGCAGCCTGGTGTTTGGAGGAGGACAGGTATTGATGCCAATGATGTATGAACAGTTTTCCGTGAGGCCCGGCATCCTCAGGGAAAAACGACCGGAGGCCGCTAAAAACAGGATTGAAATTGACCGTGATGAAATGACCACCGGTATGGGCATGGTGCGAGCCGTACCCGGACCAGTATTCGCGATTGCTTCATTCACGGGTGGAATGGCCCTGCGCGACCAGGGACCCTATATGCAGGTGATCGGCTGCCTGACCGGGACGATTGCCATATTTTTTCCAAGCGCCTTGCTGGTACTTTTCTTTTTCCCGATCTGGAACAACCTGAAAAAATACGCGGTGGTCTACCGTTCCCTTGAAGGCATCAATGCGGCGGTGGTAGGTATCATGATCGCCTCCACATTATATATCATGAAGGATATTTCGCTGGTGGAAGTCAAAGCGGTGAGCCTCATCAATATTGCAGTAATCACCGGCACTTTCATTTTATTGCAGTTCACAAAAATCCCCGCTCCCTTCATAGTGGCGGCCTGTCTTTTACTCGGTTATTTCTTTTGAGTTTTCCTGTAATAACCGCCTGCGGCGATTTCTTCTTCCACCACTTCCGGCACCAGGTATTTGATTGACTTGCCACTCCTGATCAACTCACGTATATGAGTAGCCGAAATTTCAAGCAGGGGGGCTTTCATAATCTCGATACGGGCACCGATTGAATTATCAATTTCAAAACCAGGCCGCTTATAAACCAGGATGGGATAGTTGCGTATAATGGATTCTGCATTCTTCCACTTGCCCAGGTTCTGAAAACTATCACTGCCCATGATGATCGAAAAAGAATGGGAAGGATATTTTTCCGTTAGATAGGTTAGGGTATGGCTGGTATAGGATGGCTTGGGTAAGCTGAACTCAATATCACTGGCACGAAGCCTTGTATCCTGCTCGATCGCTTTTTGAACCAGGTGAAACCGGTCGTATTCGTTGAGCAGGGTTTCTGAATTTTTGAAAGGGTTCTGGGGAGAGATCACAAACCAAACCCTGTCGAGTGAGGATTCATTGAGGATATGACTGGCTATGATGAGGTGGCCGGTATGAATGGGATTGAAAGAGCCGAAATAAAGCCCAATCTTCATCTATTTATTTGATTTTCAATTTGTTATCAACAATAATCTGGTTAGCTTCATTTTTTCTCAGGCTCAGTGAATAGCCGGCTATCCGGATGGAAATCGGGTCCCCTAACGGAGCAATCTGCTCAACTACTACCTGCTCACCAGGAATGCATCCCATCTCCATGAGTTTAAGCTCCAGCTCCGAATTCTCAAAGCTGGTAATCGTTGCCCTTTCTCCTGACCTTAGATCTGATAACCTCATAAATTCAAAACTAGTCAAGTCCTTTATAAGCTGTTTACGAATTTTGAAATATGGCAAAACCAATACAATCGAGGATCCATTTTCATTACCAGGTTGCCCCCTTCTATTTTCCAGCCCGGACAGAAGTTAAAATCTTCCTGGCAGCCATTTTCAGGAAGGAAAAAAGAAAATTAAAGGGCCTCAGTTATGTGTTTTGTACGGACAATTTTCTCTTGGGGTTGAACCAGCAGTTCTTACAACACGATACCCTGACCGACATCATCAGTTTTGAACTTTCACTAAAGGACCAGGATGTGGAAGGGGAAATCTATATCAGTATTGATCGCATCCGCGAGAATGCCACAACCTTTCGATCCGGGTTTCTAAATGAACTCCATCGTGTTATGATCCATGGTGCACTACACCTCTGTGGGTATAAAGACAAATCCAAAAAAGAACAGGAGCTAATGAGATCTATGGAAGATAAATACCTCGGCTTGCTTAATGTTTCACGTGGAACGTGAAGCGGGTTTACTTTAACAAGTTCCACGTGAAACAACGAATATTTTTGCTCCATGTTCCAGGAATATGATGTTATCGTAGTGGGTGCGGGTCACGCCGGTTGTGAAGCAGCCGCCGCTGCAGCCAATATGGGTTCTGAGGTTTTGCTTATAACTATGAATATGCAGACCATAGCCCAGATGAGCTGCAACCCCGCCATGGGTGGAATAGCCAAAGGCCAGATTGTAAGAGAGGTTGATGCCATGGGCGGCTATTCGGGTATTGTTTCAGACGCCTCCATGATCCAGTTTCGGATGTTAAACAGGTCAAAGGGGCCAGCAATGTGGAGCCCGCGCGCTCAAAACGACCGCATGCTTTTCGCTACTAAATGGAGGGAAATGCTGGAGCAAACACCAAGAGTTTCTTTTTACCAGGATATGGTCCGTCAACTTATCGTAGAAAACGGCATTGTTAAGGGGGTAATTACGGGGTTAGGGCATGAAATCAGGTCCAAAGCCGTGGTTTTAACCAATGGAACCTTTCTCAATGGCGTCATTCATATTGGTGAAAAGCGTCTGGGCGGGGGAAGGGTTGCTGAAAAAGCATCTGAAGGTCTAACCGAGCAACTCGTTAGCCTGGGTTTTGAAAGTGACCGCCTCAAAACAGGAACGCCACCAAGGGTGGATGGCCGTTCGCTTGACTATTCCAAAATGGAAGAACAGAAAGGTGATGATCATATTGAAGGTTTTTCCTTCATGGATGTTCCCAAACCGAAGGAGCAAAGGAGCTGTTGGATTACCTACACCAGCTCTGAAGTACACGAGATCTTGAAAACAGGATTTGACCGCAGTCCCATGTATACCGGCAGGATAGAAGGAACGGGTCCGCGGTATTGCCCAAGCATAGAAGACAAGATTAACCGTTTTGCTGAGCGCGACAGGCACCAACTATTTGTAGAGCCGGAAGGTTGGAACACGGTGGAGATCTATGTGAATGGGTTTTCAACCTCTCTTCCCGAGGATGTGCAATATGCCGCGCTACGGAAAGTTCCAGGTTTTGAGAATGTGCGGTTTTTTAGGCCCGGCTATGCCATCGAATATGATTTTTTCCCGCCAACCCAACTTCATTATAGTCTTGAAACCCGCCATGTTCAAAACCTGTTTTTTGCAGGCCAGATCAATGGAACCACTGGTTATGAAGAAGCTGCCTGCCAGGGATTAATGGCTGGCATCAATGCTCACTTAAAAATAAAAGACGATGCTCCCCTGGTTCTGAAAAGGAGCGAGGCATATATCGGGGTCCTTATTGACGACCTTATCAGTAAAGGAACCCAGGAGCCCTACCGGATGTTTACCTCAAGAGCAGAATTCCGGACGCTTCTTAGGCAGGACAATGCTGACCTAAGACTGACTGAGTTGAGTTACCGTATGGGGCTCGCCTCTCAAGAAAGGATGGACCGCGTACTCCAAAAAAAGAACCAGGTACTGGAGATCAAACAAAAGCTTTCCTCGATGCAACTGGAAGGGCAGGAGATCAACCCCTTCCTTGAATTTGTAAAAAGTGCACCGGTGACCGAGAAACAAAAGGCCGATAAAATCCTATTAAGGCCAGGCATCAGCATCTCCCAGTTAAACGAGCAAGTCCCAAAAATCAAAACAGCATTGGAAGGTTATGACAGGGAAACTATTGAACAGGCTGAAATCCAGATTAAATACCAGGTTTATATTGACAAAGAAAGAGAGCTCGTAGACCGCATGAAGCAGCTTGAAGACCTTGAGATTCCAGAACAGTTTGATTATCAACGCATTGTGTCGCTTGGGGTGGAGGCGCGTGAAAAATTGAACCGTATGAGACCTAAAACACTGGGACAAGCAAGCCGCATCTCGGGAATTAATCCCAGCGATGTACAGATCCTAATGGTTTTCATGGGCAGATGACCTGTAAAGGGAATTGACCCAGGCCTGCACCATCCTGATCTCACCGTAACTGATATCGTTACCCAGTTTTTCCTTGATGGGGGTCAGTGATGCCGGACCTGGCGACAACAAAGGCCTGATCCTGCTGATCTTTTCTTGACTCACCAGGTCATCAATAGCCAGTTCACCCAAACCAATAAAATGGCAAAGGTGACCTTCAACTGTTTGAGGAGATAATTTTCTTTCCCTTGCGATATCCGGGATAGTCTTTCCTTCCCGGTACATTTTGAAACTCTCCTGCTTGGTATCCACTTTTTTAGTTCCGGCTGGTTTTCGTATGCGCTTTGGCGTTAGGTCAGCCATGTTGGATTCCAACCCTTGCTGGTCACAATATTTCCTGATCAGTTCCAAAAATCTTTCGCCATAAGATTCAATCCTGGAAGTTCCGAAACCGCTGATCTGCCGAAGCGATGTTTTATCAACCGGCAGGTAGGTGGCCAGCTCCTCGAGCGACTGGCTGCCTGCCACCATGAAAACGGGAAGATTTTTCTGGGAGCAGATCTGGTCACGCAATTGCTTCAACTGCTGGTACAAAGGAGCATTAGCGATTATCTTGTTAACCGTTTTTACACCGGAATAAACATTCACGCTGAAAGATGGAACCTTGAAATCTTTTCTCCGCTGGTGATAGATAACGGGGTGAAATTGATCAGCAATGCCCTCCATTAAAAACTGCTGCAGGGAAAGGACACCAAAAAGATTCCGCAGCATATCATTAAATTCCTTCGCCTGCATTTTACTGTCGGTCACCACCGGGGTTTCTTTCAGCATGCCGACCAGGCGACCAATCTCCTTTATGAAATACCCGCAGGCCGCTTTGATCCTTTCCTGGATCGCAACCTGTAAGAATTCTTCTTTTAATTCATTAAAATATTGCCTTAGCTGGGACTGAAACTTTGCCGCAGTAGTTTGCAGACCCGATATCACAGAACTTATTTGTTCTGACCAGGAAACCGCCTCCTCGTTAAATCCCGTTATTTGTTCTGCAAGGAAGCCCGAGATCTCTTCACAAATAGCAGATGGTTTATTAAAATCGAAAAGATCTGAAAGAATCCTTTGCTTGTAGTGTCTTCCCGCCACTTCCAGTTCCCGGTTCAGCGTTTCCTTGTCAGATGTTCTCTGTGCAAACCTGATGATGCGCTCATCATTCAACAATCTCCGGCTATCTATCTCACTATGCAGTATCATGCCCTCTAAACTGGTGCAGCGGCTAAGTGCAACATAAACCTGCCCGGGAGCAAAGGCCTTGCCTGCATCGATGATGGCTTTTTCAAAAGTCAGTCCCTGGCTTTTGTGAATGGTGATGGCCCAGGCAAGCCGAAGTGGATACTGTGTAAATGAACCCAGCACTTCTTCCTCGAGCTGGCGGTTTTGCCTGTTAAGCGAGTACCTGATATTTTCCCATTTCTCTTTACCCACCTCGATAGGTTCATCCTCATCCTTACATTGTACGAGGATCTTACCCTTTTCAAGAGCGCTTACGATACCAATCTTGCCATTAAAGAATCTTCGTTCAGTATCATTGCGGATGAACATGACCTGCGCACCTAATTTCAATTGCAGGTTTAGATCCGCGGGGTAGGCATTCTCCGAAAATTCATTTTCTATTTCAGCCTCATAACTGAAAAGCGGTGCATTAAGGCTTTGCAACATCTGGGCGTTGGTGCTCCTGGCCTTTTCATTATGTGTAGTGAGAATAATATAACCATCATTCTTAGCTGCACGGTATGCGGGCTGATATCGTTGCTTCAATAATTCAAGTCCTTCTTCACCCAATACATTATTTCTCACCTGGTTCAATATCCGGATAAACTTCTCTTCTGTCTGCCGGTAGATCTTTTCGAATTCAATGCATACAGGAGGTTCATCACGTAACACCTGGCTGTCGAAAAAATAAGGGCTTTCATAAAAAGCAGAAAGCATATTCCACTCCTGGTCTTTGGCCACGGGCGGCAACTGGAACATATCACCAATGAACAAAACCTGCACACCGCCAAATCTTTCATAAGGCCGTTTCCTGATATGGCGTAAAACAAGATCGATCGCATCAAGCGTATCACACCTCACCATGCTAATCTCATCGATCACCAACAATTCAAGTTCCTGTATGATTTGTCTTTTCTGGCTGTTGATGCGTAACCGGCTTAAAAGCGTGTGAGCAGAACCTGCCGTTCCATTACCCGGGACAAAAGGGGAAAGCGGCAATTGAAAAAATGAATGAATGGTAACGCCACCGGCATTAATCGCCGCAACACCAGTG
>JAEYUA010000278.1 GCA_023433755.1 Bacteroidota bacterium | reverse complement strand
TTGCTGTCAACCCTGAATACGGCCGCAAGAAAAGTTTTAAATGGAGAAATGTCTTCCACCGGGAAATCTGTACCCAGTGGCACCCACCCGTTTTGCTGCATCAGTTGTTTGAATGCATAAGCGCCTTTTACCCTTTCCGTTCCCAGCCTTTCGGCTGCCCAGTACATATCTGATGTGGCATGTGTCGGTTGAACTGAGGGTACAATACTGTAGCGTCCGAAAAGATCAAAATCATTTTGATTCACCACCTGCGCATGTTCAATACGCCAGCGCCTGTCGTTCTTTTCTTTAAGGTATTTGCCATAGATATTAAGTATGGTGCGGTTGCCTGAATCACCAATGGCATGCGTGCACATCTGCATGTCATTTTGATAAATGATGCTGGCCACCGAATCAAAATGGGCAGGATCGCTCAATAAAAAACCTTTCCATCCTGCACGGTCGCTGTAGGGTTCCAACAGGCAGGCACCACGTGAACCGAGGGCGCCATCACCATAAACTTTAAAAGAACTTACATTCAAAAAATCCGTTTTGATCTTTCCTTTGCTGAAGAGGTAGTCATAATTTCTTTTCGCATCACTGAGCATGGCATAGACACGCATTTTCAAAATACCTTTTTTATGCAGGCTGTCCATGAACAAAGCTTCCGTATAATCAATGCCGCAGTCATCTACAGTGGTGAGTCCAACTGCGAAACAATTGGCCTGCCCGTCTTCCAGTGATTTGGCGATCTGTTCGGGAGTTGCAGCAGGAATTTTTGATGATACGAGGTCCATGGCATTGTCAATGAGTAAACCAGTGAGCTGTCCGTTCCGGGTTTCAATGGTGCCACCGGTTACCGATCTTCCTGGCTGCAGTTCTGCAAGTTCCAGGGCTTTCTGGTTGGCAATGGCCGCATGACCATCAACCCTAACAAGGTACACCGGGCGGTCAGGAAATTTCTGATCCAATAATTCTTTGGATGGAAATTCTTTTACCTCCCAGTCATTCTGATCCCAGCCTCTTCCAATGATCCAGCCATTTGTGTTGGCAACCGCGAATTTTTCCAGCCGTTCAATAATTTCATTCCAGCTTGTTGTACCAAAAAGATCTGCTGTCTGTAGTCCAAGTCCATAACGGTAAAAATGCGCATGCGCGTCAATGAAACCCGGGTAAATGAATTTGCCCTTGGCATCTACGGATTGTTTGCCGGTATATTGTGCGGTGATGGTTGCTGTACTTCCTGTTCCCAATATCTTTCCATCTTTAATGGCCATGGCTTCTGCGGTGCTGAATGCAGAATCGACCGTGTAGATCCTTGCATTGAAAATAATCAGGTCTGCTTCCATTTGCGAATTGCAGGAAGTAAGAACAATGAGCAGCAACAGCAGGTAGCTTGAAAATCTTTTCATGTTTGTAGCGGTAATTCTTGATTATTGAAATAACGGGGGTCTTTTTTTGTGGTGGTCCGTACGATCCTGGTAAGCCTTCGCTGCTTCCAGTATGGAAGCCTCATCATAAAGCCTTCCCAGCAGGGTGATGCTCACCGGCCAGCCATTGCGGTTGAAACCCATGGGCATGCAAACAACGGGGTTACCGGTAAGATTGGTAATGCTTAACTGGTTGCCTGCGTAGGTGGGAACAATCACCACATCATAATCTTTCATGAAGTCCTGTACCGACTTGCACAATTCGGACCGGTAGCGGTTGGCATTGATGTATTCTACCGCGGGGATCATCCTGGCAGAACGGAATGAGTTAGGCCAGAAATCCTTGTCCTGCCTTTCAATCAAATCGTCCCTGTTGCTGCGGGTGAGTTCATCAAAAGCCGCGGCAGATTCCGCATTTAGAATGGGACTGACCAGGTTAAAGGGATAGATGGCAGAATCAGGAAAATTAACAGCTTTTACTTCAACACCCATTTCACGGAACACATCCAATACTTTCCATTCCAGTGCGTCTTTATTGAGGCGTTTGAAATAATTCTCCGCGTAAGCAACGCGTAATTTTTTTACATCTTTTTTCTGATCATAATTAAATGCGTGGTCAATGCTGCCCGGGTCTTTCCCATCGGTTCCCTTGATATAATAATAAACAATGGCATCATCCTCTGCGCTTCTGCAGATGGGGCCGGGTTTATCCATGCTCCAGCTCAATACCATGCCCCCGCTGCGGCTCACTGTTCCGAAAGTTGGACGTAAACCAGTGGCGCCGCACCTGGTGGAAGGAGATACGATTGATCCAAGTGTTTCGGTACCGATAGTGAAAGGAAGAAGTCCGGCTACCACAGAAGCCGCGGATCCTGCTGATGAACCGCTGGATCCTTGCTGGAGGTTCCATGGATTTTTGGTTTCACCGCCAAACCATTTGTTATTATATGCCAATGCACCCAGTGATAATTTGGCGCAAAGTACCGCACCTGCCTCTTTCAGTTTAGAGTAAACGTAGGCATCTTCATCAATTGCCTGGTCCATGTAAGGCGTAGTACCCCAGGTGGTTTTATATCCTTTGACCGCGAAAAGATCTTTCAGTCCATAAGGTATTCCGTGCAGCGGCCCCCTGTATTTTCCAGCTTTGATCTCCGCGTCTGCCTGCCTGGCCTCCTGCCTTGCCAGGTCTTCTGTAATGGTGATGACAGACTGTAGGGTATCTCCATATTTTTTGAGACGTTCCAGGAAAAATTCTGTTAGTGCTACAGAACTGATTTTTTTATGTTTTACCAGCGATGCCAGTTGCAGGATGGAATAATATGCCAGGTCATTTTTGTTTTGGGGAAGTGCAACATTCGCCGGAATGCTCCAGTTGATCTTTTTTTGATTGACTGGAATCTCAAAACCAAAGGGAGCAGGCTGGAAGGCAAAAGGATAGGCCAGGTCATTCTTGGGATAACGCTGATGCATACGCGCATAATTCCTCTTCCAGCCAAAAATATTGCTGATCATGGAGTCGGCTTCCACTGCTGTAAAATCAAGATTATACAGGGAAGCAGAGCGCTGCAGCCATTCAATGGTATCCTGCCTGCTCTGTGAAAATGCCTGCAGGCTAGAGGCAAGTATCAATAGCAGGAAAAGCTTCTTCATAAGCAAAAATGTTAGGCTCAAAGTAAGGGATTTCCTGTGAAGATGAGCGGGGGCTGGCTGTTGGCTATTGGCTATTGGCTTTTGGCCATTGGCCCTGCGCCAACAGACTTCAAAAACCTTAGCTCAGGATCCCTGCATTCGTCATCCTCCCGCCGTGCACTCTGTGTTCGCCGTGGTTAATTTTTTTAATGGTAAAAATGAAAGCTATTGGCCAATGGCTAGTGACTTCATTAAAGTAGTTAACCACGGCGTGCACGGCGAACACAGCGAGCTAGAGGTGAAATAAGGTCATTAGCCCGAGGCCATTGCCTCATATCGTAGTTTGACATTTCTCAATTTCCAGCCTTTCGCGGTGCACTCTGTGTCCGCCGTGGTTAATTTTTTTAATGATAAAAATGAAAGCTATTGGCCAATGGCTAGTGACTTCATTAGAGTAGTTAACCACGGCGTGCACGGCGAACACAGCGAGCTAGAGGTGAAATAAGGTCATTAGCCCAAGGCCATTGCCTCATATCGTAGTTTGACATTTCTCAATTTCCAGCCTTTCGCCGTGCTCTCTGTGTCCGCCGTGGTTATTTTTTTTAATGATAAAAATGAAAGCTATCGGTCAATGGCCAATGGCTAGTGACTTCATTAGAGTAGTTAACCACGGCGGGCACGGCGAACACAGCGAGCTAGAGGTGAAATAAGGTCATTAGCCCAACGCCATTGCCTCATATCGTAGTTTGAGATTCCTCAATTTCCAGCTTTCGCCGTACACTCTGTGTTCGCCGTGGTTAATTTTTTTATTGATAAAAATGGAAGCTATCAGCCAATGGCCAAAAGCTAACAGCCCTTAAACTGCCTGCAGATGCCTGCTCAGCGCCTGTATGATACTATCCATGAGTTTTGTGCGAACTGCATTGTCCGCATTGAGGAATACAAAATGGTCCGGGCCCTTTGAAGCGATTTTATTGCCCGGTAATAATTGCATCAGTTCTTCACCTGCACTGATCGTATATTCTGTAAAGAATGGTGTAACACGAACAGATACCATGGCATTATACGCCATACCCTCGTACTCAAAGTATATGTTGAAGATGCGCGCCATAAATTAATTGTCCGTAAGTGCAGTGGTGAGCAAGAGCTCTATCAGCAAAAGAAACAGGATTGCAAGCTACAAAATTCTGCGTTTTTACCTGTGCCTGTCCGTTTTTCTCAGACCTGTACCCCTTTCAAAAAATTGGAGTGGACATAATCCACTACATCCACCAGGTTCTTTGTTTTTTCATACACAGCCAGTTGGCGGTCTGCCCCTGTTCCTTCCTGCAGGATATTATGAACATGTGCGAGGCGGTGCCTGGATCCCAGTTCGTCAACCACATCATCCACAAAATCGAGCAATTCATAAATGAGGAACCTGGTATTGATCTCTTCTTCCTTACCAAAATCCACCAGCAGGCCATCAATACCATACCTGCTTGCACGCCATTTATTTTCGTTAATCAGGTGACGTGAATACTGGATGAAATTCTGGTTCTGCACCCGGAGCTTGTAGATCTTGGCACAGATGGCCTGGAAAAGTGCCGCGATGGCCACGGTCTCGTCCACTGTCATTGGTATATCGCAGATGCGGAATTCCACTGTGTTGAAGAAGGGGTGAACGCGAAGATCCCACCAGATCTTTTTGGCATTGTCAATACAGTTGGTTTTCATGAGCAGCTTCACATAGTTGTCGTAAGACTCGATGCTCTCGAAAACTTCGGGTATGCCTGTACGTGGGAATTTATCAAAAACTTTTGTGCGGAATGATTTATAGCCGGTGAGCCTTCCTTCCCAGAAAGGAGAGTTGGTGCTCAGCGCATAAATATGGGGAAGGAAATAGCGGGTTGAATTAGCAATGTGGTTGGCCATTTCGCGGGTCTCCATGCCCACATGCACATGCAATCCAAAAATAAGGTTGCTGCGTGCTGCTTCCTGCAATTCGTTCACGATCTCGTTGTATCGAACATGGTCGGTAATCAGTTGCGATTCCCAGTGGCTGAAGGGGTGTGTGCCAGAAGCTGCCATGGCAAAACCCAGGCTTCCCGCGATATCGGACATGGTCTGGCGCAGCACGGATACATCCTTATGGGCTTCATCCACATTATTGCAGATATCAGTACCTACTTCCACCACCGCCTGGTGCATTTCAGCCTTTACCTTGTCCTTGATAATTTTCTGTCCTTCCTGTACGATCTTTTGTTCATGGCTTTTTAATTCCCTGGTCTGGGGATCAATCACCATGTATTCTTCTTCTATCCCTAATGTGAAATGTTTGAAACTGATTTGCATGGATTTTATCAATATGTTTTTGTCAGATAAGTGGCTTGCCGGAAGCGCTGCGTTTTACAAATTCTCCCCAGGTTAAATTCAATTGTCCTTCTTTATGTTTTTGTGCCTGTTCAATGGCATAGTTGGCGGCGGTCTCCACAACCCATTCAAAATTTTCTTCACCTACTCCAGAACGTTCCGCATCAGGTGCCGGGTTGCCGAAATCAATGGCATAGGGAATACCATCACGAAGGGCCAGTTCCACAGTGTTGAAATCATAACCCAGGTAATGGTTGATGCGCAACACGATGTCCTCCATCTCTTTTAGTTTTTCCGGGGTAGGTTTGAAATCACTCTGGTAGCGGAGGTGATGAGGATTGCGCGGGTCATAAGGCATGATGCGTACATGCTTGCGGCCGATGCAATAGCAGCGGTAGTATTCTTCAAATACAATTTCTTCCTGCAGCAGCATCACTAGTTGTTCGGTCTCTTTATGCTTCTGGTAGAATTCATCCATATTTTCCAGGCGGTACACATTCTTCCAACCACCGCCGGCATAAGGTTTCATGTAAGCGGGGAAGCCAACATAATTGAATATCCCTTCCCAGTCGAGCGGGTAGGCAAGGTTTGAAAAAGATTCACTCGTGGTATCTGTGGGCAGTTCGTAAGAGGGCAGTATCACGGTCTTTGGGATGGGTACATCCACCTGGGTCATAAGACAGTTGTTGAAATATTTATCATCAGCGCTCCACCAGAAAGGATTGTTGATGACTGCTGTACCGGTAAGCGCGGCGTTCTTGAGCCAGGTACGGTAAAATGGAACGTCCTGCGATATACGGTCAATGATCACTGCATACCCACTCGGGTCACCCTGCTTTGCCTTATCGATCATTACCGGTTCCGCAGTAATGCCATCAATGCCCTTGCTGTTAACTCTTTCAATAAAAGCCATGGGGAAACTTCTTTCCCTGCCAAATAAAACACCTATTTTTTTCATGCTGCTGGTTTATGGGTAATGTTGAAGAAAGGGAACAGAATTCCTTTACATCATTTCCGTACAATATAAATCAATCCGCTTATTTCTGATGAAGCACAATCCATTATTTTTGACCGCATGCTGATTGAAGATTTACAAAACCTGGTAGTGGAACAAAGAGCCATTGCCTCCAGGTTTTTGAAGCGATATGTGATCATTGATTTTTACCTGCCGAAGAATACACCACCCAACCAACTTTCACTCCTGCTCGTCAACGATGGACAGAACCTGGATGAGATGCCCTTCGCGCCGATGCTTGACCAGTTGATCGGCACAGGTCAGATTCAGCCTGTTCTTTGCGCGGGCATTCATGCCGGCAAGGAAAGAAAGCTGGAGTATGGTACGGCTTCCGTTCCTGATTATGAAAACCGCGGATCGAAGGCGGAAGCATACAAAAATTTCATACTCGAAGAATTGCTTCCATTCATCCATACCAGTTTTGCTATTGATCAATTCAGGAAAAAAGCATTTGCAGGTTTTTCACTGGGCGGACTCACAGCCATGGATCTCACCTGGCATCACCCGGAAGTATTTTCTACCGCAGGTGTTTTTTCAGGGTCGCTTTGGTGGAGAAGCAAAAGCCTGGAAGATGATTATAATGATGCTACAGACCGCATCATGCATCACCTGGTAAGGGAAGGTGCGTATGAGCCAGGCCTGCGTTTTTATTTTACTACAGGATCACAGGATGAAACTGCAGACCGGAATCATAATGGCATCATTGATTCGATAGATGATACGCTTGACCTGCTTGCAGAGCTGGAGAAAAAAGGTTACGACCGGCAGAAAGACCTGCACTATATCAATTTTGAGGATGGCAAGCATGATGTGGCTACCTGGGGAAAGGCCATGCCGGGATTTTTGTTGTGGGCATTCGGGGCGAGGTAGTTCATAGTTAAAAGTTCATAATTCAAAGTCGGCAGTCTTCACTAGCTGTATAAAAAAACCCCGGGAGATCCCGGGGTTTCTATTGAAGAAAACTTGATTAGTTGAAATTGTATCTCAAACCAAACTGCATGTAATAGGTTGAGAAGATGCTCACATTATCCCTAAAGCTTTCGGTTACAGGATGATTCCTGTCGGTCTGCAGCCAGAATGTTGGCCTGGCCGTAGTGCTTACCGATTGAGGTACCAGCAGGGCAGGTGCATTCACAGTCTTCAGTTTGCCCCAGTCAGAATCGATCAGGTTACCAAAGTTGAAGATGTCAAGCGTGAATTGCAGGGAGTTCCTGTTTTTACCGATGTTCATGAATACATCCTGGATCACTTTCAGGTCAAACTGGTTTCTCCAGGGAAGCCTTGCACCATTTCTTTCAGCATATTTTCCTTTGCGGTCTCTCAGGTATTTATCCTGGTCGATGTACTGGAAGAACAGGGCGCTTTGCTGGGCTGCGGTATAAGCCACACCACCGGTTGCTGCGGAAGCAGGCCTGTCAACAAAAGTGATTTCGGAAGGATCCCTTGGAATATAGATCAGGTCATTACCGGTAACACCATCCCTGTTGAAGTCAGTAGAATAAGTGTATGAGTAACGGCCTTGTGAAGAACCTTCATAGAAAATAGAGATCGTGGTTCCCAGGTGTTTCAGGTATTCTTTCCTGTAGGAAATAGCTCCAACGATACGGTCTGGAACTACGAAGCCCGCAGTACCCAGTCCCGGGTTGTTTGGACTTCTGTAAGTTGGAGTTCCCTGCCATGCGGAAAGTGGCTGGTCACCACCACCATCAAACAGGTTCTCTGCAATGGATTTGGTATAAGCAATGGAAGCAAACCAGCCACGGCTGAATTGTTTTTCCAGTTTGGTAGTGAATGAGAAATAATAACCCTTAGTGCCATTATCCATTACGATGGCATTGAATGCCTGTGTACCCCTTGCATCACCATTTGGAACCGGTGTGCTTGGGTTAGGATTGGTAGTGGCATTATAGGTAGCGCTGGTCAGCGGGTTCAGGAAACGGTCTCTCACTGCAGATGGATACATAGGCCTGTTATCAGGATAACCTGCAATGTTGAGGTTTTCACCTTCCACCAGGTTGGCATTCCTGAACATGGCTGTATTCAAATCCTTGTTATAGATGGCTTCAATAGTAAGTACCATATTGCCGGGTAAGCGCTTATCCATTCCCAGGCTGGTCTTCCAGGTCTGTGGGAATTTGAAATCTTCTGAAAGCGCTGTGATGGCACTTGGTACCACGCTGCCCGGTGTTGGAACAGTAGCAGGCAGGTAAGCGCGTGGGTTAGGATTGAAAGGACCAGGTGTATTGGAAAGGCCGTTCCAGCTTTGGGTAACCTGGAGAAGACCGGCATCACCCGACTGGCTCACGATCCATACAAATGGAACACGGCCTGTGAAGATGCCTGATCCACCACGTACCTGGAAGGAGCGGTCACCATTGATATCCCAGTTGAAACCTAATCTTGGAGACCACAATGGAGTGGTTTTAGGAAGGTTTCCTGTATTGAGTTTTTGTCCGTCGGCGAAAGTGAGTCCGGATACCAGCGGATGCTCCCTGATCTCGGTTACATCAGGATAGGTAGGCATGTCAACACGCAGTCCGGCAGTGAGCCTGAACCTGTCTGTCAACGCCATTTCATCCTGTGCGTACAAAGAGAACTGGGCAAATTTAAAGCTTGGGAAAGCCTGTGCGAATCCAGGTAACAGGGAATAAGTAAGTGCGAAATCGTTTGGATTTTCACCATTCACAAAATCATCCCATGAATTGAAACGGTAGTAGCTGGTAGCGAAACGCTGGAAGCCGTTCACCGTAGTGGAATGATCGAATTGCGCACCAACAGTTGCCGTGTGAATACCTTTTGTATAAGTAAGGTTGTTTACAAAAGAATAGGTCTTCACCTTCCTGAGGTTTCCTTTGGAGAACAATTCATAACCGAAGGAAGTATAGTTCTGGCCATCCTTCATGATGTCAACAAAAGGAAAATCCTGGCTGTCGGATTCCCTGGAATCATCCTGGTTGGTATAGGTACCACGGAATGTGTTGGCCAGGTTGTTAGAGAGAACAGAGTTCAGTTCAGCAGCGAGTGAATAGAAATTCGCGCCCTGGAAATAGTTGGAGTTCTTGAACCACATGGAATTGATATCATTCCTTGTTTGCCCGGATGGAACCGTAAATCCTGTACCACCTGTTGAAGTGGAAGGAGGATTGGGTTCACCACCTTCAACCTGGTTGTAACGGATGTTGAAACGGTGCTTGTCGCTGATGTTCCAGTCAATGCGGGCAAGCAGTTTGGTTCTTTCGATCTCGGTGCTGTAATTATCATAAGGACCGGTTTCATAACCATAGTTGGTCCTCAGGTAATTGCTGATCATATCCAGGTCAGCCGCAGTTGGACGGGCAATGTTCGGAGCAGATCCGAAAGCAGCGCCTGGCCTTGAAGCAAACCTTGACTGAACCACTTTAGGCTGGTTCTCGGTTTCGTAGTTGATAAAGAAGAATAATTTGTTGGGGATGATGGGTCCACCGAGGCGGGCACCATACTGTTCAAATTCAAACGGAGGACGCGTGAATTTTACGCCGCTCACTTCATCACCTTGTTGTTTTTCTGATCTCCAGTAACGGTAAACAGAACCCTGGAAACGGTTGGTACCGGAACGGGTTACAGCGTTTACGGCACTGCCGATGAAACCCGACTGGCGGATATCATAAGGAGTTACATTCACGGATACTTCATCAAGGGCATCGAGGGAGATGGGAGAACCGCCTGCAGGCAGGTTGCTTCCGATACCAAAGGTGTTGTTGAAATCAGATCCGTCAACCGTGATATAGTTCTGGCGGTAGTTACCACCACCAATGGAAGTACCATTGGCCTGGGGCGTCAAACGGGTAAAATCGTTGATGCTCCTGGTGATGCTGGGAAGGCGCTGCAACTCGCGGCTGGTAATATTGGTTACCGCGCCGGTGCGGTTGGCATTCAGGATGGTGTTGCGGTTTTGCGTGGTGATCACTACATTCTCCATGGTAGCATCGCTCTTGCGCATATTGGCATCCAGCACAAATCCTTCACCCAGTTTCAGGTAGATGTCATCAAATTTCAGGGTCTCATTTCCTACAAAGGTGATCTCTACCAGGTAGGGTCCACCCACCCTCATGTTCAGGATCGTAAACTGGCCATTTTGCTGGCTCACAGTCGAGTACTTAGTTCCTGAAGGAGTGTGTGTGGCTGTGATGGAAGCCCCGGCAAGGTTCTCTCCTGAGGCATCTTTTACTGTACCGGTGAGGCTACTTGTGGTGACTTGTGAAAAAACGAAAGTGGAAGCTAACATGCATACTGTCAGCAGGCACAAGATTCTCTTAAGCATATGTAAATTGTTGTTTTCGCTGCAAAGAAAGGGATAAAAAGCATAGAAATAATAGGCAAATATTAACATTGTGTGACCAAATCAAAGACCGTATAAAGCCTGTCCCTGCTGCATTTAACGCCTTTGAAATTTATACCTATATACATTGCAGGGCAGAGTGCTTAATTTTGTAAAAAAAATTCATGCTGGATTCCATAGAAAGTGCGATTGAAGATATCAAGGCCGGCAAACTGGTGATTGTGGTGGATGACGAGGACCGTGAGAACGAAGGTGATTTCATTACAGCTTCCGGTAATGCCACCCCGGAAGTGATCAATTTTATGAGTAAACACGGGCGGGGACTGATCTGCGTGGCCCTTCCCGAAGAAAGATGCGAGGCACTTGGCCTGGAACTGATGGTCAACAATAACACGGCGCTCCATGAAACTGCGTTTACCGTTTCGGTTGACCTGCTGGGACATGGATGCACAACCGGTATTTCGGCCCAGGACCGCTCCCGCACCATTATGGCGCTCATTGACCCGGAAACCAAACCGGAAGACCTGGGCAAGCCAGGACATATTTTTCCCTTGCGGGCCAAAAAAGGCGGTGTGCTCCGGAGGGCAGGACATACGGAAGCTGCGGCTGACCTGGCCAGGCTGGCCGGGTTTGATCCGCCCTACAGCGGGGTGTTGGTGGAGATCATGAACGATGATGGCAGCATGGCCAGGCTTCCTGAACTGAAGGAGATCGCGAAAAAATTTGATTTCAAAATCATTTCCATAAAAGACCTGATCGAATACCGCATCAAAAGAGATTCACTGATTGAAGAAATTGTGCGGGTGGACATGCCTACCAAATTCGGGCATTTCAAACTGGTGGCCTTCCAGGAAAAGAATTCCAGCAATGAACATCTTGCACTGATCAAAGGTTCCTGGAATCCGGGTGATCCTGTGATGGTAAGAGTGCACTCCTCCTGTTTTACCGGAGATATCCTTTCTTCCATGAGATGTGATTGCGGTGAGCAGTTGCAGAAGGCCATGGAAATGGTGGAGCAGGAAGGCACAGGTGTGATTCTTTACATGAACCAGGAGGGAAGGGGTATTGGCCTGCTGAATAAATTAAAAGCTTACCGCTTACAGGAAGATGGCATGGATACGGTAGAAGCCAATCTCCACCTGGGTTTCCAAATGGACCAGCGTGATTACGGAGTGGGGGCACAGATACTGCGGCATCTCGGTGTGACCAAGCTTCGTTTGCTGACCAACAATCCAAAGAAAAGGGTGGGCCTGATTGGTTATGGACTGGAGATCGTAGAAAATATCTCGCTTCGTGTTGAGCCCAACAGGCATAATGAAAAATACCTGCAGACCAAGCGTGATAAAATGGGTCATGAATTTTTAAAGGATTAATTGCGGTTGGTTGAATCCGCCGCCGGAGCCGGTAGGGAATCCCTTACCGGTTTTTTATTTCTCCGAAACAGTTCCCTGAGGTTGTCAAATTCCTTTCCGTAACCAATGCTGGCTCCATACCGGCGTGGTACGGTGGAGGTGGCACTGGTTCCCGTGCCCGTGAGGAAGTCGATATTTTTCCGGTAAAAGAAAGTAGCTTTTACAGATCCTGTTTTATTGACCAGCAGTTCGAGCGTAACATCGGGGAACAGGCGTACACTTTGCTGGAAGTCGGAGCCCAGTGGCACATCAAGGGTAGCGCCGATGGTAAAATGTGCCCTGTCCTTGAACAAAGGTAGGCCAACACCCAGGTTCACCAGGCTCTGGTTAGGCAAACGGAACTCACCTCTTGCATTCTGGTCAAATACATTGCTGTTGTATAGAGAGCCCGTGAAAAGAAGTGTTGCATTATTGTTTTGCAGAATGCCTGAGAGGATCTTGTTCAGTTGCTCGTTGATCTTGCCGAACAATAATCCTGATAGCGTGTTGTAGGTAAATTCTCCAAACGGATTGATACCGGTGGTATTGATGGTGTTTTCAAATGGGGCAAAGCTGTTGAATACAATCAGGTAGGTGACCTGCTTGTATAATTCATTCTGGTTGTTCTCAATCTGCTGAACGGCCAGTTGAAATTCCGGTGAGCTGTATTTTGGATTGTTCTGCGGAAACTCAAGATTGAAATTGAAATTGGGCTGGAACAGGTTGCCGGTGAGTTTGGCCTTCACATTCACATCATCCCGCTGCGAAGCAAAATCGCTGTTGAACACAGTTCCTGCCAGTGGGGCAAAGCTCACATCTTCCGCTGTATAAATGGCGTCAATGTTTACCGTAGCCTCGTAAGGATCCCCGTCCCACTGGATAAAATTGTTGGCCCCGCCTCTCAGTTTGAAAGGACGTTTCAATAATGACTGGAAGGAATAAGCATAATCACCCCCTTCAATATTATACCGGCCCTGGATGGTAAGTGGTTCCGATGTGCCGGAAATGATCTGGAGGTTGCCGCTTCCCCTTCCGCGGATGGCATCACGTGTCATTTCATCCAGCACCACTTCCACCTGTACTCGTGGGTTGGCGGCAAGGCGTACATCATAATGCAGGTTGGAGGTAAGTCCTACAGAACCCGGTGTCATCTCCCTACCATATTTTCTTTCCACCATAAATCCTGCCTGCCCGCTGGTCCTGGTTTCAGCAGGAGGGAGGGTGATATAGGAATCGTCTTCCGTTGATGCGCGGATGTTGATATCCATCAGCATGTCTTCCTGCGGACCGAGTAATACAAAGGTGCCGCCGCCCCAGGCCTTTCCATAGAATTGCTGGTTATGATTTTCATTGGTGTTGATCAACTGCATCCTGTCCGATTCAGTCTCCACCTTGATATCATAATACATATCCCTGAAACCCCTGTGCCTGATAAACCCGGTAACAAGCGCACTCCTTCCATCTTTATCACGCACACGGATGCCATCGAGATCAATGATATCCTTTCGCATTTCAAATTCCGTATCATCAACCCAGTACTTCACCTGGGTAAAGTTGACCAGGAAACTGGCGTTGCTGAGTTTTGCCTTCGCGATGTAATCCCTGTCAGAACCTTCACCCAGCAAATCGAAGTTGCCGGTTACATATCCATCGATCTCAGAGAACAAGCTGCCCAGGAAGCGGTTCAGGTATTTGAGCTGGAAGTTGGTGAACTTCGCATTTACCCTGTCGCGGAAGGTGTCGGCGCTGTCTTTAAAATCCATGGCCACGTCCACTTCTACCCGGTGCTCGGGATCGGTATTGCTGCCTTTTGCTGTGAACAATCCGGTGCGGTTGTCATAACCGATCGTTCCCCTGAAGCCACCAATCGAATCATTATCCACTCTCAATTCAGAAGCATTGAAGGTTCCCGAAACACGGAGCCGGTCTGTAGGATCTTCGATCTTAGCTTCTCCCGAAACCAGTCCTTCGAAACGGTAAATTTTTGTGATCAGCGGGGAGATATCCCCCAGGTTGATATTGGTCCAGGCTACATGCAGGTTGTTATAATTTCCTATATCATCGGGTGCTGTCCATAACCTGATCTCCTGGTTGGATTCCCGGAGAACCACCTGTCCCTGCACCACGGTGTTCTTTCTGAAATTCAATTCACCACCCTGTTCGATATTCCAGGTTTTTCCATTCAATATAAAAGTGGAAGGATTGAGAACGATGGTAGCGCCGTCACTGAATGTTTTCACTTGCGCAGAAAGGCTTGCCTGGTTGATCACCTGGTTGGAAGTGGTATTGAGAATGATGTCGGAAACATCATTGTTTGCTCTCACAGTGAATGCGGTCTGGGGAAAATAAAGACTGTCTCCTACCTGTGCATTGGAAACTTCACCGGTGAGGATCAGTTGCGAAAGATCACCGCTGCCTTTTAACTGGATATCGGTGAAATCATACTGGTCAAAAGCGAAATGTGGAATGTCCGCATCCACCGTCATGGTATTGGCAGTGGTGTTGAGCGAACCCTGGATATGGCTGTTGTTGAGTCCTTTCAGTCTTTTATCGATCAGTCCCAGGTAGTCTTCTACCACACCGGTGGTAATATCAAACTCAAACACCTGGGGCTTTACATTTCTCGGTGCGCTGATATAGGATGGATAATACCTGCTCAGGAAAAGTGTGAAGGCATCGGGTAGTTCCTTCAGGTCAAAATCTCCTCTTATATCCACGTCAAACTCATTGGATATTGCCTTGAATCTTTTCAGCCCGTTCTCATAGGATGAGGAAACCACGAGTGAATCAAAGGAAAGTCTTTTGCCATCATTGGTAAGAGAGGCATCATAAATGCGGGCTGAACCCAAAAGGTCGGAGAGCGATGTAGCTTCCAGGTTAAGATCAAACTTACCAGCAAGTTCAAAATTTTCCGGGGTGATCTGCAGGGCTTTGAGGTTGGCATAACCGATATCCGCCTTTACATTGAACAGGGGCTTTACATTTCTGAAATCCACGAGCCCCTGGAGTGAAAGCTGCGCGTTCGGATCATTCATGATAAAATCTCCGTTGAACAAACGGTTTCTCAGGTTACCCTTCGCGGTTATATTCTGGTAGGTATAATCACCATAATGGATTTTACGCACGGTACCGTCAATATCCATATCAAGCGTCTTCCATTCAAAACCACGGCCTTTGATCTTTCCATTGAAGGCCAGAACGCCAAGCTCGCCGTTGTTCAGGAAAGCACCTAACTGGAAACCATCGGTTGAAAAGCTGCCGGAATAACTGGGTTCGCCACCACGGGGGAACTTCATGTTCAGGTCTGTCTGCAGGGTGCCCAGGTTGGTCTGCAGTGTACCATAGGTCACGAAATCATTAATGAAACCTGTATAGCTTCCGCGGAATCTTACGTAAGAGAGTTTGGCAAGATCAGGAGTAGTGATATTGCGGATGGCCGGGATAAAACTGGCTGCATCGCGGTAAGTTGTTCTCAGGTCCTGTGCTTCGATATTGATCAGGGTCTCATTGATATTAGGCAATCCCACCAGGCTTACCGCACCATGGATATAAGTGTCGTTGCCGGCCCAAACCTCCAGGTCTTTGGAAGCAATGGCATCCACGGTTCCTTTGGCGTCACCGTTGATGCGGATGTTGCGGTTCCATGATTTCACTTCAGGAGCAAAGAAGGCAATATCATCACTGGAGATGGTAGCCCTGTCAAAATTGGCCTCCATCACCACTTTACGGAGGAAATTGTTCATGTCCGAAAGCTTGTCATATCTCATGGCGAAATAATCACCAAGCACACTGTTGTTGGTCTGCAGGTAGAGATCATCAAAGATCATGGCCTGCGGGTGGAAGGTGGTTTTGGCGCGCAAGGCTTTTATTTCAAGCCCACTTCTTTCTTTGGCGGAAAGATCAATATTACCCGAGATCGTATCGCGGGTCCAGCCAATATTATTCAGCGAACCGGTGATCCTGCTGAAATCAAGATGCCTGCCGTCAAAATAGGCGAGAGGTGTTTCAAAATTATCGCGGTCGTTGCGGAACCTGCCGTTGTTAATCTTCACATTACCAAAGAACACTTTCCATTCCTGTTCTGTTTTTGGTTTTGCCGCTGCCACCTGGGATGAAGGCAGGGGAGGACGCCGCCCGGTATAGGTGAGCATGGAAAAATAAGGGTCATCCAGCACGAGGCTCGATACATCAACGGTTTTACTGGTAATGGTGATGGACCTTGCATCCATATCCAGGCCTTTCACCTTCACCCTCATATCGCTTCCCACCCATCCGTCCAGCATGTTGAACTGCACGTTTTTCATCACCACTTTTTTCAGGTCGAATTCAATGCCCGCGTTCTTTTTTTTCGTGCTGCCGGGGGAAGAGGCAAAATAAGCTTCGAGGAAAGCGTAGTTCCAGGTGGAATCGGAGCGGTTGAGATTGATGGTAGCGTTTTCAAGCCCGATGTATTTCAGTTCAGCCTTGTTTTTGAAGAAAAACCAATCAGTGATACGTACCTGGAAAGTGCCAGCGTATAGCAGGGTGTCTTTTTTCTGGTCCTCCACCAGCACCCCGTTGAGATCCATTTTATTGAAATTAAAAAGGCCGATGCTTACGTGGTCAATACTGATACGGGTCTGGAGGTCACGGGAAAGCTTACGGGTAATTTGCCTGGCAAGCCAGTTCTGCCCTGTATCCGTTTGCAGGAAACCCCAGGCCAGCAGGAGCAGCAGGAAAATTGCCAGTAAAACACGGGAAAATATCTTAAGGAATTTCCTCAGGGTGAATTTGTTTGTGTAAAAGTAGCCAATCAGGCCCTGCGCACAAATTGGTAAAAGCTAAAAGGAATGAAATTTTTGTGAACGGCAGGGAGGAAGACGGTAGACTGTAGTCTGTAGTCTGTAGTCTGAAGTCAAAAGTCAAAAGTCAAAAGTCGAAAGTTCAAAGTCAGAGGCTGTGGGAATTGAGCGGCTGAAGGAGTCGGTAGTCGGTAGTCAGTTCAAAGTTGAAAGTTCAAAGTTGAAGGCTTGTGGGAATTGTGCGGCTGAAGGAGTCGAAAGTCGGTAGTCAGTTGTCAGTTGTCATGTTCAAAGTTCATCAAAGTCGGTGGCTGTGAGAAAAAAGCGACTGAGATATGTCAGATCAACTCTTAACTTCTACATCTCGGGTAGAGCGGCTGAAAGAGTCATATTACATATCATATGTCAGAAGAAATAGTAGCAATTCAGTTCTTTAGTTCACTGACTTTGAACTCTCAACTTTGAACCGACTACTGACTACTGACTACCGACTACCGACTTCCTACCCAGTTTCCACGCAAATGCCATCCCGGCGATGCGGTGCAGTATGGCCGGGCCGAAGTCGGCATTGTTCATGCTGCCGATACCATGCTGGTAAAAGCCAAAGACCATCCACTGGCCTCCTTCATAACCAAAATGCAGGTTACCTGAGGCTGTTATCCTTCCATAATCCGCAAAGCTGAAGATCATGGGTCTTGATACCCGGCCCGGATTATTATTGAGATCAAGTGTGTCAAATTTTTCGTTACCGGATAATGCAAAATCCACCGAAGGGCCTAACCGCATAAAAAAATGCGTGGGCTTCATGCTGAAATCAATTTGAAGCAAAGGACAGATCTCTATGGTATGGATGCTTGTATTGTTATTGATGGCCAGTTCTGTTGGTGGAAAGGAGGGATCATTCAAAGTGACCTTATATCCCTTGAGACTGTAAAAAACAGAGGGATAAAAATAAATATTGTTGTCAAAGGGAACTTTCATGGCCACTCCTGCCATAAAACCAGGCTTGAATGAGGTGGGTTGTTTCACTTCTTTCACCTTGTACTGGGCAGAAGTAAACTGGGGTCCGCCAAAGATGACTACATCAGGCTGGGCATGGGATATGAAAAAACTGAAAATGAACAGAAGGGTAACACCGCTCTTTACCATAAATCAAAAAAAGATAAGCCGTAAAAATAGGGATAACAATTTATGCCGGGAACAAAATGGTTAATGCCTTGAACTTTTCAGTTCCTGGTTGTATGCCTCGGACTGCCCTTTAGGTATGGAAAGCGATTGCCACCCCTCATTGCGGATCATCCGGGCGAGGTAAACGATCTGTCCAACGTGGTAACTGTAATGGCACTGCTGCCTGAGTATGGCATCGACTACCGCCAGGGGCTGGTTACGGATGGTAATGGTTTTTTCAAGGTCATTTTTCTCAAGGGATTCCAACGTACCCAGTACTACTCTCCAGCCTTCTTCCCATAATTCAAGTAAGGTTTCCCGGGGTAATTTTTTATCTGCGAATTCACCCTCTCGGTCACGGCCTGGTTTTTCACCGTCTTCCGTAAGAAAGTTGGTCCACCTGCTGACCATATTGCCGTGCATGTGCTGGATGATGACAGCGATACTGTTGGAAGCTTCATTAGGTGTAAAGTGAAAATCCGCTTCCTGAATCTGTGCGAAAGATTTTTCAGCCAGTGACTTGTATTCCCTGAATCTTTTGATGCTGTGGGGTAGAAAATTATTCATAGTCAGAAGAAATTAACCGCTAAGAACACAAAGGGGCGCAAAGACATTCGTAAAGGAATGAACACCTTTATTTTCTTTTTTTCCTGGCGTTTGTACATCAAAAACCCTCCGCATGATCATCGCCCCTTGGATCTGCCACCACTTCAAAACTTCCATCGGGTAAAACCCGGATCACTTCCGTCCGGCCAATAGTGCCGCGTTCATGAATGGCATATCCCATCTTTTGAAGGGCTTCACGTATGGAAACAGGAAAAGCTTTCTCCACGTCTATCCTGTCGGGCCACCACTGGTGGTGAAACTTGGGACGGTTCACTGCTTCTTCCGCCGTCATTTTAAAATCAATGATGTTAATTAGGGTCTGGAATACCGATGTGGGTATGGTGGTACCGCCGGGAGTGCCCACTACGAGGTAGGGTTTATTGTTTTGCAAAACCACTGTTGGCGTCATGGCGCTAAGCATTCTTTTACCGGGTTCAATGGCATTGGCTTCCCCGCCAAGGGCGCCATACATATTGGGCACGCCGGGTTTGGCGCTGAAATCATCCATTTCATCATTGAGAAAAAATCCGGCCCCACCCACTACTGTTTTGCTGCCATAGGAATTATTGAGCGTTGTGGTAACTGCCACTGCATTTCCTTCGGCATCGATCACACTGAGGTGTGTGGTTTCCTCGCTCACCTGGGGAATGGCGCCAGGTTTTACCTTGCTGCTGTTTCCGGCAACCCCGGGCACATAATCTTTCATTCTTTCTTTCAGGTAGGCATCACTGGTAATAGCCGTGGGCACTTTATAAAAATCTGCATCACCCATGTATTCCGACCGGTCGGCAAAAGCTCTTCTTTCCACTTCGGTCATGAGCTGGATGGCATCGGGTGAGTGAAAACCATACTGCGCCAGTGGTTGGTCTTCCACCATCTTCATCATCTGCTGCAAAAGTGTGCCGCCACTGCTGGGCATGGGCATACTGATGACAGTATAACCCTTATAGTTAAACGTAGTTGGTGTTCTCCATTTTGCCCTGTAGTTTTTCAGGTCTTCCAGGGTCATGATGCCCTGGCCTCTTTTCATTTCTTCCACTACCAGCCTGGCAGTAATTCCTTCATAAAATCCTTTATGACCTTCGTCGCGAATGCGCTTTAATGTATTGGCAAGATCTTTCTGCACAAGCGTATCACCTTCTTTCCAGGAATTTTTTTTCTGGAAAACAGAAGGCTGGGTATTGTACTGGTTCAGTTCATCCTGGATATTGTTAAGGGAGCGTGCTTCCCTTGCTGTGATGGCGAATCCATTTTCAGCAAGATCAATGGCAGGCTGTATTAATTTTTTGAAAGGAAGTTTTGCATAGCGGGCAGATTCAAACAGCCCGGCAACTGTTCCGGGTACACCGGAAGAAAGATGCCCGTAAATACTTTTTCCTTCCACTACTTTTCCATCAGCATCCAGGTACATGTCCCTGTGGGCGGCTGCGGGAGCGGTTTCCCTGTAGTCGAGTGAAAGGGTTTCACCATTGGCCAGCCTGGCTACCATGAAACCGCCTCCGCCGAGGTTCCCGGCATTAGGATACACCACGGCCAGGGCGAGTTGCGTGGCAATGGCGGCATCTATGGCATTGCCGCCCTGTTTCATGATCTCAACGCCTACTTTGCTGGCAAGAGGATGGGCTGAAGCGACAGCGCCGTTCTTCGCGATAATTTTTTTATTGATCGAATAATTGAAGGGATCAATGGGGTTGGACTGAAGCTTTTGCGATGACTTACAGGAAACTAATACAAGTAAAAAAAATATAAGATGAAATCGGCTCATGGCTGAAAGTTACAAAGAGGAGCGAATCGTAATTTTTTTATTTGAAATCAGGAGTATATTAGCTGTGAGCAAAGGCAAAAATTATTTTCGTGAGAACGAGGATCGTGAGACGTGAGAATGGCCGCATCCAGTTAGCAAGCCTCACGTCTCACGCTTCACGTATCACGATGCATGATGGCTGTCATTTGCTGGAACCTAAACTGTCGCCTTCCTTGTCCTCCCGCTTGCGGGAGGATTTTGTTTTTATACTGTGTGTTTCCATTTAATATTGCTGATCAAAGTCCTGAACATGCAAAAACAATTGATTGTATTCCTCTTTTCTATTCTTTCCTGTACCAGTGCGTTCAGCCAGTTGAAATCCCCTTCAGATTTCCTGGGTTATTCTTTGGGAAGCCGCTATACACCACACTGGCGCATCCTGGAATATTACCGCCATGTGGCTGAAGCTGTCCCCAACATGGTTAAACTAGAAGAGTATGGTCAGACCAATGAAGGAAGAGTTCTGATGGTGGCTTACGTTTCTGCACCGAAGAATATTTCCAATTTGGAAAATATCCGCAACAATAACCTGGGCCTGGCCGGCATGCAGCAAAATGGAAATACTTCCAACGCCCCGGCCATAGTCTGGCTGAGTTATAATGTGCATGGCAATGAAACCTCTTCTTCCGAGGCAGGCATGGCCACCCTGTTTTCCCTGGTGGATCCTGCCAACCAGCAAACGAAACAATGGCTTCAGAATAGTTTTGTGATTATAGATCCCTGCCTCAACCCGGATGGCCGGGACCGCTATGTGAATTGGTTCAATTCAGTGATAGGAACGCAGTATAATCCATCAACGGATGCACGTGAACATTCCGAACCCTGGCCCGGCGGGCGCACCAATCATTATAATCATGATCTCAACCGCGACTGGGCATGGCAGACGCAGTTGGAGTCACAGCAAAGGATGAAACTGTATCATAAATGGATGCCGCAGATCCACGTGGATTTTCATGAGCAGGGCATCAACAATCCCTATTATTTTGCACCGGCAGCGCAGCCTTATCATGAAGTGATCACTGCCTGGCAGCGCGATTTCCAGTTTGATATCGGCCGCAATCATGCAAAATATTTCGACCAGCAGGGCTGGTTGTATTTTACACGGGAAATCTTTGACCTCTTGTATCCTTCTTACGGTGATACCTACCCGATTTTTAATGGAGCAATTGGCATGACCTATGAACAGGGGGGCGGTCCCAGGGGCGGCGCGTCAGTTCTTACTCAAATGGGAGATACGCTTACGCTGCTTGACAGGATCCTTCACCATCATACATCGGGATTAAGTACCATTGAAGTAGCCTCTCAAAATTCCGGAAAACTGGTTTCTGCATTCCAGAAATATTTCAATGATGCAGTGAACGGCCGTGTGGATGTCAATAAATCTTACGTGGTCAAATATTCCCCTGCCGACCGCCAGCGTTTTGAAGCACTCATCTCCTTACTTGAAAAAAATAAGATTCTGTATGGTACCGGGCGTGAAGGGAATTATAAGGGTACCAATTACCACACTGCTAAAGAAGAAAGTTTTTCGCTGACAAAAAACGATCTCGTTGTCAGCAGCTTCCAGCCTAAAGCTGCCCTGGTAAAAGTGTTGTTTGAGCCCAGTACCACGGTTGTGGATTCAAATACTTATGATATTACTGCCTGGGCTTTGCCTTATGTGTATGGATTGAAAGCTTTTGCCAGCAGGGACCGCATCAATGTATCTTCCTCCAATTTTATCAGAAATGACGTCAATGCATCGCTTTCAAACACGGGAGAAGTTTATGGTTATATCATTCCCTGGTCCGGAACCGCAAGTGTAAAACTTGTGTCACAACTTCTTCAAAAAGGCATACGTCTCCGTATGAGCGAAGAACCTTTTTCCAGTGGTGGAAAATCATTTGAAAGAGGAGCTGTTATCGTTTTACGTACCAGCAACCAGCAGCATTCACAATTATTTGCTGATGTAAGAAAGGCTGCAGATGAAATGAATGTTGAACTCACACCTGTTAGCAGTGGTTTTGTTGATAAAGGATATGATTTTGGAAGTTCAAAGATCCGTTCCCTGTTATCAAGAAGTGTAGCCATGATTACCGGGGAAGGTATCAATTCAAATGCTGCAGGTGAAGTATGGCATTTTTTTGATAAGGAGATCAGTTATCCTGTTACGCTCATTAATAGTAATGATATCAGCCGCATCCGCTGGAGTGATTATGATGTGGTAATCATGCCTGATGGCAATTACCGTTTCCTCAACGACAAAGCGCAGTCCGACCAGTTCCGCAACTGGATACAGGGTGGTGGTCATGTAGTAGCTATGGAAAATGCAGTTGCGCAATTGGCAAGGCAGGACTGGTCCATCAAATCCAAAAAGTCAGAAGAAGCTGATAGCCGTGATGAATATGAAGCATTGAAAAGGTATGAGAACAGGGAGAGGGATTTCATTCCATCCATGACACCCGGTTCCATTTTCAGGGTGGAGCTGGACCAGTCGCACCCGCTTGCGTTTGGTTACCCGGGTTATTATTACACGCTCAAGTATGATGACAATATTTATGAATTCATCAAGGAGGGCGGATGGAATGTAGGCGTGATTAAAAAGGAAAGGCAGGTGGCAGGATTTGTGGGCACTAAATTGCAGAACCGCCTGCAGGATGGTTTACTGTTTGGTGTGCAGGAAATTGGAAACGGCACCGTAACCTATCTCGCGGATAATGTATTGTTCAGAAGCTTCTGGGAAAATGGAAAGCTGATGTTCGCGAATGCAGTGTTTGTTGTGGGCCAATAGCCAAAAGCCAATGGCTATTGGCTGCTTCCCAACTTTTCTATAATTTTTACAAATGGCATTCCTTAGAGCTCAATAAACCTCATTTTTGTTTCTTTGGAGCTTCCGTAAGAAAATTTACATAATGAAAAGATTGCTTTTGCTTTTGGTTTTAGGACTTCAGCTTACTGCCTATTCCCAACATTATTCTTCTTCAGCGGAGATCTACCTGGGATTGAGAAAATTGAATACCCTCGGCAGTGTCCTGTACATTGCCGCCCATCCCGATGATGAGAATACCCGCCTCATTACTTATTATTCCAGGGACCGTTTATACCGCACAGGTTATTTATCCATTACTCGAGGCGATGGTGGCCAAAATCTTATAGGAGATGAGCAGGGGGTGGAACTGGGGCTGATCCGCACACAGGAATTACTCGCAGCACGGAGGCTTGATGGGGGAGAGCAATTCTTTACCCGCGCTTTTGATTTTGGCTATTCAAAAACCCCTGCTGAAACTTTTAGTAAATGGGATAAGGATAAGATTCTTTCAGATGTGGTTTGGGTGATACGCAAATTTCAGCCGGATGTGATCATCACCAGGTTCCCCACAACAGGTGAAGGTGGTCATGGACATCATACTGCTTCGGCCATCCTTGCTAATGAAGCATTTACTGCTGCCGCTGACCCTGGCCGTTATCCATCACAACTACAATGGGTGCAGCCCTGGCAGGCCAAAAGAATTTTCTGGAACGGTTTCAATTTTGGAAATGCAAGTATACCGGAAGGTTCGCTGACTGTAGATGCAGGCGGATATAATCCCATACTCGGAAAAAGTTATGGAGAGATCGCCGGGGAAAGCAGGAGCCAGCACAAAAGCCAGGGTTTTGGTGCAACAAGGAGTCGTGGTGAATTCAGGGAATACCTCAGGCTCACTGGAGGCAAGCCTGCTGTGAATGATCCCTTCGAAGATGTGATCACCTCATGGAAAAGAGTGCCGGGTGGTGAGAAAATTGAAAAGCAGGTGCAGGCCATCATCAGCGCCTTTGATTTTACGCAGCCCGAGTTATCTGTGCCTGCACTGGTGAAACTGTACCAGTCATTGCAACAGATGCCTGCAGGTTACTGGCGTGATAAAAAACTGGAAGAAGTGCAGGAACTGGTGGAAGCGGCAAGCGGGCTGTGGATCGAAAGTTTTACCAGTACCCCACATGCCGTGCAGGGCGATTCCCTTCGTATCAACCTGGTGTTGAATAACAGGCTGGGTCTTCCTGCCGTACTAAAAAAAGTGGAAGGATTCCCCGCACATTTCCCGGCTGCGAATTTTATTACGGGCAGGGATACCACGCTGCGCCGCAACCAGAATTATGCAACCGCTGTTATGGTGATGGTGAGCAACCAGCCTACCCAACCTTACTGGCTGGAAGAAAAAATGAATACCGGGTATTTCAATGTGAACCGCCAGGAACTGATAGGGCAACCTGATATCCAGCCCGGACTTGAAGTATTATTCACCATCCAAATCGCCGGTGAAAATTTTGTATTCCGTAAACCCGTACTTCATAAATACACTGACCCTGTGAAGGGAGAATTGTACCAGCCGCTTACGGTGATTCCTGCCGCCAATGTTATTACCTCACCCGAGGTATTGGTATTCCGTAAAAACCAGCCATTGCAATCCCCGGTGGTGGTGCAGATCAATGCCAACAAAAAAATCAAAGGCGAAGCAGAGGGACATGTACGCTCCATGCAATATGATCTCACTACAAAAGAAGAAGAACTTGAGCTGGATAAGGGAACAGCAAAAAGTTTCAGCTTTGAGCTGGACAGCAAGGGGATGAAACAGGTGGATAAGGATTATCTCTATGGGTCGGTTTTGTATGGTGAGGGCAAGGAACGAGAATCGGCCTACCTGGCCATGCGAAACATCAGCTATGATCATATTCCCACCATCCGCTATTTTTTCGCCGATGCGGTAACCTTGTTGAACATCGATCTCAAAACACAGGGGAAGAGAATCGGTTATATAACCGGTGCGGGTGATAAAGTACCTGAGGCCTTGGAACAAATGGGTTATGAAGTAGTGCTGTTGGGTGAAAAGGAATTGCTGCGCAACAGTCTCGAACAATATGATGCAATCATCAGTGGTGTTCGTGCCTACAATACCAATGAATGGCTGAACCGCTATCATGATAAACTGATGCAGTACGTGGAGCAGGGAGGGAATTTAATCGTTCAATATAATACCAGCAGCAATATTGGACCGGTGAGAGCCAAGATTGGTCCTTATCCTTTTAACATCAGCCGTTCGAGGATCACTGATGAACAGGCGGAGGTCAGGTTCCTGGATCCGAAACACCAGGTATTGAATTTTCCAAATACACTCGGACCAAAAGATTTTGAAGGCTGGGTGCAGGAGCGCAGCATATATCATGCTGCGGGTTATGACAGTAATTTCCAGGCGATATTCAGCATGAATGACCCGGGGGAGAAATCAGACGAGGGCAGCCTGGTGATCGCCAGGCATGGTAAAGGATATTTTACTTATACCGGGATCGTTTTTTTCAGGCAATTGCCTGCGGCGGTTCCGGGTGCTTACCGCTTACTGGCCAACCTGATTGCCCTTAACCAGAAAAAAGAGTTTTGATGGCAAATGAAAAACCTGACCGCAGGAGAGGACAGATCGGATTTGTGGTTTCTATTGTAATCGGATTGATCATCGGCATATTTTTGAAGCGGGTGCATTTTGGATTGTTGATTGGACTGGCGATAGGATTTTTGAGTTCGGGGTTATTGAGGAGGAGGTAGGAGGAGGGCCCTTGGCTTAAGCGTAACAAAGTACAATGAGTTCTTTAACCGCAGAGAAAAGGAGAAAAGGAGACGCGCAGAGGGTTGGCTAATGCCTAATAGCTATTAGCCAATGGCTGGGCAGAATAGCAATATAAAATCATCATATCAACAATGACTGAACCACACGATAAGATCCCGGTTTTTTCAAAATGGACACATTGGTATATCCTGGTGATTGTTGTTCTTATCGTACTCATCATCCTTTTTTATTTTCTCACTAAATATTTTGCATGACGTCATTCGACTGGATCATCCTTGTGCTGACCCTTGTATGCGTTATTGTCTATGGCGTTTTCCGCAGCCGCACTACGCATAACCTCGATGGTTATTTTTTAAGTAACCGCAGCATGAGTGGTGGGTTGATCCTTTTGAGTATCATGGGTACGCAGGCCAGCGCCATCACCTTTCTTTCAGCGCCGGGACAGGCCTATACAGATGGCATGCGTTTCGTGCAGTATTATTTCGGGTTGCCTATTGCCATGGTTGTGATCTGCCTTTTTTTTGTGCCCATCTTTCACCGGCTGAAAGTTTTTACAGCATACCAATACCTGGAAGAAAGGTTTGATGGCAAGACCCGCAGTCTTACTTCATTTTTATTCCTGCTGCAAAGAGGTTTGTCAACCGGCATCAGCGTTTTTGCACCTTCACTGATCCTGGCTTCACTGTTCGACTGGAATATTTACTGGACCAATCTTTTCATGGGCGGACTACTGATCATTTACACGGTAAGCGGTGGCGCAAAAGCGGTTGCCTATACCCAGCAACTTCAGCTCATCATCATTTTCACAGGTATGTTCCTGGCTGGTTATATGGTGGTGAACATGCTTCCTGAAAATGTAGGATTTACAGATGCACTGAAAGTAAGCGGTTCACTGGGTAAGATGAATATCATTACGACAGGCTTTACCAAAGAGGGTTTTAACTGGAGTGACCAGTATAATCTTTTCAGTGGTATCATCGGTGGTTTTTTCCTTGCCCTTTCTTATTTCGGTACCGACCAGTCGCAGGTGGGCCGTTATCTTACCGCCCGCACCATCGGTGAAAGCCGGCTCGGTTTATTGCTTAATGGCCTGGTGAAAGTGCCGATGCAATTCCTGATCCTTTTACTGGGTGCGCTTGTTTTTACTTTTTATCTTTTTCATAAGGCCCCGGTATTTTTCAACCAGGCCCAATTGTCAAAGCTTGAAACTTCGCAGTATAAAGATTCCTTCCGGTTAGCCAGTGCACAATATGATGTATTGAGTGTTGCAAGACAGGAAGCAGTCACCAGATTTTCTGTTGCATTGGACAGTGAGGAGGCAACCGCCATTGCCAGTACAAAACTGGAATTGCTGAATCTCCAGCATCAGTCTGACAGCATCCGCAAACAGGTGAAGAACTGGATCAATGCTTCCGGTGGTGATGGCAATGATGCGAACTATATCTTTTTAAATTTCGTTGTGACTTATTTACCAGCGGGCCTTGTAGGTTTGTTGATCGCGATAATATTCTTAGCCAGTTGGGGAAGTATTGCAGCCGCGTTGAATTCTCTTGCCAGCAGTACGATGATAGACTTTCACCAGCGTTTTTCTAAAAAAACCATATTGCCTGAAAAGGAATACCGGATCTCGCAATGGTACACACTGGGCTGGGGCTTGTTCTGCATCGTGGTGGCGATGTTCACTTATAATGTAGGTAACAGCCTGATTGAAGCCGTGAATATTTTGGGTTCCCTGTTTTATGGTGTGATACTGGGGATTTTTTTGGTGGCATTCTTTTTCAAAAAGATCAGGAGCGGGAATACGGTCTTTTATGCGGCTTTGCTGGCTGAGGCAGTTGTGATTTTAGTTTTTACGATGACAAGAATTCCATCACTGGATTTTAAATTGGGTTTCCTCTGGCTGAATCCTATTGGTGCTTTGGGGGTGATCTTTTTTAGCTTGGTGCTAAATATTTTTACCGCCAAGAAAGAAGGGCGCCAAGTAAACGCTAAGTAATTTTTAGCCGTTTAGGTCCAGCCTTCGCTGAAGCTTGCGCCTCCGCTAAAGCTTCAGCGGCACGCGGACGGGTGACACAGCGGGAAGGACGGTAAGTAGTTGCAACGGATTTGAAAAGAATCAAAGAAATCATATTGGTTTACAACATGACTTTTTGAAATTATATGCTCTACTTACCGACCTTCCCGTCTAAACGGCTAAAACTTTCATTCTTTGAAATATCGAGGATCAACATATTTTACCTTGGTGACCTTCTTTCTTGGCGGTATAAAAAAACCCGCCGAAGGCGGGTTTCAAAAATATCGATCAAAGTTTCTTACTTCAAACTTTTCAGTAAATCTTCATTCAGCTTTACATAATCATCATTCGAAGCCTGTTTTGCCAGTTCAAGAGATTTATTGGCTGCTGTCCTGGCTTCATCCTTCTTACCAAGCTTAGCAAGTGCATTGGCTTTCTGGTGGTAAACCCAGAAAGCATTCGGGTTTTGCTGGATGGCCAGGTCAAACCAATCAACCGCCTGGTTCAGATCACGGCCGGTTTCAACATAATACATTCCTGCCTGGAAATAGGGACGGTTATCTCTCAGTGCATTGGCGATATCCTTAACCACTCTTGCATCAAATTCGGTACTGATCGGCAAACGGGCTACAACATTATCCCACATCACAGCTATATCCGCAGTGGAAGCTTTTACATTTTCAAACTGGATGGTAAAGGTTTCCGTAACATTTTTAGAAGTTTCAGGTTTAACCTTCACTCTCACCACATCCATATCCTGCTTGTAGGCAGTAGGACTGGTAACATTGAGTTGTTTGGTGATGATGAAGGTCCATTCGTTTTTATCGGGGATGGACAACAATCCGTATTTACCGGGATTGATCTTTGTTCCGCCGATGATCACTGTATCAGAAAAATTCAGCGTGGTAGCATTGTTGGCACCGGTACGCCAAACTTTCCCAAAGGGTACCAACTCTCCGAAGATCTTGCGGTCTTTTTTACCGGGCCTTGAATAACTCAGTTCAATATTACCGATTCCAAAATCCTGTTTTACGGTCTGGGTGGGACTGGGTTGCGGTGTTCTGAAGCCTTGCGCGTCAGCGTTCATGAGCAAAAGACTCAATGCACAGCAGGCAAACAATTTTTTTAACATGGTGTATGATTTTGGCGCAAATGTAAGAAAGATGCGCTTAGCCGCCTGCGGGGCTGTTTCAGAACCTGATGGTGAGCCGTCCCTTTCCGTTTTTGTTCCGCTTCCATTTCGGTCCTTCTTTCAGGAGCCGGATGGCCTCTTCATCACATTTGGTGCAAAGCGATTTCACCACGGCGATGTTAACAGGTTCGCCCTTGCGGTTCACATCAAAAGAGAGTTGCACTTCTCCGCCTGACTGTTTTTTGAATTTGATCTCCTCAGGTTCCTTGATATTGGAAGCGATATAATCATCAAAGCTGGCCCAGCCTTCTGCAGGTTCAAGCGAATCAACTACTACCCGTTGCATCATGCCCTCTTTTGCTTTGCGGCTGTTGCCCAGCACCACTACTTCCGCAAGCTCGTCCCTGGCAGGCTGCATCACTATATTGATATTGGTATCAGCAATGGATTTTCTTTCAACACTCATGTCATTCAATGCAACCGTATCAGGCGGGTTCCGGTAATAGCCATCCTGGTTTCTTACCTGGTTATTGTTTTCAGGCATGGGCATGGACCGGTTGCGCAGGTCCAGGTTGCGCGCCTCATTTCCCCGCACCCTGGCGCTCTCACGGTTCGCGAAATTTTTATCATTCCTGGCAATAGCACCTGCAAGGATACTGTCATTATTTACAGATGAGGCTTTCAGATCGGTGGAAGCAACAACAGGGTTGGCTGCAACGGCAGTTTCTTCGACTTGTTTTTCCCGGGATTTTCGCGAAGCCATTGCATTGCCGGAAGGTTTGGATGCTTTTGGTTTGTTGGCAGGTTTTGAGATAGTTTTTGCCTGGACTGTATTTCCCGGTTGTTCAGTGGATACCATTTCGTTTCTGAAGCTGGTGCTATCAGCTCTTTTAAGATGATCAGCTTCCGGTTGGTTTTCTTTTTTTACCGCCAGTGAATCATTTGAAGGATTTAGTTGCGACAGGGTGAGCCAGGTGCCACCAGCCAGCACCAGTAAAATAGCAGCCACTTTCAGCCACTGGGGAAACAGGGTGCGACGTTTTTCTTTTTTACCCTCCAGCCTTTCACGTATCGACTGCAGGTCAGCCGCCGGAGTAGCTGTAAACTGGTATCCCTCCAATGCATCTGCCAGGAAGGGATCTTCCAGCGCGGCCTTCTCCAGTGCATGCATTTCATGGGCAGGCATCTGGCCGGCATGGTATCTTTCGATATCGGCTGCTGAATATGTTTTATTTTCTGACTGCATTTTCCACTTTTGAGTTCGTCACAGGGTTTTCCATACAGATCTTAAGGTTTCTCCTGCCATTCTGGATCAGGCTTCTCACACGGTTCCATTCCATACCTGTTGCCGCTACGATATCGTTATAACATTTGTCCTTCAGGTAAAACAGTTCAATCACCTTTTTCTGTTCTTCCTGAAGCTGGTTCATACAGTATTCCAGTTTCAGGAAATTCTCTTCCTTATCGAGTTCACCATTCAGATGCACATTTTCTTCCGATTGCATAAGCTCCACGTCAAAATTCACAGTGACCGCCTTTTTTTCGGAACGCAAGCGCATCAGGCTGTGATTTTTGGCGAGGGTGTACAGCCAGGCCTTGAAATTATCCACCTCGTGTTTTAACAGTTTGGAAACGAGTTCTTCGTAAATATTGATCACGGCATCCTGGGCGTTTTCCGGGTGTTTGAGGTATTTCAGGCATACACCATATACCAGTTCCATATAGCGCTGGTAGAGTTCACCAACCACCTGGGTATCATGCGAGGTCTTGTACAAAGCCACCAGTTCGGCATCGGAAAGATTACCTTTTGATATGTTCTTCAGGAAAGCCACTGTTCTAAAGTAAGAAGAAAAAAATTCCGGGGAGTTATGTGCAATCTGTTAAAATCCTGCATCCCTATGTTAATACACCCCTGTTATGAGAAAGATCAACCTGTCTGTTCAATCGCCCTGCCACGAAAACTGGGACCAGATGCATCCTGCTGAGCAGGGAAAGTTTTGTGCTTCCTGCTGTAAAACAGTGACAGACTTTACCAATATGAGCGACAGGCAGCTCGCGGAATTTTTTAAGAAGCCGAAGGAAAATATCTGCGGGAGGTTTTATGCCGACCAGTTGGAAAGGGATATACTTATTCCACAGAAAAGGATTCCCTGGCTTCGTTATTTTTTCCAGTTTACGCTTCCGGCATTTGTGCTTTTTTTGAAATCATGCGGACAACATACTGCTACAAAGGGTCAGGTAATAGTAGATACAGAGCAACCGGTGGCATCCTATCCTGTTGTTTTAGGCGGTATCATGGATCAAGTCAAAGCAGTTCAACCTTCTGAAATTAAAATAAGTGAGGAAATTATGATTGATGCACCGGGACAGATTACCATGGGAATAACAGCTTTAGTTGAAGATAGCCTGGTTGAGTTGCAGGACACGATTCCATCAGTAAAAAAGGAGGAGGCCGCTATACCGGAAGAGGATACTATTGTGGTTACTAAAACTGCAATGGATACAGTGATCATCACAAGCATTCCAGATGATGATAGGAGAAGGGTTATGATGGGTGGCATTGGTATGGTGAAGGGCATAACTTCAGAGCCAATCAAACCTGAAGTTAAAATACTAATTGCGTCAGTACCAAAGATGTTTCCAAACCCTGCTACTGCCGGTGGATTGATTACTATCGCTTATAAGGAAGATGACCCCATACCCGATATGGTTGAAATCTTTACGGTGTCCGGACAACTGGTACGGCAGGAAAAAATTTCTATTTCAAAAGATGCATCGGTTTTCAACCTCAACCTGCCTTTGAATTTAAAGCCTGGGATGTATTTAATCAAATTCACCGATTCAA
>JAEYUA010000262.1 GCA_023433755.1 Bacteroidota bacterium | reverse complement strand
GGCACCGCTGGACCGTTCCGATGATGAACACAGTTTTATCATCTGGGCTGATCCGCAGGTAGCACATGCACGTGATGTGGAAAAAATGCTGAATGAAACAGTGCCGGATGTAAAAAAGCTGGTCGCTGCTGCCGGTCCGGATGCCTTACTCCACGGCATCACGGTCGGTGATATTGTATGGGATAAACTGGAATTGTTCAAGGATTATGATGAAGCGGTATCAAGAATGGGCATTCCTTTTTTCCAGTGTCTAGGTAATCATGATATGGATTACCGCAAAGGAGGTGATGAAACTTCCGATGATACTTTCATGCTGACTTATGGTCCCACGTATTATTCCTTTAACAGGGGAAAGGTGCATTACGTGGTTATGGATAATGTTCGTTACCTGGGAACAGAACGCGATTATGATGGTTATTTTCAGCAGCACCAGTTGGACTGGCTGATGAAGGACCTTTCATTTGTACCACTTGATCAACTGATCGTGCTTTGCGTGCACATACCAGTACATGCCGGCACCAAAAACAACCAGGCTTTGTACGACCTGCTGGCGGGAAGGGATGTTCATATCATGTCGGGACATACACACTATCATGTGAATGTGGAGAAGGAAAATATTTATGAACATAATCACGGTACCGTATGTGGAGCCTGGTGGACGGGCCCTATCTGCGGTGATGGTACACCAAGTGGTTACGGGGTTTATAAAGTGAAAGGCAAAGTCCTGAGCTGGCATTACCAGGGTACAGGAAAAGAGGCGGATTACCAGATGAAATTGTTTAAGAGCGATCTAAATGCATCAGAAAAACAGGTGCTGGCCAATATCTGGAACTACGATTCCAAATGGAAAAATGAATATTGGGTGGATGGTGTAAATAAAGGCAGCCTGGAACAGATCGAAGGTTTTGATCCGCTGGCCTATTCCACCATGCTGGGTCCCAATCTTCCCAAACCCAGGGGATTTGCCGAACCCAAAAAAACCAAACACCTGTTCAGAGCCGTAGTGCCATCAGGTGCCAGCCAGGTAAGGGTAGAAGCTACTGACCGGTTCGGAAAAAAATACAGCGAAACCATACAGCTCACTTAATTTAAGTGTATGAAAAATTTGATACTTGCCTTCATGCTTCTTTTAGCCGTGGTACAATCGGAAGCGCAGGCTAAATGGGACAGTAGTTTCAGGCCTAATAATTACGCGCTGAAAGTGGAATTGTTTACATCTTATCCTGATCACACATCAGACATCGTTTTTTTGGGTAACAGTATCACAGCCGGCACAGACTGGATGGAACTGCTGGGAAGAACTGATGTTCGCAACCGTGGCATTTCAGGCGATATCAGCTTTGGTGTGCTGGAAAGGCTGAATGAGGTAACAGAAGGAAAGCCCGCGAAGATTTTTATACTGATCGGTATCAACGATATCTCCAGGAACATTCCGGACAGCCTGATTATCTGCAATTACAGGAAGATCATTCACAGGATCAAAAAGGAATCACCTTCAACAAAAATTTATTTCCATACTTTGATGCCGGTAAACAACAGCTTCACCCAATTCAAGAATCATTACAATAAAGATGAACACATATTGTATGTGAATGAACAGATCAGGAAAATCGGCGCTGAAGAAAAGATCACGGTCATTGATCTTTACCCGCATTTTCTGAACGCGGAAAAAAAGCTGGATCCGAAATATACTATTGATGGCCTTCACCTGAATGCAGAGGGTTATAAACTCTGGGCATCTCTTCTTAAAAAAGGAAAATATCTTGATCAATGAAATACCTGCTCATCATCCTGGCTTCTTCATTCCTTCTCATGGCATGCAGGAGCACCCGTCAAAATTCTCCCGGAATGAAACAAAGCGTAGACTGGCAGGGGCACAGGGGTGCCCGGGGGCTAATGCCTGAGAATACGATACCAGCCATGCTGAAGGCTATTGATCTTGGAGTGACTACGCTGGAACTGGATGTGGTGATCTCCAAAGACGGGCAGGTAGTGGTTTCGCACGATGTATATTTTCACCAGAACATTACCACCACACCGGCAGGCAAAACTGTTTCTAAATCAGAAGCAGAAAAACTGCTGCTGTACACGATGAACTATGACAGCATCCGCAAATATGATGTGGGCCTGAAAGCACATCCCGATTTTCCGCGCCAGCAGAAAATGGCGGTTATCAAACCATTGTTGTCAGAACTGCTGAAGGCAACTGAAGCCTATGCAAAGGAAAAGGGCAGAAGTGTAGGTTATAATATCGAGATCAAATCAAAACCATCCAATGATGGAACGAAACACCCTGAGATCAGCCAGTTCGTTGACCTCGTGATCGCTGCTATCAAATCTTCAGGAGTTGCTGAAAAAACCATTGTGCAGTCTTTTGATCCACGCGGATTGCAGATCATCCATTCGAGATACCCGGGCATTGCTACTTCTTTGCTGATGGAAGGAACGGATAAGCGCGGACTCGAAGCCCAATTGAAAGAACTGGGATATATCCCGGAAGCTTATAGTCCGCATTTTTCACTGGTAACCCCGGAACTGGTTGCGGCCTGTCACCAGAAGAAGATTAAAGTGATACCCTGGACGGTGAATACAGCAGACCAGATAAGAAGACTTGTAAACCTTGGTGTTGATGGCATCATTTCAGATTACCCGGACCTGTTCAAGGAATTCTACACGGTGAAATGAATTATCAGGTAGTGATTCATTTCCCTGGTAGCTGGTGATCAGAAATTTCAATTCATAAATCTGCATCCTCTTAAAAATTCTTAGTTTCATTTTTATAACATGTCAAAGTACATCCTTGCCTTCGACCAGGGCACCACATCTTCCAGGGCTATTGTTTTTGACCGTCATGGCCATATCATTTCAGTTGCGCAAAAGGAGTTCCGGCAGATCTTTCCTCAACCCGGATGGGTGGAGCATGATCCAAACGAAATCTGGTCCACACAACTGGGCGTGGCTACGGAAGCGATCCTGAAAGCAGGACTCCAGATCCATGATATTGCTTCCATTGGGATTACCAACCAGAGGGAGACCGCCATTGTCTGGGAAAGGAAAACTTCCAAACCTGTTTATAATGCCATTGTATGGCAGGACAGGCGGACAGCGGGATATTGTGACGAATTGAATGCAGATGGTACCGCGAAACAAATCAAAGAAAAAACTGGGCTGGTGACTGATGCCTACTTCTCAGCAACCAAAGTAAAATGGATTCTTGATCATGTAGAAGGCGCAAGAGCCAAAGCTGAAAATGGTGAGCTATGTTTTGGAACGGTAGATTCATGGCTGCTCTGGAAGCTGACTAACGGCAAGGTACATGCGACAGATGTAACCAATGCCAGCCGCACCCTCATCTTCAATATTCATGAAATGAAATGGGATGAGGACATGCTGAAACTTTTTGGCATACCGGCCAGCATGCTGCCCGAAGTGAGATCGAGTAGTGAGATCTATGCTCATACCCAACAACTGCTTACCGCGGCGGAGATACCGGTAAGTGGGATAGCGGGCGACCAGCAATCGGCTTTATTCGGACAAATGTGCACGCAGCCCGGCATGGTGAAGAATACCTATGGCACTGGTTGTTTCATGCTGATGAATACCGGTACAAAACCGGTTGATTCAAAAAATAATTTATTGACAACCGTTGCCTGGAAGATCAATAATGAAGTGCAGTATGCGCTGGAAGGCAGTGTATTCATTGCAGGTGCCGTAGTACAATGGCTTCGTGATGGCCTGAAACTGATTCAGAAATCTTCTGATGTGGAAGCGTTGGCCATGAAAGTGGAAGATAATGGTGGCATTTATATGGTGCCGGCATTTACGGGACTGGGCGCGCCTTACTGGAACCAGCATGCAAGGGGAATTGTTGTGGGCATCACAAGAGGTACCACTGATGCGCATTTCGCAAGAGCTGCTGTTGAGAGCATTGCTTACCAATCCATGGATGTGATGAAGGCCATGGAAGCAGATGCCGGTCTTCGCATCAGCGAGGTGCGTGTGGATGGTGGTGCTACCATCAATGATTACCTGATGCAATTCCAGGCCGACCTGCTTAACACCAATGTCATTCGCCCCGCTGTTACGGAAACAACAGCGTTGGGAGCAGCCTATCTCGCTGGACTGGCAACCGGTTTCTGGAATGATATGAAAGAACTGGAGCAATACTGGCAGAAGGAAAGGGAATTCACACCCACAATGCCTGAAGCGCTACGGTCGCAACATCAAAAAAACTGGGGCAGGGCCATCAGGGCAGCCCAGGCCTGGACCGAATAATTTCATCATCATCAAAATACCTCTTCAATGAATCTCTTCACAGGTGAATTGCTTGGCACTTTTCTGCTGATCCTTCTTGGCAATGGTGTTGTGGCCAATGTGATCCTCAATAAAACCAAGGGCCATAACAGTGGATGGATCGTGATTGCTTTCGGATGGGCCATTGCAGTTTTTGTTGGCGTATTCGTGGCATCAAAAGCCAGCGGTGCTCATCTCAATCCTGCGGTTACACTTTCCCTGGTAATGCTGGATAAAATTAAGTGGGATGATGTGCCACAATATTTTGCCGGACAGATGACGGGTGCCATGCTCGGCGCACTGGTGAACTGGATCAGTTACCGCCAGCATTTTCTTGCCACTGATGATGCTTCCACCAAACTCGCGGTGTTCAGTACAGGTCCGGCTATCAGGAATCCTTTACAAAACCTGCTTTCTGAGATTATCGGAACTTTTGTACTGATCATTGGTGTGCTTTTTATCATAGCGCCTTCAAGCAGTTTAGGTGCGCTGGATGCTTTGCCTGTTGCCTTGCTTGTATTAGGTATTGGCCTCAGCCTGGGTGGACCAACAGGTTATGCCATCAATCCTGCACGTGATTTGGGTCCAAGGATCATGCACGCGATTTTACCAATTGGTAAAAAAGGGAGCAGTGACTGGTCATACGCGTGGGTGCCGGTTGTGGGACCTATGATTGGCGCAGCCATTGCAGCCCTGGTGTTTCAGAATTTTTTGCAGTAAGATCAACAGCGTTTAACTATTGACCAATTGTGGTTTCAGGTCTTTGAAAGCAATGGTCAGGAAGTTAGGCAATACGTGTGAGTAGGTCCACATGATCTTGTCAGGATCATTCAACTGTTCCACCATGCTTTCCCATTTTTCAAATCCATGATTTTCGATCACGGTTTGTTTTTTCTCCGGTGTTTGCAAATGGATGCTCATGCCCGGCGCATCCGCTTCAGGATGAAACTGCGTACCTGCCATGTAATGATTAAAGCGGATGCCCATCACCGCCTGTGCATAAGGCACATGAGGGCGGTATTTTTCGATACAGAGAATGGTGGCGCCTATCATTTTTAATTTGTCCCAGTCAGGAAGGGTTACCTGGTAGTCGCGGCTGTCCACTACATAAAAAGGATCTTTCAGTCCGGCAAACAAAGGATCCTGTTGTCCATCCAGTGTTACGTGCACAGGAAAAACTCCAAATGCAGTGGATCTGCGTTTGCCTACATCACCAATTCCATAATGACGGCAGACCAGTTGGAAGGAATGGCAGATAAAAAAAACAAATTTTTTATTGGGTCGCTGAAGATCTTTATTCCACTCTTCCACTTCGTGCAGCCAGTTGAAATAATGTTTTTCCCATTCGCTGCCAATGGATTCCAGCGGGCTTCCGGGTCCACCGGAGGAAATATAGATGTCGTATGACATATCCGGGACCTCCAGTTTCTGCCTTACATCAAATTCATCGAATATGGTGGCAGGCGCAAACTCATTGCTCCATTCAGATATGATCTGCCTGATGCAACGCATGCCCTGGTTGGGCTGCCCTTCATAAAGATCCAGGATGGCGATTCTCAACATAACGAAAAGTGAAAGGGCAAACTTACAAATTTCACTGCAGCAGCAGGCTGTTAAAAGAAAGGCAGGTAAGGGATTTCACCGAGGTGACCGGGGAAAATCATATTTCCCTGTTGATATTGATCAGGCAGTTCTGCTGTTATTTCTTTTCATACACCTTATTGCCGCCAACCCATGTGGAAAGTACGGAGGTGTTCAGTACCTCACCGGCATCAATGGTCATCAGGTCTTTATCGAGAATGATGAAATCAGCGAACTTGTCTTTCTCCAGTGAACCCTTTTCTTTGTCTTCAAAATTGGAATAAGCAGCCCAGATGGTCATGCCCCTGATGGCCTCCTGCCTGGTGAGAGCATTCTCGGGCTGGAAACCGCCGGCAGGATAACCCTTGCTGTCAACCCTGAATACGGCCGCAAGAAAAGTTTTAAATGGAGAAATGTCTTCCACCGGGAAATCTGTACCCAGTGGCACCCACCCGTTTTGCTGCATCAGTTGTTTGAATGCATAAGCGCCTT
>JAEYUA010000095.1 GCA_023433755.1 Bacteroidota bacterium | reverse complement strand
GGGTATGCTGAAAGGCAGCGAACTGACTGCATTTGTACAAAGAAGTGTCAGCCTGATCTGATAAAACAATGAAATGATCAATCCTTCCGAATTAAGGTTAGGTAATCTTGTGTTATTCAAAACAGGCACCAGGATCATCCCGGTGCCTGTTGATTTTTCTCATCTGGAAATGATGGGAAAGGATCTTTCTGTTTTTTTCCCCATCCTGTTAAAGCCTGAGTGGTTTGAAAAAGCTGGTTTCATAGAGAATAAAAAATATGCGCTGCTGCCGGACGCACGTGAATTTATCTGTACGCTGCCGGTGCAGGGCAACCAGCAGAATGAGATCTATGGGTATATGAAAAATAATAAGGAATGTTTTGCCCGTGCAGTAGTGAATAAGGTTCCTGTCAGTGCCAATGTATTTCATGTACATGGATTGCAGAATTTGTATTATGCTTTAACAGGAAAAGAGCTTGTAATCAAACTATAAGGGAATAGCCGTTTCGGCGGGAAGTGCGTTAAGTAGTGTACGTTGTTCAGGCCTCTTTCCTCTTTCTGTTTCTGTTTTCTCTTTCTCTTTCCTTGGCGTCCTTATTTCTTGGCGGTAAAAAAACTCACAGTAAATATTTAAACACCTGTTCACGGTAAGATTTCAATTCTTCCAAAGTTGTCATTTCATCAAAAGCTTCAGCAACACCCGAAGAAGATTTTCTTACCAGCTTCACGCTTTCTCCATTTACAATAGTTGACTGGGCTCTTTCGAAGATTTTATCAAGAGCCATGGTATCACTGAGGTTTTGCAGTTCCTCTATTTTGGAAACATCAATTACGTACTCCTTCATTAAAATTTATTTACCAGCTTCCTCCTGCGCCACCGCCTCCGAAACTACCACCACCAAATCCACCGAAGCCACCGCCTCCACCGCCACCGAAGCCACCTCCTCCGCCGCCGCCAAATCCGCCAGGGAAAATGACCGGCCCGCCGAAACCACGGTAACCACGTCTTGACATATAACCGCCACCTTTGTTACCACCACCAAACATACCCATGATGATAATGAAGATGACAATACCCACAATGATCTTACCCAGGCTCAGTCCTCTTTTATCATTCCTGTTTCGATAACCTTCAGGAGCCTTGTATTCCCCGGCTGCCGCCTGGATCAGGGCATCGGTTGCTTCATCAAAGGCCCGGTAATAATCTCCCGACCTAAGATTGGGAACCATATGATGATCGTAAATATAACCTGCAAGACCATCAGGTATCGCACCTTCCAGTCCACGCCCGACAGCAATAAAGGCTGATCGTTTTTCGGTATCTGTATTACGGCCCATCGATACGAGGATCACAATCCCATTATCGAAAGCTGCCCCCCCGACCCCCCAGCTTTCGCCGAGTTCCGTGGCATATTCAACCGGTTCGAGGCCACCAAGATGGTCAACGATCACAATTACGATCTGGCTGGGTGTAGTATCATCAAACTTTCTCAGTTTGGATTCGAGCGCCTGTACCTGCTCCGGTAAAAGAATCTTCGAATAATCGTTTACAAGCTGGTTGGGCTTATTCTTAATGGGATCGGTCTGTCCGAAGACCGGCAGGAACGCGAACAGGGTTATGATCAGGAGAAGTTTCTTCATTTACCTGCCAAATACAATTTCATCCGGTAATTCGTTTCTGTCTGTAGTACTGTCATATGGAAAATAGTGATGCAGCGCTTCTCCCAGGTCTTTGATCACTTCACAAAGTCCGTCTTTGAGATGATGCTGCCTGAAATGAAGCAGCATTTTGCGGATCTCTTTCTCCCAGTATTCATTACCTACTTTTTCATGAATGCCGCTGTCGCCAAGTATGGCTGCCTGGTGGTCATCTGTGGCGACATAAATAAGAGTGGCATTCCTCATTTCAGTTTTATCCATGCCCATAGATAGAAAAACTTCCCTGGCCCTGTCCATGGCATCAACATATTTGCATTTGCTTTCAACGAACAGGCGGATTTCACCACTCGTTCTTTGTTCAGCAATGCGGATCGTATCCACCAACTGGGCTTTTTCCTCAATGGAGAAAAACTCCTTTTCCTTTTGCCAGGGAAACAATTTCATTATCGGCGGTTTGAATCTGGAACAGGTGTAGTTGCCGGAGCCGGTGTATTAGCTGAAGGGAAATTCACCTTTGGTGCTTCCTGCGCTTCTGCACTGGCGGCAAATGGCGGACGTACTGCAAAACCAAACATACCTGCTACCATGTTCACGGGGAAGGAACGGACCTTGCGGTTATAAACATTCACCACATCATTAAAAAGATTTCTTTCCCTGTTGATACGGTTCTCAGTACCGGAAAGTTCAAACTGCAGGTTACGGAAACCTTCATTGGCCCTGAGTGTGGGATAGTTTTCCGTGACCATCAGTAAACGGCCCAAAGCCTGGCTCAACTGGCCCTGAGCAGCCTGGAACTCCGCGAGCTGTTCAGGTGTAACCTTACTTGGATCAACCGTTACGGCAGTAGCTCTGGCCCTTGCACTGGTTACATCATTCAGCGTTCCTCTTTCAAAATTAGCTTCACCCTGCACGGTAGCTACCAGGTTAGGAATAAGATCAGCCCTTCTCTGGTAAGCGCTTTGAACGTTACCCCATGCATTCTTTACATTTTCATCTTCGGTTACAAGACCATTATATTGACTACATCCCCAAAATCCAAAGATCACCAGGATACCCAGTACAA
>JAEYUA010000054.1 GCA_023433755.1 Bacteroidota bacterium | reverse complement strand
GTTTTAGTAAAGAAAAACAGCATTTCACGATCTGGAGCTTTGATAGAAATCGATACTCTCAGTTCTTGCTACTTGCTTAGGGGAAAAGGCATAGCCGTTTAGGCGGGCTTGTCCGCCGTAGCTTTAGCGTAGGCGGGAAGGCATAAGTAGTTTCATTTGAAATGAACTATCCAACTGCAGCATATAGTGCCGTTAATAAGCTTCATACTATAAAGTAACTACTTACCGTCCTCCCCGCCTAAACGGCTATTTAATTTTGTCTATACAAAAAAAAATCACCAAATCAAGGTCCCGATTTGTGTAGTCAAATAACTTCACATATATTTGTAGTCAAATAGCTACACAATGAACCTTCGAAGAGATGTTTTCCAGGCCATTGCCGATCCTACCCGGAGAGCCATTCTCATGCTTTTGGCTACACAAACACTTACTGCAGGCACCATTGCCGCTCATTTTGATACAGCCAGACCAACAGTATCCAAACACCTCCAGATCCTTACGGAATGTGAATTGTTAAAGCAGGAGCAACACGGTAGGGAAGTCTATTACCAGCTTAACTCATCCAAGATGAAAGAGATCGCCGACTTTATTGAGCCATTCAGGAAGATGTGGGATGAGAGGTTCAATAAACTGGAACAGGTTATGAAATCATACAAATCAAAGAAATAACATGGAACAGAAAACAAAAATCAAAGCTGAGGAGCATCTCCAGGAAGTCATCATCACGAGAAATTTTGAACTGCCGGTTGAACTATTGTTCAAAGCCTATACAGAAGCTGAACTGGTAGAGCAATGGATGGGTAATAAAGTGCTGAAACTGGATAACCATGACCATGGCAGTTACCTGTTTGAAAAAAAGGACGATAAGGGAAATGTGCTTTTCCGTGCTAACGGGGTTATACATAAACTAATCATTAACCAGAATATCACCCGCACCTTCGAAATGGAAAACACACCATTCCCGGTGCAACTTGAATTCCTGGACTTTGAATCACTCAATGAGGAACAAAGCAGGCTTACCATGAAAATCGTGTACCGCTCCGTTGAAGACCGCGATAATATGCTGAAGCTTCCCTTTGCTTACGGGATCAATTTGGCACACAATGAACTCGAGAAAATTCTCTCTAAACTAAAATAAGTTCAAATGAAAAAGAGAAATAAGATCATTTACTGGGTAGCTACTGCCTGGCTGTGCCTGGGAATGCTTTCCACGGGTTTTGTACAGCTTATTCATATGGAGGAAGAAGTCAACAAAATGTCTGCATTGGGATACCCGGAATATTTTCTGACCATCATCGGTCTTTGGAAAGTGGCCGGAGTAGTGTCGGTACTGGTTCCCGGAATAGCAATGGTGAAGGAGTGGGCTTATGCCGGGTTTTTCTTTATTACTACGGGTGCCATTTTCACGCACCTGGCAGTGGGGGACGAAGGGGGCGAATTCTTTGGGCCTTCTTTATTATTGATGCTTACCATTGTTTCATGGTATTTCAGGCCGGCAAATCGTAGGGTTACAAATAAAATCCAGGCACAATAATATTCAAAGAGGATAGCCGGTAAGACGTGAAGGCGGTAAGTAGAGACTATTTGGCTGAAGTGTACTAAAGATTCCAACTTGGAATTTATGATCAACATCATTCTCTAATGAAATTACTTACCGTCCTTCCCGTCTCCCCGGCCTTGCTTTTTTCGCTGAGCCAAAATCATTTAGAAATCTTAAGACAAAAAAACCCGGACACAAAGCCCGGGTCTCAATATGCTGGAAAGAAAATTATTTTTTATCAGTAATAATACCTGCATTCTTATTCATCTGCGTGGTCCAGTCCATGGAGATCGCAGATTTTTCAAGTTTGATATAACTGCCCGGGTTGATCTCCAGTTGCAGCGTGCCATCTTCATTTACTTTATTTACAGTTCCATGAATACCGGCGATGGTCACAACTTTATCTCCCTTCTGCAGGTCTTCTAAAAACTTCTTCTGCTGCTTTTGTTTTTTTGCCTGGGGGCGTATAAAGAAAAGCCAGAAAACAAGGATCATTAATGCGAAAAAGATCGGTGTAATGCCAAAGCCTCCGCCACCGCCTGCTTGTAATAAGTACATATTTGAGTATTGATTGATTGAAAATTATTTTTCTGTGAGGTCTACCTTGAACGTTAGGTAATGCGCTGTTTTGTCCTGCGTATTGGCGATCACCGTCAGGCTTTTTTCGTTCACACCCAGGTGCTGGCTCTTGCTGTCAAATGTCGCTGAGATCCTGCCTTCCTTTCCCGGTGCTATGGGTTCCTGGGGTTTTTCTGCCACCGTACAGCCACAACCCGCTGCCACATTATTGATCACCAATGGACGGCTGCCCGCGTTTTTAAACCTCCAGGAGATCTCCAGCATCTGTCCTTTTGCGATCCTTCCCAGGTCCTGGTCAATGGGATCAATCCATTCGATCTTTGTATAATTGGCCGTATCATTCATAGCCGCAGCCTTTAACGAATCACTATTGTGATTATGGCCGCCGGCCTGTTTATCATCGCTGCAGGCGTACAATACACCCGCTATCAAAAAAAGAAATAAATACTTCATCAAAAAAAATTTTGCAAGGGCAAAGGTAAATCAATAAGCGCTTAGGCTTTCTTAAAATCCGTCTTGTGCAGTTTTCCCTGTTGTACGAGTTCTTTATGAATGTTATCGAGTATCCCGTTTACAAACTGTCCGCTCTGCTGGGTGCTGTATTCCTTCGCAATATCGATATATTCATTGATGGTGACCTTGGGTGGTATGGTTTCAAAATAAAGCAGTTCGGCAACGCCCAGTTTCATAATTATCATATCCAGCGCTGCGATCCTTTCTGCATCCCAGTTTTTTAAGCGGGGAAAAATATAGGTCTGCAGGTGTTCTTCTTTTTCAAGTGTGGTGGTGAGCAGGCTTTTGGCAAAGGCCCATTTATCAGCGCTCATCACTTCCTTAAAATCTGCCTGGCCAGGTTTATGAATGGCGCCTGTAAGAAGCTGCACTACCATTTCCGCGTCATCATCCCAGTTCATAAACAGTTCTTCCACGTGGGAAACAAAATGATCATCATTGAGCATTTTCTCCTGCAGGATAAATTCCAGGATCTCTTTTTCTTCCTTCGGATCCCTATCCTGGGCGGCTGTATATTTTTTATACTCAGGGCTGTCAGCCATGTTCAGGTAGATCTTACGAACCAGTTCCCTGTCAATTTTCAGGTCAGGTTTCATCCTTCCCAGTTCCACCTGGAAAGCTGCATCTTCCCTGATCTTCCAGAGGATCTCATTCCCTGAGATTTTGGTATTCACATTCAGGTCAGCTTCGCTGGGCAGGTGCTTACTGCTGCGCACATAGGAATCCTTTTCCGCATAGGCAGCCAGCTCAGTGAGAAAATAGGTGAGGTAAACAAACATTTCCTTGGACTGCTCGAAATGTTTCTGAAGGAGTTTAATGGGTTCACCCGGCTTGATCTCTTTTTCCAGTGTACTTAACGTGTAAAGGGTCTGCATCACTTTCACCCTGATATTCCTTCTGCTGATCATAATCCAAGAACGATTTGAACCGGCGAAGATAGGCGAAAGAGGCCAATAGCTATGAGCCAATGGCCATTGGCTTTACCTGATCAGCACCGTCGTTCCCTTCATCTGCCTTTTCTCCTTCGTATCCCTGTCAGTATATTGCAGCACCCATACATAAACCCCGGAACCCTGTTCCTTTCCATTGACTTTCCCGTTCCAGCCAATTTTCCAGTCGCGGGTTTGGAAAACCAACTGGCCCCAGCGGTTGAATACTTTGAAGTCAAGGTTCTCGGCCTTGATGGCATTGAGCGGGAACAACAGGTCATTTTTGCCATCGTTATTGGGAGTGAAGGCCGTTGGAACAGCCAGGTAACAACTACTGTAAATTTTGATGGTCTTTTCAACAAAGGCTGTGCACCCAATACTATCAGTTACTGTATACCTTACCTGGAAAGGCGTGGTAATAAATGGAGGGGTATAGGTATGACCGGGTGAGGGCAGGGTAGAGCTGCTGCCATCGCCGAAAGTCCAGTGATGCTGGGTGATATAGTTACCTGTAGCCGTTCCGGTAAACTGTACTTCTTCATTGGGACAGTTGTCTTCAAAGGCTGTAAACGCGGCTTTGATTCCATTGTCAAGCGCGATCGTCTGCGCAGCAGTATCCACACAAAAACCATTGCTCACTGCAAGCTGGATATTTTTATTGTCGAACACCTGGTAAATTCCTCTCGGGTTTTGCAGGTTGCTGCTGATATTATCATCCATCAGCCAGTGCCAACTGTTAACACCGTGGGCACCATTATGAAAAAGATCAATGGTATCCTGGGTGCAGCCATAAAATTTCTGCCAGGTAAAATCTGCGTTTACAGTATCCTTTAATTCAAAACTGATGGTGGATCCAACAGGCGTAGGCATACCGCATTCATTCAACACCGTATTGCCATCGGTGCCTGTATTGAGGGTGAGGGTGTAAACGCCACCCCTGTAAATTGGCTGGGTAAAAATGATATCAATGAACCTTGAAGTGGTGCTCCCGGTGGAGCATCTTGCCGTAGCACTTGCAATACTAACAGGGAAGGGACCTGATACCGTAAAATCGCTTCCGTCTGCAGCCACACTGTTACATAACATGGGTTTGTCAAATATCAGCCTGATAGAAGGAGGGGCGCAGGCAGGAGGCACCAGGCTGTCCATGGGTGTAGGCGTTTGAGGAAAGACTGTAAAACTCGCTTTCTCTGAAGGATCAATGCCTTTGGCGCAATAATCCAGGATGGTATTGGCGTCCGTTCCATCCTTGATATTGAGGGTATAAGTGCCGGGTGCCAGTACTGCTCCCAACTGGATCTCGATACTGTCGGTATCAAAACCGGTTCCGCACCCGATGGGATTGACACTGATAACGGGGATGTTCCCCGGTGTTACGTAAAATTCGGAACCGCTGGCCGTGATGCTGTTGCACCTCATTTTTTTATTCAGCTTCAACCGGATCAGGTCACCATCGCAGGCTGCTTCGGCATATTTGAATTTAGGAAGGGTTGAATCGGTGATGACAGCAGTACCTCCGCCAAAAGAAAGATTGTAACCACTTTGCGTTTGGGTAAAATGACTCACCAGCAACAGGTATTCATGCCCGGCCTGCAGGGTGGGCATTTTGCTCCAGAGTGGTTTGCCAAATCCTTCGCAAACGAAAAGACTGGTGCCTGCCGCTGAAGCCCCGGTCTCTCCGCCTTCACCACTCCAGTTAGAGGCTACTGAAAGGGTTACATCTGTATATACTTCATTGGGATTGCGGTTGGTGATATCAAAAAGCTGCCAGTCATAATCTTCTGAATTGGTATGAGGTGTGATTTTGAAGCCCAGGGTCCCGGTCTGGAAGCAGGTGAATTTGTACCAGTAAGGATTTACGTCTGACAGGATACCGGGTGTGCAGCCTGGAGCATTGATGGCTTTGCCGCCGCAGATAGGTACACTGCTCTGGGTGAATGTGCTGGTTCCGCAAACCGGGAAGGCCGTGGATGGGTTCTGACCCGGGGCCGTACACGGGGTTTGGGCACGGATATGCAATTGCAGCAAAACCAGGAAGAGCGCAGTGAGTAAAAATTTCATGTCAGGTGGTTCAGGCTTGTTTCCTTACTTGAGCATGCAAATATCGAAAATGCTGCAAATGAGGGGGAGATTTTATGTTCAAACGACAATAATGCTGTTTGAATTGCGGCCCGTTTCAATCAAGGCAGGAGAGTGGGGATAAATGACCGGAAGAGTTTCCGGTTTTTTCTGGCAGGCTACCACATAATTTTTTATTTTGTGCCCAACCAAAACTTACCGGATGCTGTTTGATTTTTTTGACTGGTGGCGCGGCCTGCGCGGGTTTGAACTTATACTCTGGGGTATCGCCCTTTTTTTCTCCCTACTTTTTTTATTACAGACCATCTTCTCATTTATCGTTGGAGGTGATCATGGTGATGACAGCGGCTTCGATGGTGATGGTGATCATGGTTACCAGTTCTTCACCATTAAAAACCTGATTGCTTTTTTTACCATGTTTGGCTGGGCGGGTCTGGCTGCTTACAAAAGCGGTATGGGCAATGCCCTTGTAATAGCAGTGGCTCTTGCAGCCGGTATAGCCATGGTGGTAGTGATGTGGCTCCTGATGCGTCAGTCCTCCAAACTTCGTCACAGCGGAACTTTGCAAATGAAAAACGCGGTCAACCGTATCGGTGAAACCTACCTGCGCATTCCCGCGAAACGCGGTGGCATTGGCAAGGTGCAGGTACAGGTGCAGGGGCGGTTCATCGAGGTCGATGCCATGACCGATGATGCGGCAGATATTATGACCGGTAAACCCATCAGGGTGGTGGATACCATCAATAACCAGATTGTACTGGTGACTTCGGAACTTGTTGCTTAATAATTAATCTATAAAATCATTTCCATGGAAGGTTATTTACTGATAGTGATCGCGGTAGCGGTAGTTTTTATTTTTATCCTGATCTATTCCCTCTTTAGCAGGTATAAGCGTTGTCCTTCGGATAAAATCCTCGTTGTTTACGGTAAGGTGGGCAGCAATGCCGAAGGTAATCTCAGTGCCAAATGTATCCATGGTGGTGCCGCCTTCATCTGGCCCATCATCCAGGATTATTCTTTTATGGACCTCACACCTATGTCCATCGAAGTGAATCTAACCAAAGCACTCAGTAAACAAAATATCAGGGTGGATGTTCCCTCAAAATTCACCGTGGGTATTTCCACTGATCCCGGTATCATGGAAAATGCTGCAGAAAGATTGCTGGGCCTGCAAAGCCAGGATATTCATTCGCTCGCCAATGATATCATTCTCGGCCAGATGCGTCTCGTGGTTGCCATGATGGATATCGAGGAGATCAATAATAACCGTGATAAATTCCTGACTAACGTGGCTTCCAATGTGGAAGCGGAACTGAAAAAGATCGGTCTCAAACTGATCAACGTGAATATCACCGATATCAAGGATGAAAGCGGCTATATCGAGGCACTGGGTAAGGAAGCGGCTGCCAAGGCCATTAATGAAGCCAAGAAAAGTGTGGCCGAGCAGGACAGGTTTGGTGAAGTTGGTAAAGCAGAAGCAGAAAGATCCAAGGACATCAGCATCCAGCAAACACAGAAAGACCGGGATGTACAGATCGCGGAAACCCAGCGTGACCGGGATACACAGATCGCCATGGCCGTGAAAGACCGCGAAGTATTGATGGCGGCTGCCAAAAGAGACGAATCCATTGGTAAGGTGGAAGCCGAAAGAGATACCCGTATTAAAACCGCTGAAGCCAATGCGGTTGCCGTACAGGGCGAGAACCAGTCAAGAATCCAGATCGCGGATTCAGAGGCACTGAGAAGGGAAAGGGAAGCGGAAGCATTGAAAAAGGCAACAGCCGCTGAAAAAGTGCAGGCAGCCAAAGCCCTTGAAGAAGCCTATACCGCTGAAAAAAGAGCGGAAGAAGCACGTGCCGAAAGAGAAAGAGCATCACAGAACGCAAACATTGTGGTTACAGCGGAAATAGAAAAACAGAAAGCCATCATTGAAGCACAGGCCGAAGCAGAAAGGATCCGTGAGAAAGCCAAGGGTGAAGCCGATGCCATTTATGCAAAACTGGAAGCAGAGGCCCGTGGTATGTATGAGATCCTCACTAAACAGGCCCAGGGTCTTGACCAGATCGTGAAAGCAGCTGGCAATGATCCAAAGGATGCGGTGCTGCTGCTGATCTCTGACAAATTGCCGGAACTGGTGAAAATGCAGACCGATGCCATCAAGAATATCAAGATCGACAAGGTGACGGTTTGGGAAAACGGGAACGGGGGTGATGGAAAAAGTTCTACCGCGGGATTTGTGTCCGGGCTTTACAAAGCTGTGCCCCCATTGAAAGATATTTTTGATATGGCCGGAATGGACCTGCCTAATTATCTCGGCAAACAGAAAAATGGCAGCGACGAAACGCCCACCCTGCTTGAGCAATAATTATTGAATCGCTATTGAAAAAGGTCCCCTGGTGGGACCTTTTTTCATGGAGCCCGTGAAAAAATGTCAAAAAACCAGGTAGGTTATACCGTCTTTTGGATTCCGGACTGCCATAAACTGCAATTTTTACACTTTATCAGCCGATGGCACACAATTAGCCTACATTTGCCGTCCGCCAAAAAGCGGAATCTCCCTGAAAAAATTTCATTAAACCAAAAATTCATAGACGTATGGCTAACAAAGTAAGTGTTACCCCTCTACATGACAGAGTGATCGTTAAGCCCGCCGCCGCAGAAGAAAAAACTGCAGGAGGTATCATTATCCCTGATACGGCAAAAGAAAAACCACAACGTGGTACTGTAATCGCTGCCGGTCCTGGTAAAAAAGATGAACCTGTAACTGTAAAAACAGGTGACACCGTTTTGTATGGCAAATATGCCGGAACGGAGATCTCCATCGAAGGTGAAGACCTGCTGATTATGAGGGAGAGTGATATACTGGCGATTGTATAAGCCGCTAGCTACTAGCTTCTAGCTGCTAGAAACTGACTCGAAGCTCGCAGCTCACAGCTCGAAGCTTCTAATTTCAAAAACAATAAAAACTCAAATAGTCATGGCTAAACAACTGTTTTTCGAAACTGATGCCCGTAATAAAATGAAGAAAGGTGTTGATGTTCTTGCCAACGCCGTGAAAGTAACCCTGGGTCCAAAAGGCCGTAATGTGGTGATCGAGAAAAAATTCGGTGCACCTTCTGTTACTAAAGATGGTGTGACCGTTGCTAAAGAAATTGAACTGGAAGACGCCATTGAAAATATGGGTGCCCAGATGGTGAAGGAAGTTGCTTCCAAAACCGCTGATGTAGCAGGTGACGGTACTACTACCGCAACTGTACTGGCCCAGGCTATCATCACTGAAGGTCTGAAAAACGTAGCGGCAGGTGCCAATCCAATGGACCTGAAGCGTGGTATTGATAAAGCGGTGAAAGTGGTGGTTGAAAACCTGCGTTCACAGTCCCAAACCGTAGGAAACGACAATAAAAAGATTGAGCAGGTGGCTACCATCTCTGCCAATAATGATAACGAGATCGGTAAGCTGATCGCCCAGGCTATGGAGAAAGTTTCCAAAGACGGTGTGATCACTATTGAGGAAGCAAAAGGTATCGAAACTACAGTAGATGTAGTGGAAGGTATGCAGTTCGACCGCGGGTATATCTCTCCTTATTTCGTTACCAACAGCGAAAAAATGGAAGCAGAGCTTGAAAACCCATTCATCCTGATCTATGATAAAAAGATCAGCAGCATGAAGGACATCCTGCACATCCTGGAGAAAGTTGCACAGCAGGGCGCTCCACTCCTGATCATCTCTGAAGACCTGGAAGGTGAAGCACTGGCAACCCTGGTGGTAAATAAACTACGCGGTACCCTGAAAGTGGCTGCTGTTAAAGCTCCGGGCTTTGGCGACAGGAGAAAAGAAATGCTGCAGGATATCGCGATCCTTACAAAAGGTATTGTGATCTCTGAAGAGCAGGGTTACAAACTGGAGAATGCCGACCTGACTTACCTTGGTAAATGTGAAAGAGTAGTGATTGATAAAGACAATACTACCGTTGTAGGTGGTAAAGGTGAAAAAGAAGGCATCACTGCACGCATCAACCAGATTAAATCACAGATCGAGAATACTACTTCTGATTACGACCGCGAAAAACTGCAGGAGCGTCTTGCAAAACTCAGCGGTGGTGTTGCTGTACTGAATGTAGGTGCCGCAACTGAAGTGGAAATGAAAGAAAAGAAAGACCGAGTAGATGATGCTTTGCATGCTACAAGGGCTGCTGTTGAAGAAGGAATCGTTCCAGGAGGTGGTGTTGCTTATGTGCGTGCGATTGCCGCTCTTGACAATATCGATACCCTGAACAATGATGAAGCAACAGGTGTTCAAATCGTACGCCGTTCACTGGAAGAGCCCCTGCGCCAGATCGTGGAAAACTGCGGTATTGAAGGCAGCGTGGTGGTCAACAAAGTGAAGGAAGGAACTGCTGACTATGGTTTCAATGCACGTGAAGAGAAATACGAGAACCTGATTGGCGCGGGTGTAATTGACCCAACCAAGGTTAGCCGTGTGGCTCTTGAAAATGCAGCTTCCATCGCAGGTATGTTGCTGACTACTGAATGCGTGGTGGCCGACAAACCAGAACCAAAAGGTGCCGCCAGTGCTCCGGCTGGAATGCCAGGCATGGGTGGAATGGATTATTAATCTGCAAATTCCAGATAGAAAGCCTCACCTACACGGTGGGGCTTTTTTTGATTGTATTGCAACAGGGGTGTTAAGGCTAAGTTGAATCTGTTTATCCTGCCCCATATTATTCCCCTGCGTACTTTACCTTTGCAGCTTCCAGATGAAATACTTCGCAGCCTTTATCATTTTGCTATCCATGTCCTCTGGCGCCCACGCACAGAAAGCAAAAAAAGACGGGATCTTTTATTTTTCCTTTGGTACACACCGGGCATTTTACACCAATAGCGATATCAGGCTGGTGAGAAATGCACCCCCAAATTTTGATTTCACCCTTTACAAGGTAAAGGCGCATGACGACCTTGCGCTGGGCACTGCCCCCCAATACTCCTATAATTTTGGCTATTATTCTTACAAAAAAAAGATCGGGATTGAATATCATTTTGATCACCTGAAATATAAGGTTCAGCAAAACCAGGCAGTGAGGGTAAAAGGATATATCGGAAGCCAGGAACTGGATAAGGATACGGTGCTAGGGCGGGATTTTGTAAAACTCGAACATACCGATGGTGCTAATTACGCCATGATCAATATTGTAAAATTCTTCACGCTTCACCAAAGTAAAGACGGTATCAATAAGCTGGACCTGTTTGTAAAAGCAGGAGGCGGGGTAGTAGTGCCCAAGACCAATTCCATCATTCTCGGTGTCCATAACGATGACCGGTATGCGTTTTCAGGATATGTGGCTGGATTGGAGCCCGGGCTCCGGTATAATTTTCTGAAAAACTTCTTCGCCCAGGCCAGCTTCAAAGGCGCTTATGCCAACTACAATCATTTCCGGATCGCTTATGGTTACGGAAAACAGCAGTGGTTCTCCGGCCAGGTAAACGTGATGGCGGGCATCCAGATCGGGCATTAATAAATTCCGGCTTATCGGGTTTTTTTCTTAACTTGAATAAAACAGCGAGGTCTCGTGACTGCTGATTCCGGACCCTTTCTTGCTAATGATCCCATCCCTGACCGTTGGCTTCCATTGTTCACTACTAAAACCATTGGCCATGCTGTACAAAATGTTTAAATGGATCAGGACAAAATTCTCAGCGAAAAAATCAAAAGGTGGTTTTGATAAGGATAATCCTTTTTTGATTTTATAATCAGTACGTGAATACCACTTCTATTTCATACAGTATTTATTACATGATTCTTTAACCGGGCGGGAAGAAGGTAAGTAGTTTTATAAAACACTTAGCGTTTTTTGCAATTCTTTGTTGCACAAAAAGATTAACCGGAAAGGCGTAAAGGATTTATTGAAATTGAACCTCTACTTACCGTCTTACCGCCTTACCGGCTATGCCTTTTTCTTTGTATCAAATCAAGCCCAATAAAAAAAATGCGCTTTTTCTACCTCTGTATTTTCTACTTAATTATTTTCGTGAAGATTTTTGGAAATGGAATCCGATTCCTACCTTACCTGTTAATCTTTCCGGAGAAGAACCTGGTATCCTGGCCGGTAAGTATGACCTCAAATCATTCAGGTTGAAGCCAAAGCTCTCTCAAAATTTTTTAAAGCTCCTTAGGTGGAGCTTTAGTTTTTGATACCAATCGAATTCAAAAGTCAAAAGTCAAAATTCAAAAGTCAAAAACTGGTTTACTACTATTTCAAGAGCGCTTCGAAGAGTATATACTATTTGTATTCACAGAGACTACTTACCGACCTTTCCACCTACGCTTAAGCAATGGTGGACAAAGCCCGCCGAGACGGCTAATCTGCTTAAAATTAAAGGCACTCGTTGGGTAATTTTTTCCAAGCAAATGGACCTATATATTCTATTTAGATTTTGAATTCGATAGAATTACATTCGATTACAGGTGAAAAATATATCTAATCAGCCTTTACGAAATTAGCCTGAGTCTCTGGCAAGCGATTTGATGAGTTAGAAGCAAAACTGTACAAATTATGAAGATGAGAATTTTAGTTTTGGCAATCGGTGTTTTTTTGGCTGTTGGTAGCTATGCCCAGAATGCAAGGCTGCAGGGTGGATTAAACCTGGCCAATGTTTCAGTAACGGATAATGGAAGGGTGGATGATTCGAAATCGCTTACTGGGTTTCAGCTTGGCATAGTGGGTGACCTTCACCTGGGAAGTATTGTTTACCTCCAGCCAGGTATATTGTATACCGGCAAAGGTTCAAAAGTGCAGGAAGGCACAGCAGGTAACAATGGTTATTTCAAACAGACTTTCAATCCCACTTACATTGAAGTGCCGGTGAATCTTGTGTTCAAAACACCAGCAATGGGTAATACCCGCTTTTTTGCCGGTGCAGGTCCATACCTGGCTGTTGGTGTAGGTGGCAAGGTTAAAACCGAAGGCCGCAATATCCTGGGCATTGAATACAATGTGGAGAGGGATATCGAATTTTCTGATGATGATCCAACTACATTGTCCGAAGAAGAAGGAGCGGGCTTTAACATCGTGAAAAGATTTGATTATGGTGTGAATGGTATTGCGGGTATTGAAGGAAAATCACTGGTGCTGTCTGTTAATTATGGATTGGGGCTGGCCAAACTACAATCTGGCAGCAACTCCGGGGAAGACCATAATAACAAACACCGTGTATTGAGTTTTACACTCGGTTTCAAATTATAAGATTGAATCACTTGTTTTCATGGCCGCGCACAGATCAGTGCGCGGCTTTTTTTTGAAAAATTTTCACCGCAGAGAATCCGCCTTCGCTGAAGCTTCGGCGGACAAGCCCGCCTTCGCTGAAGCTTGCGCCTTCGCTAAAGCTTCGGCGTACGCGGACAGCGCACGTAGACAGCGCACGCGGACAGCGACACGCGGATGACTGGCAAAGGGAGAAAAAAATCGCGCAGAGAAATTGCATTGCGGATTTATTTGAAGCCTGGCAAGCCAATGGCCAATGGCCAAAAGCCAATAGCACTTTATTCAGGCTATGCCTTCATTTTAGGCTTATGAAATAATAAAGCAACGGTCGTAAGTAAAGAACCAAAGAAAACAACATAGAGTGCAGTTTGTTTTTCCGGACAGATGCCGGCTTCGCAGGCGCCCAGGAGAAAAAAATTCCGGATGGCCCATGCGATATTAATCATGCTGATGAAAAAAGCCAGCCTCAGGGTCCACATTCTATTAAACAACAACAGTAATAAATAAATAGAACAAAGAGCGGTATGGATCAATCCCGGCCGGCCCCAAACCTTGTTATCAGAATAAAAACCTTCTACACGTCCACCACCCGGGTATAATACCCATGGATAAAAACAGGCGATGATAACAGCAAGCGCAAGTAAAAAAGCAGTCCATCTCATGATTTGCATGCAGCGAAGATAAGTCCCCCTTTTTCTCTTTCTCTTTCTCATTCTCTTTCATTTTCTCCTCCCATTTTGCCGTTAGAATAAAAAAATACCCTAATTTGGAGCATCCTCACTGAGAAGCCTTCCAATTAAACCAAAATCTTTACTAACATTCTGCTTATGAGAAAGTTCTACTCAAGACTTTTACTTGTACTATTTTCTATTTTGTCGATGCACCTTGTGAGGGCCCAGGTGAGTGCTTATACCTTTGTTGCATCGTCGGGTACCTATTCTGCAATCAGTGGTACCAGTCCCACCCTGACCGGGGATGCGGATGAGGGTTATGCGACAAATATTCCAATTGGATTCAGTTTTACCTATGCCGGGGTAGACTATACTACTGTTGGTGTAAGTTCTAACGGTTTCCTGGCATTTGGTAATCTCACATCTGCGAATATTACCAATAACCTATCCACTGCAACCAATGGACGTCCTTTTATAGCTCCTTTATGGGATGACCATGATGCGCAGTCGGCCTCTAATATCCAGTATATAACTACCGGGGCTGCGGGCAGTAGGGTTTTTACAATGCAATGGTCTAATGTTAAGTGGAACTGGAATGCATCCGGAGCAGTAATTTCTTTCCAGGCCAAATTATATGAAGGCACCAACGTGGTCGAATTTGTATATGATGCATTGGGAGCCTCAGTAAATAATGGAAGTGCTTCAATAGGATTGAGTGCCGTTGCTACCGGCAGTGGTAATTTCCTCCAGTTGAATAATTCATCAGCTTCTCCAACGGCAAGTTCTACAACTAATACAACCAATATATCAGCGAAACCTGCAGCGGGGCAGACCTATACTTTTACTCCCCCTGCTCTTCCGGCAATTGATCTTTCAATCACTGCCATTACAGGCATTCCAACCAGTCCTTGTCCTAACAACAGTGTACCTCTTTCTGTAACGATTAAAAATTCTGGTGCTTCATCAATTGATTTTGGAACAAACAACGCTACCATCAATATAAATGTAACCGGGGCTTCAACACAAGCCCTGACCGTGACGCTGAATAATGGTACGCTTGCTGCGGGTGCAAGCCAGACTTATCCGCTGTTCCCCAATGCAGATTTATCGGCAGGCGGTACACATACCCTTACCGCCAGTGTGACTATTACAGGAGATGGAAACGCTTCGAATAACAGCAACACAACACCTGTAAATATCAACCACATTACCACCTCCCCATGGTCGGAGGCATTTGCAACCACAACTGCACCAACAGGATGGAATACCACCGGTTGGACCATAGGTACCAACCACTCTGTTTCCTCAAATGGTATTTACAGGAATATATGGTCAAGTGCACCATCTGGGGTTTTCTCTACCATAACAGTAGGCCCTGTTACAGCAAATGATATCTTCACCTTCCAGTACCGTATCCTCAACTGGGCATCCACCTATCCGGGAACACAGGTGCCTCCAACCGGAGACTGGGGCAATTTTAAGGTGCAGATCAGCACTGACTGCGGTGCCACTTTCACTGACCTGGCAACGATCAATAATACCAATCATTCTGTAACAGACCAGTCATGGACCACCTTGTCCTATCCACTGGCTTCTTACGTTGGACAAAATGTAATGTTCCGAATCAACGCTACATGGGTGAGCGGGGATTATTTCCTGGATTTTGACAATTTCAATGTATTTGCAGCATGTTCTGGAACCCCATCAGGTGGTGCGGCTGCCGCTTCCACTACATCGGTTTGTATTGGTGGTTCAACAAACCTCAGTCTCACCGGCGCAACAACAGGTGTGGGTGGGTTAAGCTACCAGTGGCAGTCATCTCCCGACGGTGTAACTTATACTAATATAGCAGGTGCAACCCTGGCTACCTATACGGCTACCGGCATTACTGGCAATACTTATTTCAAGGCAATCGTAACCTGTGCCAATGGCAGTGCGTTTGATGATTCGGATCCTGTTCTTGTAAGCACGGCGGCTCCGGAAACTGTTCCATTTACCGAAGGTTTCGAAACAGTTTCACCGGTAGGAGCAGGATTGACTCCTGGCTGCTGGTCAACACAACTCACTACGGGCGCTAATTTCACCACAGCTAATACTGCTGTAAGAAATGGACTTGGTGCCAGAACTGGTACCCAATATATCTGGGCACGCTGGTCTTCCGATGCTTGGTTGTTCACTCCCGCAGTGCAATTAACTGCTGGTACCTCTTATGATTTTTCATTCTGGTACAGGCAAACCGATGCGGTGAATGGATTTGTTCTCACAGCCGCAGTAGGCAATGCCAATAACAGTACAGCCATGACCACAACCCTGGGCACGATTACCAACCCGGTAAATACGGCTTATACCCAGGCTAAATTCACTTACGTGGCTACCACTACCGGTGTACATTATTTTGGTCTGCGCTCAAATGCCAACGGCTCTCCCTGGTATTTGACCTTTGATGATTTTGCGGTAGAACTGACGCCTCCATGTAATGCACCTAATTCTGTAACTATTGGATCGCTTACCAATACGTCTGGGTCAGCCATATTTACGGCTACAGGTGCGGGTTATATTGTGGAATACGGGCCAGTAGGTTTCACTCCTGGAACGGGTGCAACAGCAGGCACCGGCGGTACCATTGTAACAGGTGCTACTTCGCCAATTAATATAACAGGCCTTACCAGTAATACTTCATACGATGTATATGTAAGGCAGGTATGTGGTGCTGTGTACAGTATCAATTCACCGGTGGCAACCTTCACTACACTTTGCGATCCGGTTAACGTGCCTTACAGTGAGAATTTCAATGGAGCAACTACTCCAAATATTCCGCAGTGTACCCAGCGGGTAGACCTGAATGGAGCCACTACATGGACTACTGTAGCAGCTCCTACCGGATATACAGGAAATACATTGCAGTATTCCTGGGATGGATCTACGCCTGGTGATGACTGGTTCTATACAAGAGGACTGAACCTTACCGGCGGTACTTTATACAGGCTGGTGTTTAAATATGGTAACAACAGTACATTCTTTGAAGAAAAACTCAAAGTTCATTACGGTACTGCAGCCAACGCCGGGGCCATGACCAATTTGCTGGTGGATCATTCCAGCATCATGACTGGTGCGCCTGTTTTTGATACCATCATGTTCACCCCTGCAGCAACAGGTGTTTATTATATCGGTTTCCATGCATACTCAGATGCGGACCAGTTCAATATGTACCTGGATGATATCAGTGTGATCAAAGCGCCATTGGTTGATGTAAGTACAGTAGCACTCATTACTCCTCCAACCACATGCCCGATCAATATGGCCACCATCCAGGCTACCATATCCAATGCAAGCCTGTTCCCGCTTGACCTTGCTCTGAATCCTGTAACTGTTACAGCTAATGTAACCGGCGCAGGTACGGGTACGTTAACCGGTACATTGAATACGGGTACCATCGCACCAGGTGCTACCATGAACGTTAGCCTTTCTCCTGCTTTCAATTTCAGCACAGGAGGCAACTATACATTTGACGTAACGGCTGTACAGGCAGATGATGAGATACTGACTAATAATACTTATTCAACAGTCATCTTTGTTAATACGCCACCAACAGTGGCAACAGTTACGCCTGCAACGCCAACAGTATGTCTTGGCAGCACGGTGCAATTGACAGCGTCTGGTTCCATGGCTGGTACAACAGGAACAATTACCGGAACTTCTCCCACTACTTCCACCAGTTCCAGTACTCCTTTCTACAGGCTTTTTGAAGGTTCAAGAAGACAGTACATGATCAGGGCTACAGAACTCAGTGCAATGGGAATGATCAGTGGAAGCATTATCAACTCACTCAGCTTTAATGTAACCTCATTGTCAACGCCAGCCAACCTGGATAACTTCAGGCTGAAAGTGGCCACTACAACGGCAACTGATCTTTCAGCATCTTTTGTAGCAGGAGCCTCAACTGTATTCAGCAGCCCAAGTTACCTGCCTGTCCTGGGTGCCAATACTTTTGCACTCAGCACTCCGCTCACTTGGGATGGCACATCAAATATTGTATTTGAGATTTGTTGGGATAATGATGCGGACAATAGCTGCAGCGCAGGATCGCCTGTATGCTGGGGTAATACTCCAACCATGTCAATGGCGACAGCTCCATTCACAGCAACCCGTGCCATCTATGATGATAATACCACGGGTACACGTGATATGTGCGCACTTGAAACAACAACGAATACCACTGTCATTGGCAGTTCAAGACCGGTAATAGTATTCGGATTCACCGCTCCATCAACTTACACATGGAGCCCGGCTGCAACATTATTTACTGATGCTGCAGGCACCATTGCTTATACCGGTGCGCCAGCGAATGCTGTATATGCCAAACCAACCGGTGCAACAGTTTACACCATTACTGCAACATCAGGTGTTGGATGTACCACTGTGTCAACGGTGAATGTCAATATCACACCGGAAACATCCATTACCACGCAGCCTGCCGCTACAGTTTCAGGTTGTGTAGGAGGCCCCGCCACATTCACAGTTGGCGCAGCCGGTGATGGCCTTACTTACCAGTGGAGAAAGAATGGTGCTGATATCGCCGGTGCAACCAGTGCAAGTTATACGATCAGCAACCTTGCCTATGCGGATGCAGGCAACTATTCCGTAGTGGTAACAGGCACCTGTGCACCTTCCGTTACTTCAACCGATGCGGTTCTTACCGTAACTGATAATAGCTGGACCGGTACTTCCAACAGTGACTGGAATAATGCTGCCAACTGGTGTGGTGGTGTACCTACCCAGGCTATGAGCGTGGTAATCCCATCGGGTACACCATTCTCTCCAACCATTGCAGGTAATGCTCCGGTAAATAATGTGACCATTGAAACAGGAGCTACCCTGCAGATTACTGCCAGCGGAAGACTGATCCTTCATGGAAACCTTACCAATAACGGAACCCTGAACAGTACGGCTGGTACCTTCGAATTCATGGGTACAACCAACCAGGCAGTGCCTTCTATCACGGCGGCCAATATCATTATGAATGGCGCTGGTGGTATCACACTTGGTGGTAACATGACCGTGGGCACTTCGCTCACCATGACCAATGGTAACATCACGCTTGGTAATAATAATCTCACTTTCACCGGTGGATCTACCGGCAGTGTTGCCAGTCATATCGTAACCAACGGAACCGGTAAAGTAACGGGCAATAACATTGGTACGGTAACAGTTGTGTTCCCTGTCGGACCTACAGCCACATCTTATAATCCTGTTATGATCGCCAATGGACAGGGCAGGGATTATACAGTAGGAGTTGTTACGGGTCTGCCGGCAACACCTGCTCTTGCCAATGCAGCCAGGGCAGTTAACCGTACCTGGAATGTTACAGCAAGTTCAGCTCCTACATCTGCTGTCAATATAACTCTTGGATATGCTGATGCGGATGTCAATGCTTCCGGTGTAGGTTCAGCCAATATGGAAGCCGGCGTTGCCACCGCTACCAACTGGATGATCGCAACACAGGCCGGCGGACTGGCTCCTACAGGTACAGCTACCGGAAGGATCCTTGGTTTCCAGACCATATCCTTCGGACCTATGGTACTGGCCAATATCGGCGGTATCAATTTCCCGACAGCAGTACCAAATGTTGACGCGGACGTTACCAGTGTAGTGCTGATGCCAAATGTTGTAAATGACCTGGCTTTACTGAGAGTAAAAACTCAGAGAACTACCAAGATAGAATGGACAGTGGTTGATGGAAACGGCAGGGTAGTGATGGCCTTTAGCAGGCAGGTATTTGCGGGTCAGAATGATATCCAGCTTCACCTCGCACGTCTTGCAGCGGGAACCTACCAACTGGTAGGAACAACCGAAAAAGGAAGGGTACAGGCTGTGAGATTTATCCGTTTATAATTAGTAAGTACATCCAATACAAAGCCCCGGACATCCGGGGCTTTTTTTATGAATAGCAACTGAAAATCCAGCAGTAAAATTGCCCCTTCATGGCCCCTGGAGAAAGATTTTGGCAACTCCATAAGCTGCAGCGGCAGCAGCCATCCCCGTAAGCAGCAGTCGCAATGCACTCCACCAACCACTATTCCCCTGGAGAAGTCCTTTGAACCAGCCAGTTATAAATAATAGCACGAGGGTTATAAGAATGGAAAACCTAAAAGCTCCTCCAGGTGTTTCTGTTATAAAGTAGGGCGAAAGTGTGAGGAGTCCTCCTGCCACATATCCAAAGCCGATCATCCATCCCGAACGGGCTGCGGTTTTTTTATCCAAAGCTTTTTGCTGGTCATACTGCATTTTAATAGCAGTCCACTTATCCTTATCCTTCAACATTTCACCCGCCGCCTGTTCTTGCAAGGTTTCGCTGAGTCCCAGGTTGGCAAAAAATTTTTTCATTGCTTCAGGTTGTGCATCATGACTATTGTTATGGTGATGATGTTCATCCTGTTCCGACCTGCCAGAAAAATAACCACTCAAACCCATGGTAAGGGAACCTGCTGCAATAGAAGCTAGTCCCGCGAGCAGGATCATTTTATTAGGCTGTCCGGCAGCATAAAGTCCGGCTGCCAGTGAAAAAGGTACTACCAGCCCATCACTCATTCCGATCAGGAGGTCAATGTTGAAATTTTTAATCGGCGCTGATGACGTATTAGGTTTCAATTCTTTTTGGTTCATATCTATTGAAATGATCTCAGGCTTTTTTCAATAATGCCAAGTGCTTCATCCACCTGTAGCTGATTGATGATGAGCGGAGGAGCCAGCCTGATTCTGTCACCCTGTGTTGGTTTGGCCAGCAGGCCGTTTTTCATCATCAGCAGGCAGATCTCCCATGCTGCTTCTTTATCAGTATGATCGATAACAATGGCATTGAGCAAACCTTTACCGCGAACCAGTTTCAGGTAAGGCAAATTCATTTTGCCGATTGATTCACGGAAGTAGGCGCCCATCTTTTCCGCGTTGCCTGCAAGGTTTTCATCCACAATCACCCGCAGTGATTCCATGGCTACGCGGCAGGCAAGTGGATTACCACCAAAGGTGGATCCATGTTCCCCGGGTTTGATCAGGTCCATCACTTCATTGGATGCAAGAACAGCGCTAACGGGCATCATACCGCCGCTCAACGCTTTTCCAAGTATTAATACATCAGGATGCACTTCTTCATGATCGCAGGCCAGCATTTTACCTGTCCGGGCAAGTCCCGTCTGTATTTCGTCTGCCATAAAAAGCACATTCGCTTTTTCGCAGAGCAGTTTTGCTGAACGGAGATAACCTTTATCCGGTACTACAACTCCTGCTTCACCCTGGATGGGTTCTACCAGGAAGGCAGCAATATTTTCTTCTTTCAAAACCTTTTCAAGAGCTGAAAGATCATTGAAAGGAATGGAGATGAAGCCTTCCATGTAGGGGCCGAAATTCTTCCGGGCCGAGGCATCCGAGCTGAAAGAGATCACCGTAGTGGTACGGCCATGAAAATTCTGTTCGCATACGATGATCGTGGCCTTTTCATTAGGGATGCCTTTCACTTCATAGGCCCAGCGTCTTGCAAGTTTAATGGCAGTCTCCACGGCTTCAACCCCGGTATTCATGGGGAGGACCTTGTCGTAGCCAAAAAGTCCTGTAATGTATTGCGCGTATTCCCCGAACTGGTCGTTGTGAAATGCACGGCTGGTGAGCGTCAGATTTTTTGCCTGGGAAATAAAACTATCAACAATGCGCGGATGGCAATGGCCCTGGTTTACCGCTGAATATCCACTCAAAAAATCCAGGTACTTTTTGCCTTCTACATCCCATACATACACACCTTCTCCTCTGTTGAGCACAACAGGCAGGGGGTGGTAATTATGGGCACTGTGCCGGTCTTCAAGATCCATAAAATATGAGGCACCGGTAGGGGCTATAGAAGTATGAGACATGTTGCAGGTTTAAGTAATGAATGAAATAAATCGAAAGGGGAGAGGTCCACTTAGTGATTGAGCAAATCAAGATTCTGAAGAAGAAAGGAAAGATTCATTAGCTTAACTTGGTGTAAAACTAAGAATAAAATGGCATACCAGGTTCCTGCGGAAACCCGCATCGGTCATGTGCATCTCAAAGTAAGTGACCTTGAAAGGGCATTGGGCTTTTACCGCGACCTGCTTGGATTTGAGGTCACACAATTTTATGGCGCCAATGCCGCCTTCCTTTCAGCGGGAGGTTATCATCATCATATCGGGTTGAATACCTGGTACAGCAAGGACAAAGGACCGGCACCGGTTCATACTGCGGGACTCTTTCATACCGCTATTCTATATCCCACCAAAAAAGACCTGGCCCAGGTGCTGAAGAAGATCGTGCAGGCAGGTTATCCGCTTACTGGCGCTTCTCATCACGGCGTATCCCTTGCGCTCTACCTCGACGACCCCGATCAAAATGGGGTGGAATTATATTGGGACCTGCCCAGGGAAGAATGGCCGCGCGACAGCCAGGGCAACCTGCAAATGGTAACTGAGGCGCTCGACCTGGAAGAACTGTTATCGCATGCCGACTAATCGCCTTTATACACTACACCTGTAGTTGGTGTTTCATAAAGTTCAATCCTGCTCAATAAGGGAAGCAGCGGGTGTATCTGTTTCCAGATCCATATCGTAATATTTTCTGCTGTTGGATTCTCAAGGCCTGGTATGTCGTTGATCAGTTTATGATCCAACTGCTCTATCACACCCGACAAAGCTTCTTTAAGGTCCTTGAAATCCATAATCCATCCCAACTCAGGGTCGGGCTGGCCTTCCAGGAACACTTTAAGTTTATAGGTATGACCATGCATGTTCCTGCATTTATGGCCCGCAGGAACTTTGGGAAGAAAATGCGCAGAATCAAAAGAATATTCTTTGTAGATCTCCATCGACCGCAAAAGTAAAAGAAAGCATCAAATGACGCGGGTAAAATACTGGCCCGGGAAGGAGGGTGGTGTAAAATCATGATTTCGGAAAATCCCGTAAAGTGTGGAACCACTGCCGCTCATGGATGCATAGACCGCACCAGCTTTGTATAAAGTTGCCTTGATGGACGACAATTCAGGGTGGGTAGCAAAAACAGGTTCTTCAAAATCATTCACCAGCCGGTCTTTCCATTCTTCTAATGGCAGGCTGATGAGGCTATTCAACGTACCTGTGTGCTGAGTAATCCTGACCTGGGAAAAGGCCCAGCCTGTATTTACATGGATTCCCGGGTTTACCAGCATGATGGTATGCTGTGAAAGATCAAGGTCAATCGGTTTCATTTCTTCACCTCTTCCCGTGGCGATACAGGGGCGGTTAAGAATGAAGAAAGGACAATCACTACCCAGTTGCAATGCCAGGCTGATGAGCGCATCCTGCGAAAAACCTGCCTTGTATTTTTCATTGAGTAAAAGAAGCGTGAAAGCGGCATCAGCGCTTCCACCACCAAGGCCTGCACCGGAAGGAATGGTTTTATGAAGATGCATGTGTACGGGCGGACAATCAGGGTAAGCCTCCCGGAAAAGTTCATAAGCTTTTATACAGATGTTACCGGATGCCGGCAGATTCAGTGTAAGGCCGGTCTGGTTGAAGTGAAACTCCTGATCCGGAGCGGTTATGATCTCAAGTGCATCTGTAAGGGGGATGGGGTAGAAGCAGGTTTCAAGGTTATGAAAACCGTCAGTTCTTTTACCAAGAATGTGAAGACCGAGATTGATTTTGCAATTAGGAAAGCTTACCACAGATTAGATTTATATCGATTGGCCATTAGCCAAAAGCCATTGGCTATTAGCTATTCTTTTCCTTTTTTCCGGCTGTTGATCTCATCCCGGATGGCAATGGCCCTGATATAATCTTCCTGTTCCAACACCTCATTTAAAAGTACATTCAGATCTTCTAAATTCATGGTTTTCAGGTCATCCTTACTTCCGGGTTCATCCTCAGGAGAGGTTACAGTTGGTGTCTTTTTCTTTTTTCCAGTTCCCGGATCTTCCATCAGAATGCCTGCACTTTCCAGGATGTGCTCATAAGTATAGACAGGACATCCGAACCGCACAGCGAGGGCAAGCGCGTCGGAGGTCCGGGAATCAATTTCAATGGTATCATTATCCGAGGAGCAGACCAGTTTGGAATAAAAGATTCCTTCCTGCAGGTCGGAGATGATGATCTCGTGCAATTCAATATTGAAAGCGGTCATGAAGTTCTTCATCAGGTCGTGCGTAAGCGGACGGCTGGGCTGCATTTTTTCCAGGGCCACGGCAATAGCCTGGGCTTCAAAACCTCCGATCACGATGGGTAAACGCCTGAGCCCGTTCACCTCTCCCAATACCACCGCATAGGAATGCGTTTGAGTAATACTGTGAGAAAGAGCCACAATTTCCAATTCTATTTTCTTCATAACCTTAATATAAACAACGCTTTTGCCGGGATGTGCAAACCTACGATTTTAAGTGAAAAAACAATGCCCGGCTGCAGGCGCTGATTATGCCGTGCCTTTCAGCTTTTTGATGGCCTGGGTCATTTTTGGAACGATCTCAAATGCATCGCCTACAATGCCATAATCGGCGGCTTTGAAGAAAGGTGCTTCTGCATCTTTGTTGATCACCACAATCACCTTACTGCGGTTCACACCTGCCAGGTGCTGGATGGCACCACTGATTCCAATGGCGATATAAAGATTAGGGGCGATAGCAATACCAGTCTGACCCACGTGTTCATTATGAGGGCGCCAGTGAGCATCAGCAACCGGGCGGCTGCAGGCAAGCGCGGCGTCAAGGGTATCTGCCAGCTCCTCAACAATGTTCCAATTCTCTGGCCCTTTCATTCCCCTGCCTGCGCTAACTACCACATCTGCTTCGGTTAAGGCTACCTTACCTGAAGTTTTAGTTGTATCTGTTGTTTTAATTTTTGGAGCATCAACTGCAACATCCAATGCAGCCACTTCAGCCGTACCCGAACCCTGTGAAACAGGATAAGCATTCACGTTCAGCGTGATCACTTTCACTTCGGATTTGAAACTGACATTGGCAAAGGCCTTTCCGCTGAAAACATTTTTGCGGATGGAGGCATCAGAACCAGGTGCAGCCGCCGCGCCGGAAACGAGGCCTGCTTTCAATCTTACTGCCACACGCGGAGCAATGGATTTACCGCTGGAGTTATTGGAAAAGATGATGGTCTTTGCCCCGGCCTTGCCGGCTGCTTCTGCAACCACCTTCGCATATACCTGTGAGTCGAATTGTTTGAGATGGTCATGTTTTACCTGGTGAACTTTTTTAACTCCATACTGGCCCAGTGCTGCCAGGTTATCATTTACTTCGCCGAGAACCAGGGCTTCGGCAGTTTCACCGTTTTGCTGTGCAATGGCTGCACCATAACTTAATGCTTCATGGGAAGCTTTTTTGATATGTCCGTCTGTATGATCAACAAAAATTAAAACGCTCATTTGAAGAATTTGAAAATGTTTGAAAATGGATAATGTGAAAACAAGTACTGCTGAAGTATAGGTCGTCAGATGGCCCTGGCCTCTTCATGCAGCAGTCTTACAAGTTCCTCAACATTATCAGCCGGTACCAGTTTCACACCTGCCTTGGCTGGTGGTAAACCAAAAGAAGCAAACTGTGTGAGTGGGGCTGCTGATGTGGCTTCCACCACTTTTAATGGTTTGGTTCTCGCAGCCATGATACCTCTCATGTTAGGGATCCTGGCTTCTGCAACACCTTTCTGCGTGCTGAGCACTACAGGTAAGGATACTTCAACAGTTTCTTCACCGCCTTCGATCTCTCTTTTGATGGTAGCCTTGCTGCCATCCAACTGGAAACTGGTGGCCATGGCTACATAAGGCAGATCCAGCAATTCGGCAATCATACCTCCAACAGCACCTCCATTGTAATCGATCGTTTCCTTTCCTGTAAAAATGATATCATACCCGCCCTGTTTAGCAACTTCCGCAATCTCGGCAGCTACCTGGTAACTTTCCAGGGGTTCGGCATTGATGCGGATGGCCTCATCACCTCCCAGTGCAAGAGCTTTACGGATCACCGGTTCAGCATCAGCGCCTCCAACTGTTACAAGATGGATGACGGCAGACGCGTCTTTCTCCTTGAGCTCAATGGCACGAACGAGCGAATACCATTCATCGTAGGGATTGATGATCCATTGAACACCTGCTTCGGCGAATTTCGTGTTGTTATCAGTGAAGGCTATTTTTGCCGTTGTATCTGGCGTTTTACTGATGCAGACAAGTATTTTCATACAGCTAAATTAAAGTATTATATCATTTAGTTGTTTATGCAACTAATGATCTGTTGCAAATATAAGGCGCAAATATAACCAAACAGCCATCTGGAATGGACAGGATCACGCAGTTAAAATCTTATCTTGACGAAACGCCCGGAGATAGTTTCGTACAGCATGCGCTGGCGTTGGAATATGTGAAGCTCGGAGACGATGCAGAGGCAAGAAAATGGTTTGAGGGTTTGCTTGAGAAAGATGAGAATTACACTGGTAGTTATTACCATCTCTGCCAGTTACTCCAGAGAATTGGGGAAGATGAAGCTGCATTGAAATGGTATGAAAAAGGACTGGCCAAAACTAAAGAGGCTGGCGACCGCCATGCATATAATGAACTGTTCAGCGCCTACGAGGATTTTACAGGATGAAACAAACTACCGGCATCTTCCAGGATTTTACTGATTTTTTTGGCAGGCATCCTTTGCCTCCTTCCCATCATTTATTACTGGCCGTGAGCGGGGGGGTAGACTCAATTGTACTTACCCATCTTTGCAGGCAGGGTGGGTACCGGTTTTCAATCGCTCATTGCAATTTCAACCTGAGGGGTGATGAAAGCGGGGCTGATGAAGAATTGGTAAAAGAGCTTGCCAACAGCCTGGGGGTACAGGCATATATCAAACAATTTGAAACGGCTGTTTTGTCTGCTGAACGTAAACAGTCAATCCAGGAGACCGCCCGTCAATTGCGGTATGATTGGTTTGAAAGCTTACGGATTGAAAATGGATTCGATTATATACTGACTGCGCATCACGCGGATGACAGCATTGAAACCATGCTGATGCATTTTTTCAGGGGTACAGGTTTGCGCGGACTGACAGGAATTCCTGAGGTCAATGGAAAGATACTGAGACCTCTTATTAAAATTCACCGCAAGGAAATCATGGGTTATGCCCTGGAAAAAAACCTGCACTGGAGGGAAGACCAAAGCAACAGCTCCTCAAAATACACCAGGAATTTTTTCAGGAATGAACTGATGCCCCTGATCGGGAAAACTTTTCCAAATGTGAAGGAGAACCTTGAACAGAATCTTGAAAGGTTTCAACATACCTACCGGTTTTATGAGGAGCAGGTGACAAAAGAATTGAACGAAGTGGTGGAGAGGAGTGACGAAACCATTAAGATCCCGGTGCGAAAACTTAAAAAGAAAAATGCCGCGATACTCCTGTATGAATTAACACGTCCATTTGGTTTCACTTCCGGGCAACTCACCGACATTCTCCGGTTGATGGATTCGGTACCAGGACGTTTTGTACAATCCTCCAGTCACCAGGTGATCCGTCATGGCCTTTGGCTGGTGATCGCTCCCCGCACTACAGACGCAGGAATAATTGCCATTGGTGAAATGGATAATGAGGTAAGTTTCGCGAATGGTTTGATCCGGATAAAAAAAGGAAATGTTACTGATTTTAAAATAGAGAATCATTCCCATACTGCATTGCTGGATGCAGGGCATATTGAATACCCGCTGGTGCTGCGTAAATGGAAACCCGGTGATTATTTTTATCCGCTTGGCATGCGCAAGAAAAAAAAGTTGTCACGCTTCCTCATCGATCAAAAGACCCCGAAACATGAAAAGGAAAATATTTGGGTAATAGAATCTGGTAAGCGGATCATCTGGGTAGTGGGCCATCGTATTGATGAACGGTTTAAGATTCTGCCTTCCACTTCTTCAGTCCTCTCCATCACATATCAGCACTAACTCTTCGGCTGAAGATTTGATCTGCGTGATGAAATTATCATACACGTCAAAGTTATTCGCCACCAGGGTGCTGAATACAAGTGTGAACACGATGCCATAAGCAGCTCCCCAGAAGTGGGCCGAATGATTGATGTGTGATCCGCCACGCCTGTCGAGATACACGGTAATACCCAGGTAGATAAGGCCGAAAATATAACCGGGAATTTTGATTGGCAGGAAAATAAGCCCGATCGGACTTTGAGGGAAGAACAGGATCATGGAAAATACAATGGCTGAAACCGCACCTGATGCTCCAAGGCTTTTGAAATGATAACTGTCACGGTACTTGATATGATCCGGCAGGCTGGCTACGATGAGTGCAGAAAAATAGAGTAATAGAAAATAGACCTTGCCCATTCTCCCAAATACACAGTCAAAACCAAATACCGTTTCCAGGCCTTCACCAAAAGAATAAAAGGCCAGCATGTTAAAGGCCAGGTGGATGCCATCGGCATGGATGAAACCATGGGAGATAAAACGGTAATATTGTCCGCGCCTCGTAATAGCGGGCGGGTAAAAAATGAGATCGTCTATCACTTGCTGCCTGCTGAATCCACTGATGGAAATGATGCAGGTAATGATCACTATGATGAGGGTGAGACTTAATTCCACGCTGTTGTTTTATACTTTTTATTTATGGTGATATTTCTCATTTTGCATGATGGTGCAGGCACGGTACACCTGTTCCGCAAGGATCAGCCTTACCAGCATATGCGGAAAGGTGAGTTGTGACAATGACCATTTCAGTTTGGCTTTTTTTAATACTTCGTTATCGAGCCCGTAGGCGCCCCCGATCAAAAAAACCAACTGCTTGGTGCTGGCCATGGCTCTTTCCTGTAAAAATTCAGCAAGACCTTCCGAAGCGAATTGCTTTCCATATTCATCCAGGGCTACCAGGTAGTCATCCTGTTTTAACCATTGTAATACAGTTTCACCCTCCCGTTTTTTCAGGTCCATTTCCGATAACATACCCGCGTTCTTTGGAACAGGTATGATGGTCCATTCAACAGGAAAATATCTTGAAACTCTTTTGGTGAATTCCAGGATACCATCCTTTACATAGGCATCATGTGCTTTACCAATGGTCCAGAAGGCAAGTTTCATGTGAACAAAGTAAGGTAAAACAGGAGTTCAAAGTTCAAAACCTGCCCTTAGGAAGGAAGGATCTAATTGTTCAAAGTCAGATACATCAATGAAATATTGGTTCTTCTGTTCCGGGATTTAATTATAGTAATTGGTGGTTAAAGAAAATTTAAATCAGAAAGCACTTAGGCTGTTCTTTCATCTACAGAGAACAAAAATCATAATATTGACCAACCAAACCCCCATGCGATTTATTTACTTGCTGCTGATACTGATTCTTTCCCTGCCTGTTCATGCCCAGGTTACTATTCGTGCTGTGATCCTTGATTCCTTTTCCAGGCAGCCATTGCCTTTCGCTACCATTCAAACAACGGATAAAAAGGCAGTGATCAGTGACATCAATGGTCATTTCCAAATGGAGCTCACACATCACCAGGCCATTCATATTTCTTACACAGGCCATCAAACCAGGATTATCTTCTCAACCGGGATTGGTGACACCATTTTGCTGCAGGGTCGCCTCAAGGATATGGAAACAGTGATCGTCAGGTCACAGGAATCCAGGATCAAAAGGATCGTCAATACTGCCATTCGCAACCGTGAACTGCATAACCCGGAACAGTACCAGCATTATGCCTGTAATATTTATTACAAAATGACGCTGGATATGGGTTTGATGGATGATGTAAATCGCGATTCACTTTTGAAAGTTCAGTTCGGAATGATGCAGCATGAAACACAGGGTGGCAGCAGTAGTTACGGTTCGTACGTTTCAAATGAACGCCACCTGCTCATGACAGAAACATTCAGCAGGCGCTACTTTAATAAACCAAGATTGCAGGAGACCGTACTGGCTTCGAGATTTTCGGGCCTGGACAAAACTTTTTTCGCCAACATTGTAACTGATGTATTGCCATTTCATGTATACAGTGATTATATCAAACTCAATTCAAAAGATTATTTGAATCCCGTTGCAAGGGGATGGCAGCAGCGCTACCATTTTTTTATTGAAGATGAGATCCTCGTTGGCAGTGATACCGTTTTTGTATTGAGTTACGAGCCTGTCAAAGGAAAAATTTTCAATGCGCTTTCGGGAACGGTTTATATCAATTCAAATGGTTTTGCCATCACGCACTTTACAGGCAGTACCGGGCTAGGACCTGAAGAAGACCGCATCGTACAATTTGAACAGATCTACCAGTTGGTGGAGGGAAAATGGTTTCCTGCTGAACTCAATTATGATTTCCTCATTAAAAAAGTGCCGGCGCCTCACATGAAGGTTAGCTGGAACGGTCATTCCATTATCGACGCTGTTGGTTTTGAACAACAGCCTGCCCGTGTTTTCGATAAAACTTACCCAGTAAAGCTTCATGATTCAGTTGACCTGAGAACAGAAGAGGAGTGGAGATTTTTTCGCAAGGATTCCATCAGCAATAAAGAACTGAATACCTACCGCTACATGGATAGCCTGGGCAAAAACACTCCCATGGGTGCTGCTATCCGTACCAGCGGCAAACTGGTGCAGGGCCTATGGCCTATTGGAAAATTCGACCTGGATCTTACGCGTATCGTTGCGGCCAACCGTTATGAAGGCCTGAGGCTGGGATTGGGATTGTTCACCAATGACCAACTGTCAAAAAAAATCAGCATTGGTGGGTGGGGTGGTTATGGCACCCGGGATCATAAATGGAAGTATGGAACCTCGTTCACTTATTATCCTGTAAAGGCAAAGGAAAACTGGATCAGGCTGGCCTTTCAATCCGATTATCAATTACCGGGCAGGGTGACGATTCATCCTGAGCTGGCATCTGCGCTTACAAGAGGCTGGCTTTTTCAACAGGTTGACCGGACCAGGGATTGGTCACTCACCTCCAACTTCCGCGCGGGCTACTGGGAGTTAAGGCCATCTGTTGCTTACCAGGAACTAAAGCCACTGCATTATAGTTTTTTTCACCGGGGTAAATTGATCAGCAGTTTCCAGGTAAGCAAGGCAGGTATTGGACTACGTTATGCGCCGCTTGAAAAAAGATACCCGTTTTTTGATCAGTATTTTTCTTCGGGAAAGAACAGGCTTCCCATATTTTATCTGAATGTAAATACGGGACGCGTTCATGCATCCGGGTATCAATCCAGTTTTACATCTGTTCTTGCTGCAATCGATTATGAGCGCCGCAGTAACCGATGGGGCAAGGATTATTTCAGGCTCGAAGCAGGCTTCCTGCAATCTTCAAATGCGCTTCCCAAATCATTTTTATTCGCGGGTAATGGATTTAGAAGAAATCAGGTGAGCTTTTACACCTGGGGAGGTTTTCTCACCATGCGGCCATTTGATTTTTATATGAACCGCTATGCTTCTTTATTATACAAGCATGATTTTGATTTTCATTTCTGGGATCAAGCTTTCAGTAAACCTTTTGTAACAATAGCCCATCACCTTTTGTATGGGGATTTGTCTGCAATTCATGCTGAGGGAAATTATGGTTCTGTTGCACCGCACAGGGGATATCATGAAACCGGCATTCTTCTCAACCAGTTGCTGAGGTATGATGCGAAATTCGCAGACATGAATATCAATGCCGGTTATTTTTATCATTGGACCAGGAAATACGATAGTAACAATGGTGCCTGGGTACTCGGCTTCAATTTCAGTTTTTAGACTTTTGACTTTTGACTTTTATGCAGAGTCCGCCACCACATGTGGATAATCCTGTTAATAACTGGTGATCATCCAACTGTCTTAAAAAATGAGGAAGGGATTGCTTTTTGGTTGTATTAAAGGTTTACGAATTAAACTATTTATATGCGACCGATCTGGACAGGCTCTCTTGGATTTGGACTGGTAAATATTCCCGTGAGGATGTATGCTGCAACTGATGAGAGTTCGATCTCCTTCATCAGTCTTGATAAGCACAACAATGCCCGTATCCGTTATAAAAAAGTAAATGAAACTACGGGAAAGGAAGTGAAGTATGAAGATATCGTGAAGGGATACCAGATGGGAAAGGAAGTGGTGCTGGTTGATGAGACCGATATTCAAAAAGCAACGCCTGAAAAACTGGATCACCTGGAGATCGTTCAGTTCATTTCGGAAAAAGAAATTGACCCTGTATATTTTGAAAAACCCTATTATCTCGAGCCCGATAAATCAGGTGCCAGGGCTTATGCCTTATTGCGTGATGCATTGAAAAAAGAAGGAAAGGCCGCATTAGGTCCGCTGGTCTATCATAAGCGGGAATGGGTTTGCCTGGTAAAACCCATGGGCAACGTGCTGGTGTTGCACAGGCTAAGATTCGCCCAGGAGATCAGGGAAGCGGATGGACTGACACTGCCAAAAGCGGACAGTAAGGCAGATGAGATCAAGATGGCTTCCATGCTGATTAACCAGTTGACCAAACCATTCAAGCCAGAAGAATTCAGGGATGAGTTTTCCGATAAATTATTAAAAGTGATCGAGGCCAAGGCCAAAGGCAAAGGAGCTTCCTATAAACCTCTCAAAGTGGTTCATACCAGCACTACGGAAGACCTCATGCAGAAACTGAAGGAGAGCCTGAAGCCGGCAAGGAAAAAGGCATCATAACCTCGGAGGTTACCTCGGAGGATTTCGCCCAAAAGTTAGCAATATGGCAACCTGGGCTTCAACTGTAAATCGGGCAAGCCAACCTGCACAAAGTGATTTTATGTACGTGAAGAGAAAGTCAACTCTATTTTTTCTTCCTGATATGAATCTTCCGGAACTGGAAACCGCCTTTATCTACCCTGAACCTGAATTGGTTCAAGCCCTTTTTCAGGTAAACAATCATAGGGGCTGTTTCCTTCCAGTTCTCTTTGCCACCGGTATTTTCAACCATTGAACCGGCCAACATTTCCTGCCCGTTTATTAAAAGCGAGTAGGCACCACCGGTAGTGTCAGCGGAAAGTTCAACAGAAAGATGATACCAATCATTCCTGTTCACCATGAAACTGTACTGCAGCCATTCACCATCTTCCATACTGAAAACATGATAGCCTTCTTTGCCATGCTGGATATCAACCCCGTCGTTGCGGTAGGCGCGACCCCGGTTACCTCTTGTATCCACGCCCGGTGTATAATGATAACTTGCCGAATCAAGATCGTAGTAGGCATGGCGCTGGCGGCCCAGGTCAAAATCCACTGCCTTCATCACAAGTGTTTCATCCAGTGCATGTCTTTTGAATGGCCGGGTTTCTGTGCTATGCACCTGGCGGAACATGGCATCCACTACATCAGGATGGAAAATATTGTTCTCTATTTTTAAATTTTCCAGCAGTTCACTAAGGATCTTCCACGCTTCGGCCTCTGTAGGTTTGGGTCCTTTTCCAGACCAGAAGTCCAGCAACACCTGGTAATGCTCCGGCCTTTTGATCTCAAGCGGATTATTGATACCCATTTTTTTTTCCTGCCACCATGCCCAGCCAATACCATGACTTTCTACCAGGGCAATGGCTTCCGTAAACCAGGTGTTCGAGTTTTCACCTGATTCTCCCAGCCAGAGGGGCATATTGTATTGCTCGCGCAGATCCAGGAAATATTGAATCGCACCTTTAGTATTGAAGTTCCCATATTTATGAAAACTCAAAACCATATTATTATCCCATGCCGGTAAAATGCCATGGTAATTATTGCCAAAGCCGTTGCCTTCGATGATGATGATATGCTTTTTATCCACTTCACGAATGGCTTTGGTGATCTCCACCATCAGCTTTTTCAATGGTTCATTTTTTCTCTCCGCAGTTCCCCTGAAATCCTTTGGATCTTCAAAACCCCAATTGGGTTCATTGATGATGTCATAACCGCCAATCCATTCTTCATCCTTATATCTATCTGCCAGTTTCTTCCAGAGGGCAATTGTTTTTTGCTGGTTGGCCTCGCTTCCCCAGAGGGAGGGTTGGTCCGGATTCCGGTCACTGATGGCCAGATCGTTTCCTTGTCCGCCGGGAGCGGCATGCAGGTCAAGGATCAAATAAATTTTATTTTGTTTACACCATTCCAGCAACAGGTCGGTCATTTCAAAACCTTTTTCCAGCCAGGTATTTTTCCCAGGTACGGGTTCCTGGTCGGCAGGCAGGGTATACAGATCATAATGCATGGGCAGCCGGATGGAATTAAAACCCCACTGCGCCATCGCGTTGATATCTTTTTTAGTGGTATGCTGCTTCAGCCAGGTATCATAAAACACCCTTGTTTTTTCTTCACCTACTACTTCTTTGATCTTTTCCCTGATGCGGTATTGCTGCCCGATGTTACCCAACTGGAACATATAACCTTCCTGCAGCATCCAGCCGCCCAGGCCCATGCCGCGCAGGATGATTTTTTCACCTTTTCCATTTACAATATGATGGCCTTGCGTTTTAAGAAAACCCTGTGCAATGGATTCAATGGTGCAAAAAGAGAGAAGTGCAAATGAAAACATTTGCAAAAACAGCTTGCGCATAAACAGGTTTTATTTGATCAATAAAGTCATGATGGAATTCGCCGCACTTTCGGTTTCAGCAGCTTCTCCATTCATCCATAAATGAAAAGGGATTTTTTGATCCGTGGTATTCATCACCACCACTACGATGGTGCCATCAGGGTTTCTGAAGGCAGTGGTCTCAAGTTGTGCACGGCTGGGTGAAGCGCTGATCCTTACGGCGCCTGGCCTGATGTATTTTGAAAAATGACCGATATAATGATAGGCATTGGTGAAAATCAGCTTCCCTTTTTTAGTATCGGCATGCACCGGGGCAAAACAGAAATTACCAACATGGTTGGGACCTCCGTGTTCATCCAGCAAAATGTTCCAGTCAGTCCACGCAACCGTTCCGCTGTTAAAATCATTGATCATACTATGACCATATCTTTCACCCAGGCTCCAGTTGTTGATGCTGTCCATGTCAAATTTTTCCTTGCAGCCTTCCGTGAAGATCAGGTGCTTGTCAGGAAATGCTTCATGAACTCTTTTCAGGTTATCAAATTGCATAGGTCCGCCGGTCCATGTTTCATACCAGTGAAACCCGATACCCCAAACATATTTCGCGGCTTCACGGTCATTCAATATCACACTGGCCCTTTGGTAGATCAGGTCCCGGTTGTGATCCCATGCAATCAGTTTTTTATCACCCAATCCATTTTTGTGCAGGGTAGGACCGAGGTGGTTCTTGATAAAATCCCTTTCTTCATCAGAAGTAAAGATGCAGGACTCCCAGCGTTGTTTAGCCATCGGTTCATTCTGTACACTTAATCCCCATACAGGAATTCCTGATGCCTCGTATGCCTTGATGAATTTCACATAATACTCCGCCCAGCTTTGCCTGTATTCGGGTAGTAATTTTCCACCCTGCAGCATATTGTTGTTATCCTTCATGAAAGCGGGCGGACTCCAGGGACTTACATACAATGATACCTGCTGGTCAGCAGCGTTCATGGCATCTTTGATCATCGGCATCTTGAATTTCCTGTCATGCGCGATGTCAAATGTTTTCAATTCCTTGTCCTGTGCCGTTACATAAGTATAGCTGCCGCTTGAAAAATCACAACTGTTGATATTGGTCCTGGCAATATTATAACCGATGCCATCTTCCAGGTCAAAATAGGCTTTCATAAAAGCCTGCTGCTGGTCTTTAGGAAGTTTCGCATAGGTTTCAGCGGAGGCATCGGTGATGGCAGCGCCAACACCCATGAAGGTCTGGAAGGTATTGTATTCATCTATAAAGATGGATGGCTGCGTTTCGAGCGGTTGTTTGAATTCTTTAAAAGCTAAATTGCCTGAGGGTTTAAATTTCTGGTTGCTTCCTTTAGCAGTTACAATTACGGATACCGTTTTTTTCTGTTGGGCATGGATCTGCATACATAGGGTGAAGACAGAAAATGCCAGTAAAATTTTTTTCATTCCTTGAATTTTTTTACCAGATAAAAGTGCCCACAGCGCCGGCTTCCAGCGATGCAACCACCCATTTACCATTGTACTTAATATTGAAGATGGTGGCTGCATTGCCTTCATTCAGTGCAATGAGCACCAGTTTGCCGTCAGGTCTTTTGAACGCTACATTATGCAGGCTTCCGCTGCTATTGCTGTTGATCCTTACAGATCCAGGCTGAACAAATTTGGAAGCATGGGCAATGATATAATAAGCGACATTCCTTCGGAAAGTACTGCTGTTCTCTACCGTGATGGCGCCTTTACAAACGGTACAGCCGCCGGGTGTATGCGGACCAAAAGCCGCATTGTTGGCCAGGTTCCATTCCAGCGCGGTGCGGCTCCAGTTGCGCATACTTCCAATGATCACATTTTTTAGATGCCATCTCAGGTCGCCACCAAAATTGCCGTTGGAAGCCGTGTACTGTTCTGTAAAATATAAGGCCTTGTCAGGATGTGCATTTCTTACTTCGGAAAGCGCACTGATATCACCGGCATATAAATGAAAGGCCGAGCCATTAATGTATTGTTTGGCTGCAGGATCATTCAGGATCGAGATCGGGTAATCAGGCCGGTCGCAATTGTGATCGTAGATGATGATCTTGGTATTAATGTTAGCAGCCTGGAAAGCAGGTCCCAAATGATTTTTGATAAACTCGGCCTGCTGGCTGGCAGTCATCAACAAACTTGGATTATTGCCCGGGTGCAGTGGTTCATTCTGCGGCGTGATAGCATCTACAGTGATGCCCTCTGCTTTCATAGCCTGGATGTACTTCACAAAATACTTTGCGTAGGCCGGGTAATATTGAGGCTGAAGACTTCCACCCACGAAACTGTTATTGTCTTTCATCCATACCGGGGGCGACCAGGGACTTCCCAGGATCTTGATCTGAGGATTGATCTGCAGGATCTGTTTCAGCAATGGTATTACGTGGGTCATATCCGGCGCCAGGCTGAACTGGTCCTGGTTCACATCTGTTTGACCGGCCGGGAGATCATTATAAGTGAAAGGAGTGCTGTTAAGGTCTGAAGCACCAATGCTGATGCGAAGATAACTGACACTGATGGAGGTGGCTGAACTGCCGAATAATTCCTGAAGCAGTTCGGTTTTTTTAGAAGCAGTCAGTGAATTGATCACTTCAGCGCTGCCACCCGTGAGTGTGTAACCAAAACCATCAACAGGCTGGTAGCTGGTGGCATCATCCACTTCTATGTTTGGATACTGGTTGAAATTGGTGGTAAAGGCCAGTATATTATTCTGCTTTTGCAGTTTTACAGATTCATCTGATTTGGTGAGCCAGAAATCAACTTCGTTGGCAGGAGGAGGCGGGGGAGGAGGCGCGGGCGCATCATCCTTTCCCTGGTTGCAATTCGCAAAGAACAGTCCGCAAGCCATTAAGGCAAGCGCGAATTGTCCATAACATTTGTTTTTCATTGGCATCATAATCACTGGTCTTTTGTTTGATTATAAACTCTTACATAATCCACCTCCATTGTAGCTGGGAAAACAGTAGTATCCACACCATGCTGCCCACCCAGGTTGCCACCAACAGCGATATTCATCAACAGGTAGAAAGGCGAGTCGAAGGGCCATTCCGCTGCTGTCTTTTTTTCATTTTTGATTTCGTTATACAAGGTATCGTTCAGGAAAAATTTCATGTGCTCAGGTGTCCATTCAATTGAGTACCTGTTGAAACTTCCGTAAGGATCTTTGATGAAGATCTTTTTCATTTTCTGGGTTCCGATCACATGGTTATATGCTTTGGTATGAATGGTTCCGAATATCGAATCCTTTTCATAGCCCACATGTTCCATAATATCGATCTCACCGCAATCAGGCCAGTCAACCGTTTCTATATTATTGCCAAGCATCCACAGGGCCGGCCATAGTCCACGCCCTTCAGGAAGTTTGGCGCTTATTTCAATTTTCCCATACGTAAAATCAGCTTTTCCTCTGGTAACCATCCTGGCGGAAGAATAATCTTTCCCCCCGGTTTTTTCACGTAGTGCCCTAAGCTTCAGTGTGCCGTTGTTCACTTCAACATTTCTAATATCGCTGTCAGTATAGTACTGGAGTTCATTATTGCCCCATCCGTGTCCTCCGCTGTCGTAATCCCATTTGGTGCTGTCGGGCAGGCCTGTATAATCAAATTCATCACTCCAGGAGAGCGTCCAGTTTTGATCTGCCGGTGCTTTGGAAGCATTGCAGGATACCAGGATAATAAGTATAAAAAGGGGTAAGATTCGCATAACATTCAATTGTTGGCACTGATGCCAGGTTTGTGAACCGATCATTGAAACACTCTCACATAGTCAACGATCATGCGTTGTGGAAACTGGGTAGTGGCGTCCGGCGGGCCGGGCCAATTACCGCCAACAGCCACATTGAAAATGAAAAAATGGGGGGCATTAAAAGGGTAGTTGGCCGGATTCACATCAGTTTTATATAAAGTGAAAAACAGTTGGTCATCAACATACCATTTAATGATATCCTGTTCCCAGATAATGCTGAATACATGGAACTGTTGTGAGAAATTGCCTGATGGCAGGTTGTAAGATCCTCCTTTATTGGTGGCATTTCCATTTTGTGCTTTCCAGTGCGCTGTGCCATGGGTACGTGAAGGGTTCGTGCCGATCAGTTCCATGATATCAATCTCGCCGCACTCAGGCCAACCCACTGTAGTGATATTGGAACCAAGCATCCAGAGTGCAGGCCAGATGCCTTTGCCAACAGGTAATTTAGCCCGGATATCAATCCTTCCAAAAGTGAATGTTTTTTTACCCTGTGTGGTCATTCTCCCGGAAGAATAATTGAAGCCTCCAATGTTTTCTTTCCTTGCTTCGATAATGAGGTTGCCATTGGAGACAAAAGTATTTTTGGTGCTGTTGGTATAATATTCCAGCTCATTATTGCCCCATCCGCTGGCGCCATTGCCGATTTCCTGGTTCCAGGTGTTCAGGTTAAGTGAATTCCCATCAAATTCATCATTCCAAACCAGTGTGTAACCTGGCTGGTTGATGGGAGTGGAATAGCCTGTATTATCCGTTACGAAATTGGTTCCGTTTTCAGTAAGAATGGTACCCGTTGCTGTTGCTACTCCTAACACGGCACCTACAGGCTGGCTGAGCGCGACCGTGAATTCCAGGTTATTCTCCCTTGTATTGGTAGGATCTCCTTTGATTTGCACTTCCAGTTGGGCCGTTGCCTGGTTGGCAGGAATCGTAATGGTTCCTGAAGCGTCGGTATAATGCGCAGGTGCCGTTGCAGTACCATCATTCAATTCATAATGAACCGAAACGGGTACCGTAGTAGTCCTGTTCAATGAAAGCGTAAATCGCATGACGCTTCCTGTTGTATTCCTTGCCTGGGAGGCCGGGTCAATTTTCAGTACCGGCACTACAGGCGGGGGTGCATCATCACCTTTCTTTTTACAGGAGTTCATCTGCAGGCTGCAGAAAAGAATCAGGAGAAATATGGGTAACCGGTTGAGCATAGCAGCAATTTATTTACCTGTTGCCAGGCAATGAAGTTTGATTGTGAAAACCGTTTTGTTGAAAAAAGTAAGGCGGGGACATTGCTGCCCCGCGCTTACAGTTAACGATTGCTATGAGAGAGAAAACGGCTTTTCATTATGGTAATCTTATTGGGCAATGAGTTTCATATACCAGGCATTACCTGTTTCTGTACCCTGCACTCTCAGTTCCATTGAAGTAGGAGTGATGGACAGGATCTCGTATTCTTTCAACACGGCTCCATAACCAATATAGGTGGTATTGCCACCCAGCAGGATCGCTGTTTTGGTTGAAGGCGTGGAAGCAGGGATGCCTGAACTTGATGGTACAAATGAGAATGGTGTGCTGCCACCGCCATAGCTGTAGCAACCTTCATCACCACCACCTGGAATACCAGGCAATCCACCTGCAAGCGCACCGGTTTTGGTAAAGGCTCCATCAGGGCTGGCAACAGTAAGAGAATAATTACCACCTGCATCTTTAGTGAAAGTGAAAGTGGAAGTATAGAAACAATTGCAGCAGGCTACTTTTTCATTTGGTGCGGCGGACCACCACTCGGGGGTAACCGAAGTGGCACTCCAGGGTCCCACTCCAAAATGTGCAGGAATATCCTTGTTCACCTTCCATGACTTGGAACCCGTTCCCACCAGGTTGTTCACCACATCTGCAGGAGGAGAGAAAGTGCTTCTTACCTGGATGTTTTTGGTAACCGTGGTAGAGGTTGCACCCGGACCATAAGCCACAACCGTGATCCTGTAAGTGTTGAGGCCAATAGTTGTGTATTTCCTGGTAACCGTTCCACCAGGCAGGTGCTCCAGGTTGATGCCGTCGTTCGCATTGTAGTCGATCTTCCAGGACAATACATTATTGCCCGTGAGGGAGATCTTTACATCACCTGAACCATCGCCATCGGGATTGGTGGCATTCTGGCCAACGATCTCGGTGTTGATCACGATATCTGAAGGCGCCACCAGGTCACCCATTTTATATTCTGTTTTCTTACAACCTCCCATTACCATCACAAGGGCGAGGGCGGCCGCATAATATTTTGATTGACGTATCATGGTTGTAGATTAATTGGTTTGAACAAAATTGTCAACGTAAATGATGGAGCCAACACCACCTGGTGCATTACCATCCGCTGCATCATTAAAACGTAATACAAGCTGGTTGAAAGTGGCATTATTGGGAACAGCCGCTATGGTGCTGAAATCAAACACCAGTTCTTCCCATGCACCTGAAGTGGTGAACGCTGTTTTCAATACCGCTATGCCATTGGCAATGCTGCCTGATTCAAGCTCCACATTCAGTTTGGCGCCGATGAGGGCAGGGTCTGGATTGTAAGCCCATACCTTGATCTTCTTTCCGTTAGCCATGTCGATAGGAATGTTCAATGGACTGTAAGTGCCGCTCCACCATTCCCAGCCCCTGGTGAGTTTGCCCACTGTAGCGCTGGTGTTGATACCGGATGGATTTGGATTAGCCACCTTGGCAAATTGTTGTCCGCCTCCGAAAGTTCCAAAGAAATAATCAACCATCGGGTGTTCAAATGTGATGGGCAGGCCGAAAGGTTCAGTGATCGTAACCTGTGAAATATCTTCTGTTTTCGCTGCTCCACCGCTCAGGGCTACAACTTTTACATTGTAGTTGCCGGAGCTTGCATAGGTATGAGATACTTCTCCTCCTGTTGCAAGAGGTGTGCCCACTTCATTTGGCACATCACCCCAGTAAACCAGGTAAGATGCAGCATACTTTGCGGTAGCCTTTACTTTCAAAAGATAAGCAGCCTGTGTTTTTGTTACTACCAGGTCTTCAGGAGCCCTGTAGGTAACGGTAAGCGGGTAAGTGGCTGTTGTTTCCTGACCTGACAGGCTTTTAGAAACAATAGTAACTGTATAGGTTCCCTCAGGATAGGAGTGTGTAGCGCTATTGCCAGGCATTACCACGGCAGACGCGTTAGCACCTGTGCCATGTCCGAAATTCACAACAAATGATGAGGAGCCCTGGCCGGTTGGTGTAATGCGCACATTACCGGAATTATCATTGCTGATATCAAAAATCGAATTGTTATTGGTAGTGGTTGCGCTATTGAGGAAAGACAGGTCATCATCAATACCATCTTTCTTTTCACAACCAGACATGACAGCGAGCATCACCGCCATGCCCATTAATATTTTTACTTTCTTCATCTTTCAGAGTTTAATTGTATTGAGGATTCTGTTGCAGTTGGGTGCCCTGGAGCTCCCTGAAAGGAATCGGGAAGATCTCATTTTTGCCGGCTACGAAGCCCCTGCTTCCCAGCCTGGTGGCAGCATCACCCCAACGTACGAGGTCAAAGAAGCGGTGGCCTTCACCAGCCAGTTCCAGCCTGCGCTCTGTTTTGATAGCTGCCATTGAAACCGGAACGGATGGAAGACCGACCCTAGCACGAACAGCATCCAGCAGTGCCTGCGCTCTTGCGCCGGTTCCACCTAATGCTTCTGCTTCCATCAAATAAGTATCTGCAAGACGGATGATATAATCATTCTGCTGGTAGTTGAGCTCAAGCGCTCCGCCGCCTGGTCTCATGTCAGACCTTCTTGGAATGAATTTATTCAGGAAATACCCGGTGTTCTGGTAACCCTCGATATAATCTGCATGTCCGGCGGCTTTCAACGCATTCATATCAAGAACAGTTGCACCGAATCTTGGATCATTCTTGATCAGGTCATACAGATCCTGCGTGATCACGTTGAAGCTCCAGCCTGAAGGGATATCAGGAGCAGGAGAACCTGCAGGCCTGGAATAACTTCTTGGTCCCACCATTTGGTTCACACTATTGCCTTCATCAGCACCGGTACCCCAGAAACCCCAGTCGGAGTTTGACTGGTCGGTATGCAAAGCTTCCAGTATGGACTCTGAATTGAATTTATTGGTGAAAACCCAGAGGTCAGCAAAATTAGGCAGCAGGTCATGGCCATACTGGTTAGGCTGGCCTGGTGTTTCACCGTTTACTTCACGCAATATGGCGGCAGCCTGCGCGGGTTTGTTATTGTACAGGTAAACCTTTCCCAGCATTGCCTGGCCGGCGGCTTTGGTAAAACGTCCGGCTTCTGTAGCCATGTTCAAGGTTGCAGGCAACACTGGAATGGCTTCGCTGAGATCTTTTTCTATTTGCGTATATACAGCGGCAGGATCTACCTGCGTTACACCATACATATTTGCTGTGGTAAGAGGCTCCAGCAACAGCGGTATGTTTTTGAACATGCGCACCAGGTTGAAATAATAAGTGGCACGCAGGGCTTTTGCTTCTGCTTCCATTCTTGATTTCATGGCTGCATCCATATCGATGGCAGGCAACCTGGCCAGTAAAACATTGGCCCTGAAGATTCCCTGGTAATGGTCATTCCAGAAACTGCCGGGCATGATGTTGGCATTGAGGGTGTAGTTGGAAAAACCCTGGATACCGGCACCATCGGTGGAGCTACCACCACCAGCGAAATGATCATCGGAACCCGCGTTCATCATGGTGATCATGTTCTCGAAACCACCCGCATTTTTACGCATCACGTCATAGGTGGCAACGAGCGCACCATAGGCCTGCTCGGCGGTTGAGTAGTAGTTCTCGGAAAGGAACTGTCCCTCCGGCTGAATCGTCACAAAATCTTTTTTGCAGGATGGCAACAGCATCATCATGGTTGCCGCCAGCAATGATATTTTGATTCTAATATTTTTCATTTGATGAAGTTTAATAAGTTAGAATTGAAGTTGGATGCCTCCCAGGAATGATCTTGCCTGCGGATACTGTCCTTTGTCAATACCGAATACACCACCACCAACTTCAGGATCATAACCTGTGTAATTGGTCAGGGTCAGCAGGTTCTCTGCAGTTACGTATAAACGCAGCCTGGAGATTCCTGTTCTTCCAAACAGCCTGCCTGGGAGTGAATATCCCAACTGCACCAGTTTCAAACGTGCATAATCACCTTTTTCCAGGTAAAAATCACTCATGTTGGTGAAGTTGCCGTTAGGATCGTTGCTTACCAGCCTTGGATAATCGTTGGAAGTGCCTTCACCTGTCCAGCGGCTCAAAGCCTCTGTAGTGTAGTTAGCCGTTCCGATATCCAGGCGGCGCAGGCCCTGGAAGATCTTGTTACCGGCTGCACCCTGTGCGAATACAGTGAAATCGAAATTCCTGTAATCAAGATTCAGCGTCAGGCCAAAAGTGAATTTTGGAATATTGGTTCCAAGGAAAGTCCTGTCAGCCTCAGTGATGGTACCATCACCATTTGTATCCTGCCAGCGGAAATCGCCTGGACGTGCATTCGGCTGGATCAGTCCACCTGTACTGTTTTTATGATTGGTGATCTCTGCTTCATTCTGGAAGATGCCTTGTGTTTTGTAACCATAGAAAGCATTGAAAGACTGGCCAACCTGGATTCTTGTTACATTACCCATGGACTGGAAAGCTGCACCACCTTCAATGAACTGTGCATCTTCAGCAACATACAATACTTCGTTTTTGAGATAGGTAAGGTTACCATTCACGTTAAAACCAACATCTCCGAGTCTCCTGCGATAACCCAGCTCCACTTCAAGACCTGTGTTCTGCATATCAGCAACATTATCCCATGGCAGTTCGGATACCCCTACATAACCGGGAATGTTCACCGGGCGCAGGATGCCTGAGGTTTTTTTCTTGAAATAGTTAACGGTCAGGTTAAAGGCCCTGAACAGTACCGCGTCAAAACCGATATCAGTAGAAGCGGTTTCTTCCCAGCGGAGATCCGGGTTGTCGAGTGTTCTTGGAGCATACCCGGTTGTAACCGCACCGGTGTTACCGATAGCATAGTTATAACCACCACCTACAGTTGACAGGTACCTGAAATCATCAAGTGCATCATTACCCACCACACCATAGCCGGCACGGAGTTTCAATGAGCTCACTACATCATTATCAACCCAGAAATTCTCTTTGTTGATCACCCAACCCACAGAGAAGGAGGGGAACACACCAAATTTATTGTTGAAGCCAAAACGGGAAGAACCGTCACGGCGTACAATACCGGTAAATAAATATTTATCCCTGTAATTATAGATACCACGTGCAAAGAGTGAAGTAAGCCGGTGTTCAATAAAATCAGATGAACCGGAAGTGCGGTTGGCCTGGGGAATATCGAATCCGAAAGAAGCATCCTTATAACTTGTGATAGGAAGGTTGAACAGGGTAAGACCTGTACCACCACCTATATTGGAAACATAACTTCCCTGGCCGAGAAGGACCGTGAAATTATGACCATTGATGATCTTATTATAAGTAGCCGTATTCTCTACGTTCCAGTTAAAGCTCTGGTTATCGCCGCGGCCATAACTGTTCTGGTTAGTTCCATTGGTGGCATTCAGGTAAAAAACAGGGGTGAAGCCCTGGTTACCCCAAAAGGCCAGTTTGGCGCCTACGGTAGAACGCAGTTTGATATTTCTTCCGATGGCAGCTTCCAGGTAAGCATTTCCTACCAGGTCATCTGACCAGTAATACTGGCCGAGTCTTGTCTGGATATATGCCAGGGGATTGGTCATTTCCTGTCCAACTATGGAAGAGATACCATAAGGATTTCCATTCGCGTCGCGGATAACAGGGTTACTACTGTAAGGAGCTGAATTAGCTGCCAGCGGATCGGTGATCACTACAGGAGTAATCGGATCCAGGTTGAGTGCAGAACTCAAAGGACCACCATATTCACTGTTGGTGTTTCCAAGACCGGTGCTTTTCTGGTGTGTATATCCCAGTGTCTGGCCAAAGGTGAACATGTCGGAAATTCTGTGCATGGAGTTCAGCCTGAAGTTTTGTTTGCTGTATTTAGAGATCTCCGTTGCAACAATACCATCCGTGTTCTGGTGACCGGCAGATACATAGAAGGTAGACCTGTCGGTACCGCCGCTCAGGCTCACTTCATGTGAATACCTGTGTGCACGGTTGTTGAAGATGAGGCGCTGCCAGTCGGTACCCTTACCAAGTGAAGCCACATCATTATATAATATATTACCACCGCCGGCTACAGAACGCTCGTTCATCAGAACAGCATACTGCGTGGCATTGAGTACTTCCATTACTTTGGCAGGAGCGGAAACACCATGAAAGCCATTATAGCTCACGAGCATTTTGCCGGCCTTTCCTTTTTTGGTGGTCACCAGGATCACACCTGTTGCCGCCCTGGTACCATAGATGGCTGCGGAAGCGGCATCTTTCAGCACTTCAATTGATTCAATATCGGACTGGTTGAGGTAACCGATACCACCGGCATCCACTACCACACCGTCTACAACCCAAAGCGGATTGTTACCACCGCCAAAGGTTGTGATACCACGAACCCTGATAGTGGAAGGAGAACCCGGCTGACCGGAATTCTGCATGATGGTGACCCCGGAAACACGCCCCTGGAGCGATTGTTCGATACGTCCGTTCGGCACGTTTTCAAGGTCCCTTGCTTTTACGCTGGAAATGGAGCCAGTTACCACGCTGCGGCGCTGGGTACCATATCCAACCACCACCACTTCATCCATGGAGGCTTCGGACCTGGAAAGAGTTACATTCACAGTGTTGCCAAGAATCGGCACTTCACGGGTTACGAAACCAATGGAGGAAATTACCAGTACCTGAGTGGATTCGGGAACGGAAAGGGTGAATTCACCGTTTTCATTGGTGGTGGTTCCGCCGGACAGATTTTTGCCGGATACGGAAACACCCGCAATCCCAACATTCTGGTCATCTGTGATTTTTCCTGTAATGGTTTTGTTTTGCGCCCATGCAAATGCAGACAAAAGGAGCAGAAGAGGCAGCAATAGCCCCCTGGAGAGTCTTTTCATACGCAAGATTTAGTTTTAGAGAAGTCAAATTTTCAAGTAAGCAGAAACAAAAATACTTTATTTAATATGAAGAAAAAGATTCGTCCTACATCAAAACTACATCAAAGATTCGTATATTGCTGAAGACCAATAGTTTTCTATTACATCAAAACTACATCACACACTGCTTTTGACGATATGATTAAAATCAGCATCCTCTTTTTCTTTTTTCTCCTCCAGGCAATTGCTGCACCTGGCCAGAATACAATTGGTCTTCCACGGATACTAAATTTTAATAATAGTATTTTCCAGGGAGGCACACAGACCTGGGACATCAGGCAGGATCCTGCCGGCCGTATGTACTTTGCGAACAACGATGGATTGATCACGTATGATGGATCTTACTGGAAGCTTTACCCACAACCCAATAAAACCATTCTTCGTTCCATAGCCCTGGACAATAACCGGGTATATGCCGGTGGCCAGGATGAAATGGGATATTTCGAACCAAATGACGCGGGTGTTTTAAAATATACCAGCCTGAAAAGCCTGATCCCATCCCAGTATGCATCTTTCACTGATGTATGGGAAATAGAAGTCTTCAGGCAGTCTGTATTCTTCCGTACCTGGGAGCACATATTCGAATACCGCGATGGCAGGATCAAAACCTACCCGGCACAAAGCGGTTGGCATATCATGAAAAAAAGTGGGAACCAGCTTTTCGCGCAGGATAAGTTCAATGGACTATTCCGGTTTGTGAACGACCAGTGGGTGCCAGCAACTGAAAATGGTGATCCCATCAATTTTGAACTCACCGGCCTGGTGGCACTTGGCAGGGACAGCCTGCTTATCAGTTCACTGGAAAACGGACTTTATTTTTATATCAATGGAAAGCTCCGGAAAAAACTTACTGACGCAGATGCGGAACTCAGTAAGAACCATATCTATTGCCTGGAGCAGATCAACAATACTGAATTTGTAGCAGGTACCACCTCGGGCGGCTGTATTGTGATCAACTCAGAAGGAAGGGTGATCCAGCAGATTGCCCGGCCCGAAGGTTTGCAGAATAATAATGTACTCTCCGTGTTCCTGGACCGGGAACATAATCTCTGGACGGGACTGGACAACGGGATCAGCTTCATTGCTTATAATGCCCCAATTAAATACATCAAGCCGGCGAAACCGGATGAATTATCAGGTTATTCGGTCAGGGTTTTCGATAATACACTATACATCGCTTCGTCTGACGGCGCTTATGCGGCACCGTTATCCTTTTCGGCAAAGGACCTCAGTTTTTCACGCAGTGATTTTCAGAAGATCAGCAACAGCAGTGGCCAGAACTGGAGACTTGATGTGGTGAACAACCGTTTGCTCCTTGGTCATCATACCGGCAGTTTTCTTGTACAGGGCAGGGAAGCCAGGCAACTGACCCGGGATGCAGGGTCATGGATATTTATGCCCGTGTCCAATGTAATGCCGGCAAGCCAGGTGATCACCGGAACCTATAACGGTCTTTCTTTATTGCAGTATGGTAATAATGAATTCACCAGCCTCGGCGACATTAGCGGGATGAAGGAATCGCTCCGGTTCCTGGCAATGGATAATAACAACCATCTCTGGGCTTCCCATCCTTACAGGGGTATCTACAGGATTGTGCTTGCTCCCGGTGGGCGATCCTACAAATATGATTTGTACACAGAAAAAGACGGGCTGCCTTCTACATTGCGGAATAATGTTTTCCGCGTCAAGAACAGGGTGGTTTTCGCAACGGAGCAGGGTGTGTTTGAGTTTAACGCGGCAAGCGGGAAGTTTATTCCCTCTGAACTGCTCTATTCAATTTTTGGAAACACCACCATTCAATATCTCACCGAAGACGAAGAAGGAAATGTTTGGTTTTGTTCGGGTAAGAAAGTAGGCGTGGTAAATTTTAAATCATCAAAACCATCCATTACCTGGTTTCCTGAATTAACGGGAAAAATGCTGGCGGGTTTTGAGTTCATCTATCCATACAATGCAGAAAATATCTTCCTGGCCTCCAGCCAGGGTATCATTCACCTCAATTATAAAAAATATATAACCGGTCATTCCAAACCTGAAATGCTGCTGACCCAGGTGATGCTTTCAGGAAAAAATGACAGCCTGGTTTTCGGCGGTTATTATGAAAACAGGAAAGATTCGGCATCTGCCCTGGCCATGAATAAAACCATGCGCTTTGGCAGCAGGGAGAACAGTTTTCATTTTGAATTCAGCTCTCCAGTATTTGGATTACAAAGCAATGTGGAATATAGTTACCGGTTAAAGGGTTATGATAAACAATGGTCCGTGCCTTCGCCAAAAACGGAAAAGGAATATACCAACCTGCCCGACGGATCCTATACTTTCGAAGTGAAGGCATTTGATAACCTGGGCAATGAATCGGAAGTGGTCAGTTACAGTTTCGTGATCAGTCCACCTTGGTATAAATCCATCTGGGCTTATATCCTGTACACTGTTGTACTGTTTGGCCTGATCTACCTGCTGAACCGCTGGCAGCAAAAAAAATTCATCAGGCAGCAACTCCTTTTTGAAGAAGAGCAGAAAAGAATGAAGTATATCCACCAGCTTGAAGTGGAGAAAAATGAAAAAGAGATCATCCAGTTGCAGAATGAAAAACTGATCAATGAGATGGTTTATAAAAACAAGGAACTGGCCGACGTAAGCATGCACCTGGTGGAAAGAAGTGATGCGCTCAATAAAGTGAAGGATGAACTGCAACAGCTCCATAAAAAGACAGGAGGCAACCATGATGTGAAGCGGGCGATCCAACTCGTGAACGAGATCGAAAAGAATAACAGCAACTGGGAGCAGTTTGCCGCCCATTTCGATGAGATCAATAATGATTTTATCAAAAAACTGAAGACCAGGTATCCCCAGCTCACCAGTACAGATCTTAAGGTTTGCACATATTTACAATTGAAACTGGCTTCGAAAGAGATCGCGCAGTTGATGAATATTTCAGTAAGAGGGGTGGAGATCAGCCGTTACCGGTTAAGAAAAAAACTGGAGCTGCCCAAGGGACAAACGCTGAATGATTTTTTGGCGGAGGTGCATGAAGGTGGAACAGTGGCGGGTGTGGTGAATACTCGAACATAATAATTATTGCAATGAAAATCCTGTTGATCATTGCGACTGTTCTGAACCTGGTGTTAAGTTCAGGCACGGACGCATCAAAACAAGCAATTAAAACGCAGGTCTATCAATGCGGCAAACCCATTGAGGGGAGTAATCATATCCTTGTTCTTACATCAGTCAATGGTAAACATTCGGGGCATTACCTGGGTTCTGAGAAGTTCACACTTTACCTGCAAAATTCAATGACTGAGGATACGGTTTATTATTTTACAGAATTAAAGAACCTGGTTGTTGGCAATGATGGTCATTTACAATTCACAGTCAGTACAACAGAAGCTTATACTGAACCTTTCCTGGTTGACAGTTCTGGTAATATCATCAAAAGACCAGGGATTCGAACAAACAATGTTTCAGGGGAGTTGAGATATGGTTTTAATTATACAGGTAATATAACAGACAAGGCGATCATTTTGAGACGGCATTCTGGTAAGTATCGTTTTAGCAGTTCTGAAACTTTTCAGTTTTATCTACGGTAATTGAATTAATTGCTACAACTCACGAATGAAAATAGAAACATACCTGGAAGGTGCAGATCTGCGGTCCATTGGTAGGAGTAATGACCTGGTAAAGCTGGTCAGAACCCAGGCAGATTTCGACCGCTTGTTTGATTTTCTGTTTCATAGCGACCGTTTGAAAGTGATGCGTGCCGCAGATTCCATTGAAAAGATCACGGTAAAACATCCTTCTTACCTCAAGCCTCACTATAAAAAATTGCTGGCACTTTCCTCTGTTGCAGAAAATAAAGAACTGAAATGGCACCTGGCCCAGTTATTACCCAGGATGGAAATGAATAACAGGGAGAGGGCAGGAGCCTGGAAAATTTTATTCAATTGGGCATCCAGTCCCTTGGAAAGCAGGATAGTGAGAGTGAATGCCCTTGAGGGACTTGCCTGTTTATCTGTTGCCAGGCAGCAGGACCAGGAAAAATTTAATCAGTTATTGGAAAAAATATCTAAAGAAAATATTCCTTCCTTGAATGCGCGGATCCGGAAACTGAAAAAACCGTCAAATAAAACCTAAGGTTGTAAATTGAAAGCTTCATTCATTTTAAATTTCAGCAATGGCGGAAACAAAAGAATCCGAAAGTTTTTGCCCGGGGGATATCAAGGCCTGGCGGAACTGGCTTAAAAAATATCACCATTCAAAATCTTCTGTCTGGCTGGTCTATTATAAAAAGCATACAGCAACTCCTTCTATCAGTTATAATGAAGCTGTAGAGGAAGCACTATGTTTTGGTTGGATCGACAGCACCCGTAAAACACTTGATAAGGATCGCTTCACCCAGTTATTCAGTAAAAGAAAACCAAAAAGTGTTTGGTCCGCTATCAATAAGGAAAAAGTAAAAAAACTGGAAGCGGAGGGTCGAATGACCATTGCCGGAATGGAAAGCATTAAACTGGCTAAAGAGAATGGTTGCTGGGATATACTGACCAATATTGATATCATTCCAAAAGACCTGGAAACTGCATTAAAAAAATACAAAGGTTCGCAAACCTATTTTACAGGCTTGAGTCCATCCACCCGCCTGGCCATCCTCCAATGGCTGGTATTAGCCAAAAGACCGGAGACCCGCCAGAAGCGGATTGATGAAATAGCAAAGCTGGCAGCGAAAAGGCAAAAGCCCAAGCAATTTTAAACAGGCTGCTTCTTCATATGCGGGTAGCAGATGGAATATGCATCCTGAACCCGCAGGGTATACTCTGTTCTCTCATGAATGATTTGCGGGTGAAGGATATTGTACGGGCTACGAGTTCACTTAGGTGCGCCGCCATCGTACCAGATCCTTCGCCGGTGAAATGGTCGTATGCGATGTGTCTGCCCGGCTCAGGATACTCACAGAACAGTGCCGCTGTGATCCTTCGTCGCTGGTGATGTGGTTGAGAGAACAGTGTCTCTGACTCCGCTCCTCAGGATGACAAGGGGTGAACTACTTTAGGAAATTTATCCGGCTTATTGTTTAACGCCCCCCTGAACAACATCGCTGGTGATGTTGTTGAGAGAACAGTGCTTCCGACTCCGCTCCTCAGGATGACAAGGGGTTAACTTAATTCAAAATTTTATCCAGCTATCGTTTCGAATAATTTTAGCAAGAAAAAGCATTTCCTTATATCTAATTTATAAACATCGTTCTCATATCAACTCAGTGACATCCTGAGGAGCGCCTTAGCCGCACTATTCTCTGGTAAAGTAACCGCGCGACAATGGAGAAAAATCTTTTTCGATCTCTAACTTATAAACACCGTTCTATCATTAACTCATTGTCATCCTGAGGAGCGCCTCAGCCGCACTGTTCTGTAGTAAAGTAACTGCGCGACGAAGGACCTCTCAGCACCGCAGCGGGCCTGCATCCTGAACCCGCCGGATACACATTGTTCTCTAATGAATGATTTGCGGGTGAAGGATCTGGTACGATGTGCGAGCATTACATCAATTCTCTACTAAATTGTTCAATCTTCTTTCTATTGGATTAAAAAGATAACCGGTGCTTTTATAAAGGAAAAGCAATTTTAATTTCGCAGCCATCCCCCGGTGCACTTACCAGTGAGAATTTTGCATTCACATTTTCAGCCCTTGTCATCATATTGGTTATGCCGATGCCTCCTCTTTTTTTCCGGGTATCAAAACCAACACCATCATCAGCAATTATCAGCAGGATATGATTATTCTGAAGTTCCAGCCTTACCCATGCCGATTTAGCCTTAGCATATTTAAGAATATTGTTGATTCCTTCCTGTACAATGCGGTAAATAGCCAGGTGCAGGTCTTCTGAAACAGATACCTGGTTCAACTGCTCTGCGCAATAAATAATCTCCAGCCGTTTTGTATCATTGATGGAATCCACGAGGTCGCGTATGGAATCTCTCAGGCTGATATTTCCGAGGGTGGGAGCAGAAAGTCTTTTGGAAATACTTCTTATTTCATTGATACAATCCTGTGTATACTTCGTTGATTTTACCAGCAGGTTTTTATCCTGTACATACCCTGTCAGGTACATTTCATTATAAAGTTTCACCGTGGTCAGCACCTGGTTCACATTATCATGCAATTCAAGACCCAGTTGTGACCTTTCTGTTTCCTGTGCCCTGATCACGGCCGCGGTGATCTCTTTTTGTTTATTGGCTTCTTCCTGCTTCAGCTTTTCCTGCAACTTTACTCTTTCATGGATGTTTCTGGTATTCACCATAAAACCCTTGATGCTGGAGTGGCCATACAGGTTGGAGCCCTTGGTCTCAAACCAGATCATGGAGCCATCCTTATGGCGGAACCTGTGCTGGATACCTTTCCCTTCACTGGTGCCGGACATCAGTTTTACAATTTCCTGTGCAACTCTTTCCCGGTCTTCCTCCACCAGGAAATCATAAGCGTTACGCCCGATGACTTCTTCAGGACGATATTGAAGCTGGGAAAAAATATTATCACTCACATAGGTAAACGTGCCATCCTGGTCAATGATGGCTACGAGATCAGCGCTGTTCTGGATCAGTGATTTGAATTTCTTTTCACTAAGCAACAGCTTTTCATCCTTTAACTTTTTTTCAGTTACATCGCGGCTTTGAACTATAAAACCATTCACGGATGGATTATTCACCTGGTTGATGAAGGTAACTTCCATCCATCGCCAGTCACCCTGTTTGTTCCGGAAACGGAATTGAGGTGATAACAAAACATCACGTGTAAGTGCGGATTCAAGTGTCGTCAGCATGTTGTTGATGTCATCCGGGTGGATATAATCAAACCCGCTTGTACCCAGGAGTTCTGATTTATTATAACCTAGCAACCTTTCCACATTATCACTCACATAAGTATACAGGCCTTCGGAACTGATGATTCCTGTAATGGTATTGCCATACTCTATCAGCGACCTGAACCGGGCCTCGCTTTGCTGCAATGCAAGTTCAGTAAGCTTGCGATCGGTAATATCCTGGATGGTACCCATGATTCTTACAAGGCTTCCCCTGTCATCTTTGTGGAGATAGGCTACCCGGTGAATAAAGGAAATGCTGCCGTCAGCGTGCAGTAAACGGTAATCAATGGAATGTTTGCTATGCTTTTGATGAAACCATTCTTTTTCCATTACGGCTTTCCGGTCATCTGGATGCACCAGGAGTTGAAGACTTTCAAAATCAAAATCCCTTTCATGATCCCTGGAAATACCGAGGATCTCAAAAAAATTTCCGGAAAAATAATTTTGTTTTTTACCCGTGAAATCAAACTCAAAATGGGCGATTCGTGCCTGCTGCCTTGCCATGTCCAGCCGGTCCTCCATTGCTTTTTTCTCCATACCGTTGCGCAACACGCAATAAAACAACTGGTCTTCCTCATCCCACCTGCCAGAGCAGATCAGGGGAATGATGCTGCCATTCTGGTGAACAATGCGGCTTTCCCAATTGGATCCGGATACGCCATTCAGACCTTCCTGCATGGATCTATAACAGTACTGAAGGTCCTCAGGCAGGACAAACTCTACAAAGGACCTGCCTGTGAGTTCTTCAGCAGTATATCCGTAGAGATCAATTGCCGATGGATTGATGTAAACTATAGTTCCCTGCAAATCAATGGCGGCTACCACATCAATGATGGACCTGAGGATTTTGGAAGGATGGATATTATGTTTGGGTTGCCCCTCAGGAGGCATGATCAGGTGGTTTTTCACCATACAAAGAAATATAATAGCCCGGCCATTCATAGTAAAACAGATCAAACTATGAATCACTAGAGTTTAATACTTAGACATTGGTAAGCGTTGTTATGAGAAAATTAATGCAGGGTACGCTTATTAAAACGGGGAAATGCAATTTTGCCAATAGCCAATTGCCATTGGCCACTGTCTAGTGTGCATTAAATATTTTCGATTACAATCAATAAATATGGAAGGGGCTAACATAAAAAAAACCCGCCATAAAAGCGGGCTTCGTGACCCCGTCAGGATTCAAACCTGAAACCTTCTGATCCGTAGTCAGATGCTCTATTCAGTTGAGCTACGGGGCCATACTCCACCTGGTAAACGTCCAAATGGGTTGCAAAAATAGGGGATAAGGCTTTCAATGCCAAAAGGCAAAACAAAAAACCGGGTTTAAATTTAAAACCAGGCAGCCATTTAATATCTCCACCGCACAAAAGCTTCCATGGCCGCGTAATGGGTAAGTCCCAGGCGGGCATATAAATCCGCCGTGGTGGCATTTCTTTCTTCGGCCCTCTGCCAGAACTCCCTTGCATCACTGCCCTGGAAGGGCACCATATCCTTTTGTGACTGGTGAATAAAAATGCCATAGCGTTTTTTCATCACCTGGTCGGGACTCATGGGCACGGCCATTTCTATCTCCTCGATATTCCATTCCTGCCAGGCGCCTTTGTACAGCCAGATCCAGCAATGCTGAATCCAGTCATGTTTTTCCGCCTTTAACCTTTTGAGTGCTTCCAGCACTACATCAAGACAAACCTTATGTGTGCCATGAGGATCCGCCAGGTCACCCGCGCAAAAAACCTGGTGCGGTTTGATCTCACGTAGCAGGTCCATCGTGAGTTGGATGTCTTCTTCACCCATCGGGTTTTTTTCTATAGTGCCGGTCTCGTAAAATGGTAAGTTCTGAAAATGTACATTCTTCTCGGGAATACCTACATAGCGGCAGGTTGCCCTGGCTTCACCCCGACGGATCAAACCCTTGATGGCCCTGATCTGCGGCGTATCCACCTGGTTTGTTTTTTTATTGGAAAGATAATGACGCACTTCATCGAAAATCTTTTCAGATTTATCATTGTTGATGCCCGCGATTTCTTCAAATCCTACAGCGAAATCGAGGAAGCGGGTCACGAATTCATCCGTCACGGCAATATTGCCTGAAGTCTGGTAGGCCACATGCACATCATTGCCCTGGTCGTGCAGCCGCTGAAAGGTACCTCCCATGCTGATGATATCATCATCGGGGTGTGGTGAGAAAATGATCACACGTTTTGGATAGGGTTCGGAACGTTCGGGATGGGTGGGCAGGTGTGCATCGGGTTTGCCACCGGGCCAGCCCGTAATGGAATCACGCAGCAGGTAGTACACCTGCAGGTTGATTTCGTATGCATCGCCTTCTTCTACGATCAGGTCACCGAGGCCAAATTCATTATAATCATTATTGGTGAGGGAAAGAACAGGTTTATTCAGTTTCAAAGCCATGTTGACCACGGCTTTTTTGATCATTCTGGAATCCCACTGGATCTCCCCGGTGAGCCAGGGTGATTTAAAACGGGTGAGTTCACCCGCCGCCGCCTGGTCCAGTACAAAACTTGTATCGTGGTGCTGCTGCAATAAACTGGCGGGAACCTGTTCGGTAACATTACCCTCCACTGCTTTCTGAACCACCGGTGCTTTTCCCGGGCCCCAGGCCAGCAATATGATCTTTTTTGCCTTGAGAATGGTGCTGATGCCCATAGTGATGGCCAGCCTTGGTACCTGCGAAATGTTCGCAAACTCATAAGCATTAGCCAGGCGTGTTGAGTTCTCAAGATTGATGAGTCTTGTACGCGAATAAATACTGGAACCGGGTTCATTAAAACCAATATGGCCGTTGTTGCCAATTCCAAGAATCTGCAGGTCAATACCACCGGCTTCCTCTATTAATTTTTCATATTCAATTCCATGTTTCTTGACTGATTCCTTTGGAAGTTCTCCATTGGGAATATGAATGTTTCCAGGTGCGATATCGATATGATCAAACAGGTGCCGGTGCATGTAGCTGTTATAGCTTTGCCAGGCATCATTGTCAATGGGATAATATTCATCAAGATTGAAACTGATCACATTTTTAAAACTCAATCCTTCTTCCTTATGCATTCTCACCAGTTCCGCATAAAGAGAGCGGGGAGTAGATCCTGTTGCCAGTCCCAATACAAGATTTTCATTTCTGGATTGTTTTTCTTTTACTAAGCGGGCAATTTCTGATGCCGCGTATTTTGATCCTTCTTTCGGATCAGGAAATATTTTAACCGGTATTCTTTCAAAAGCATCAATCAGGTTGATATCAGTGGTCGGGTTTTGCATGTGTTTTATTCTGGGCTACTAAGATAAGCGCTATGGTTTAAAAACCGCACAAAACGGAAAGGGTTAACCGCATAATCCCGCAGGGGCAGTTCAAAGACAGCGGTTCAAATTCAAAAATCAAGCTCTGGTTCATAACTGATAAAATTCCTAGTTCAAAGTTCAAAGTCAGCTGCTCAAATTCCAGAATTCAAACTAATGATCGCAAATATCAAACGCACAATTCTCTGATTACTGTGACTTTGAACTTTGAACTCAAGACTTTGAACTTTTCAATACACCTGTATTTCATCACAGAAAAGCCAGGCCCTTGTACCGGCGCCGGGTTGCCCGGCGGGAATGAGTCCATAGTTTTTGGCTATCACCCGTACGTACCTTGCTTTCTTTGCTTTTGTGCTTACATTGATCCATCCCATGGTAAGGTGTTCATTCCTGAATTGGGTTGACCTTCCAACAGAGGTGAATTTTTTTCCATCATTGGAGACCAGCACTTCGACATATTTAGGCAGGTAAACCCAGCTTCCATTCTGATCGAGTGTATGGATCCTCACTGAATCAAATGAAGTTATTTTTCCCAAATCGATTGTAGCTACCATATCATCACCGATCCAGCCCAGCCAGTCAGGATAACTCAGTCCTTTATTTGAATAAATCCCATTAACCAGGCTATACGCACCATTCTGCCCGGGATATTTTTCGTTGGGTCTTTTGGTAATGGAAGCTTTTTTTCCTGTGGACTTACTGAATTCAAAATTTTGTGAAGCAGAGAATAATTTTTTTGGTACCAGGTCTGTACTCCAGCCTTCCACCTGGTATTGTCCGCCTGCCAGCACCGGTACAGTGATCCTGTAAGGCTTTGTGGCAGAAGACCGGGCTGGTATCAATTGTTTAATTGTGTCTTTTTTATTTTCACTGGAGCGTATCAAAGTGACACGGTAGGGGCCCTGAGGATGTTCGAAGGTCCAGCCGACACCTGAAAA